>DHAA01000091.1:4786-10586 GCA_002397275.1 Thermacetogenium sp. UBA4966 | reverse complement strand
GTTATGGTAAAATAACAGCCAAAGGGAGTGAGCAGATGAAAGCGTTACTAGTATATCCAAGGTATCCCGACAGCTTCTGGAGTTTCAAATATGCATTGAAATTTATCGGTCTCAAAGCCGCTCTGCCTCCTCTGGGACTCCTGACTATCGCCGCCATGCTGCCTGAAAATTGGGATAAAAAGCTGATAGACATGAATGTCCACAAGCTCAAAGACGACGATCTGCGCTGGGCTGATTATGTGATGATCAGCGCCATGTCCATCCAGCAAAACTCTACCAGAGAGGTCATCGAGCGCTGCAGAGAACTGGGGGTCAAGATCATCGCCGGAGGCGCCCTCTTTACTTCGGAGCCTGAAAAATACCCTGAAGTCGACCACCTGATTCTCAACGAGGGTGAGATCACCCTGGCCTCTTTTTTAGAGGATTTGGAAAAAGGATATCCGCACCGCGTCTATACCACCGATCAAATGCCGGATTTGGATAAAACGCCGGTCCCTTTATGGGAACTGATCGATCTGAACGATTATGCCACGATGAGCATCCAGTTTTCCCGCGGATGCCCTTTTGACTGCGAATTCTGCGACATCACCGCGCTCTTTGGCCACAAACCGCGGTTAAAGCCGACAGACCGCTTCACCGCCGAGCTGGACGCTCTTTACGACCGCGGCTGGAGAGGCGGTATCTTCATCGTTGACGACAACTTTATCGGGAATAAAGCCCGTCTGAAAAAAGAACTGCTTCCCGCAATAATTCAGTGGATGAATGAGCGCCAGACTCCCTTCTGGTTTATTACGGAGGCATCCATCAACCTTGCGGACGACGACGAGCTGCTGCTGCTGATGCAGCGCGCCAATTTTGCCTCGGTCTTTATCGGGATTGAAACCCCCGCGGAAGAAAGCCTTGAGGAGTGCAACAAGTTCCACAATATCAATCGCGACCTGATCGCTTCGGTGAAAAAGATCCAGAACTACGGGCTTCAGGTCAGCGCCGGGTTTATAGTCGGTTTTGACAGCGATACTCAATCCATCTTTGAACGCCAGATCAACTTCATTCAGAAAAGCGGGATCGTGACGGCGATGGTAGGCCTGCTGCAGGCGCCGGTGGGGACCAGGCTGTTTAACCGTTTGAAAAAGGAGAACCGCATTCTGCCGGATTCCGGTTTCAGCGGGGACAATACCGATCTATCCTTTAACTTCATCCCGAAAATGAACATTCACAAACTGATCGACGGATACAAAAAGATCGTCACCACCATTTATGACCCTAAATCTTATTATGAGCGCGTCATGGAGTTTTTCAAAGAATTTAGACCGGCAAAAAAGAAAGACATTTCCATGCTGCGTTTCTGCTATGTCAAGGCCCTCTTTAAGGCAATGTTTATCCTGGGATTTTTAGAAAAGGGACGGCGTCACTACTGGAAGTTTCTCATGAAAACGTTATTCAAATACCCGCGCTTCCTTCCGGAGGCGATCACCTTTGCCATCTACGGTTTCCATTTCAGAAAGATCTTCGGCTCATTTCCGCAACCGGAAGGCGGCGTTTAAGGACATAGTTTCACCGATAAAATTACAGGCGGAAAAATGCCGAAAGTTTACCGTTTTGAAGGAGGAGGAGTATCATGTACTGGCAGCAAAAAGGGCCGGCCAACACGGAGGCCGTTTCCAAACTGGCGATTCAAAGAGCGAAAGAGCTGAAGATCACCCATATCGTGGTGGCATCAAACAGCGGCGCTACAGTGGGATACTTTCTGGAGCAGGGATTAGCTGTGATCTGCGTCACTCACCACGTCGGGTTCATGTCCCCCGGCGACGACGAGATGCCGGCCGCGACCAGAGATAAGCTATCTGCAAAGGGGGTCAAGATACTGACGACAACCCACCTTCTGGCAGGCGTGGACCGGGCGCTGCGCAACAAGTTCGGGGGGGTCTATCCGGCAGAGATTATAGCCCAGTCTCTGAGGATGTTAGGGCAAGGTGTCAAGGTTTGCGCGGAGATCTCCGCGATGGCTCTCGACGCCGGCTTGCTCCCTTACGGCCAAGAGATTATAGCTGTGGGCGGCTCAGGAACCGGCGCGGATACCGCCCTGGTGATCGTTCCGGCCCACTCCAATAATTTTTTCGATACCAAAATTAAAGAGATCATCTGCAAGCCCAGGGAGTTTTAGCTGCTCCCTGCGGCTTTTTTCTGCAATCCGTTATGCTTTTCCACATAATAATCGCCCTTAATCAGCAATTCCGAAACAGGCACAATTTTATAGCCTTCCGCTTTTAGCTTTTTGATGATCACAGGGAGCGCCTGCGGGGTGTACTTGGCATTATTGTGAAAAAGTATGATCGCCCCGGGGTGAGCGTTTTTAAGGACGCGGTCAACAACAGCCTCTACCCCTGCCTCCTGCCAATCCAGGGAATCGACGCTCCATTGGATCACCTCGTATCCGTTCTTGCGCGCGGCCCTGATATTGGTATTGTCATACTCCCCAAAGGGCGGCCGGAAGAGGCGGGTTCGTTTTTTCGTCAGCTTGTAGATCATCTCCTCATTTTCCTTCAGTTCTTTAAGGAATTCCTCTTCGGAAAGTGAGTTGCAGTGAGGGTGCGTTGAAGAGTGATTCGCCAGTTCATGGCCGGATTCAGCAATCTTTTTAACCATCTCCGGATATTCTTTTACCCAGATGCCGGTCAGGAAAAAAGTTGTTTTAATATTATTTTCCTTCAATATTTTTAACAGAGACGGCGTACAATCAGCCCCCCAGGCGGCATCTAAAGAAATGGCCAGCTTCTTTTCCTTGGTGTCCACCGCATAGATGGGTACTTCCCGTTCACCGCCGCTGAACACCCCGGCAACCTGATTATGCAGACCCGACAGGAAGAAAACGCCTGCTAAAAAAATGAAACAGGCGGCCCACAACAACAGTCTGCGATGATGCAGTAAAATAATTTTCAAAAGTTATTCACCTCCTCTTTCTAAAAAGTATTTTATTCCCCCTCTCATATTTTCATGCGCCCTGACAATAACACCGCTGCCTACAACTAACAGCCTTTTAAGGAATTTTATAACAGCGGCAGGAACCACAGTTTAATTGCAGAAGTAACAAGTTAGGTTGAGAAACGATCGGGAGATGATGGGAATGATCGAGCGCTGCCACTGCCAGAGGATCAACCCCGAGGACTGGCACGAAAAGGAGCGCTTCTGGGAAACGCCCCGTTTTTTTTACCGGGTTACCACACGCATGGCTTTTCACCAGCCGATTTCCTACCATGAGGATATTGTAATCGCTATGGCCGAAGCCGGCAGCAAGGGGTATATTATTAAAAAAGACGCTATGATTCTTTTGAAAAGCGGCCTTTTCCGGGGAGAACTCTATGTGGAGATTCAAACTCCCCGAGACGAAGGGCCTTGGGAAAAGGACCCCTCCTGCCTGAGGCTGCAAGGCAGGTTTTATTCTCGGGTTGTGCAGGCGCCTCTCATGCAAATGGGGAAAGATATAGACAAGCTGACGCGCCACCTCAAAAAGAACGGGAAAAAGATCAAGGATCTCTATCTCTGTCTCATCACCTGCCCATCCTGTGTCAGAGAGAAAGGGAATCAAACCCTGGTCATCGCCCACCTGGCTTGATCCATTTTTCGCAAAACCATCCCTTTTTCCCACCGAAAATGCGTTTTTCTAAAAATTTTGGGTATAATGATTAAAAAAGTATTGACAAGCAGCTCCTTCATTTGTATCATTTACATAGATTTTATTAGCACTCTTTTATATTGAGTGCTAATACATAAACAATAAGATCCATATTATTTGAGGAGGGTTGTTTAATGCTCAAGCCACTTGGTGAACATGTTCTGGTAAGACCTCTCTCCAAAGAGGAGAAAACCGAAGGGGGAATCTACCTGCCGGACACTGCGAAAGAGAAGCCGCAAGAGGGCGAAGTCATCGCAGTAGGACAGGGACGGATGCTGGATAACGGTACCCGCGTCCCGCCTGAAGTAAAAGCAGGCGACAAGGTTATTTATGCCAAATACGGCGGTAGCGAAATCAAGATCGGGGAAGAGGAATACCTGATCATGCGCGAAAACGACATATTGGCCATTAAGGAATAAGGTATAATAAGGAGGCTTGGTAGCTTATGCCAGCAAAACAGATTGTTTTTGACAGCGAAGCCCGCAAGAAATTGGAAAAGGGCGTAAATATCGTGGCCGAAGCAGTAAAAACCACCCTTGGTCCTAAAGGCCGCAACGTGGTTCTCGAAAAGAAATTCGGCTCCCCGACCATTACCAAGGACGGGGTTACCGTCGCTAAGGAAATCGAACTGGAAGACGCTTTTGAAAACATGGGCGCCCAGCTCTGCAAGGAAGTGGCGTCCAAAACCAACGAAATCGCCGGCGACGGTACCACAACCGCAACCGTTCTCGCCCAGTCTATTGTCAGCGAGGGATTGAGAAATGTCACCGCAGGCGCCAACCCCATCTTTTTGAAACGCGGCATCGATATGGCGGTAGAAAAAGCGGTTGATGAACTGAAAAAAATCAGCAACCCGGTGGAAACCAGGGAATCGATAGCTCATGTCGCGGCTATTGCCGGCAATGACAAGGAGATCGGCCAACTGGTTGCGGACGCCATGGAAAGAGTAGGCAAGGACGGGGTCATTACCGTAGAGGAATCCAAGAGTATTGAGACCCTTGTCGAAGTCGTGGAAGGAATGGAATTCGACCGCGGCTATATCTCGCCATATTTTATTACCAACTCGGAAACCATGGAAGTAGAGCTCGAAGAACCGTATATCCTCATCTATGAGAAGAAAATCTCCGCTGTCGGCGACTTGCTTCCTATATTGGAAAAGGTCGTCCGCACAGGCAAGCCACTCCTGATCATCGCCGAGGATCTGGAAGGAGAGGCTATGGCCACGCTGGTGGTCAACAAGATGCGGGGAGTTCTGCAGTGCGCTGCCGTTAAGGCGCCGGCCTTCGGCGACCGCCGCAAGGCGATGCTGGAGGATATCGCTATCCTCACCAACGGTACCTTCATTACCGAAGATATGGGCTACAAACTGGAGCATGTGGATCTGGACAAACTAGGACACGCCAAAAAGGTAAAGATCAATAAGGAAAACACCACCATCGTCGAGGGCGAAGGAAGCGCTGAGAACATCAAGAAACGCGTCAATCAGATCAAAGTTCAGATTGAAGAAAGCACCTCTGATTATGACAGTGAGAAGCTTCAGGAACGCCTCGCCAAGCTGGCCGGCGGCGTGGCTGTGATCAAGGTTGGAGCGGCGACCGAAACCGAACTGAAAGAGAAGAAGCACCGCATCGAAGACGCCCTTTCCGCCACACGAGCAGCCGTTGAAGAGGGAATTATCCCCGGCGGCGGGGTAAGCCTGGTGGACATCATCCCCGTGCTTGACGAAATCAAGGCGGAGGGAGACATGGCGGTAGGCGTTAAGATCGTGCGCCGCGCCCTGGAAGAACCACTGCGCCAAATCGCCGAAAACGCAGGGCTGGAAGGATCGGTAGTTATTGAACACGTGAAGCATTCAGAGCGCGGGATGGGCTTCGACGCCCTCACAGAAGAGTATACCAATATGGAGAAGGAAGGCATCGTCGACCCGCTGAAAGTAACCAGAAGCGCCCTGCAGAACGCAGCCAGCATCGCCTCCATGCTGCTGACCACAGAGGCCTTGATCTCCGAAATTCCGGAGAAAAAGGATGCAATGCCCCCGATGCCTCCAGGAGGTATGGGCGGCATGGGAGGAATGGATTACTAGACAGAAGATAGCCATAGCATACCGTAAAATAAAAAAACCTTGGG
>DHAA01000091.1:0-4410 GCA_002397275.1 Thermacetogenium sp. UBA4966 | reverse complement strand
AGCAGCATATTCACCATCCTGCGAAAGCGCGGGGCAAACTGCTCCGCCGTGCCCAGTTCGTCCATCAAAATTACTTTCTTACCGTTATGGTAAGCCCTCTCCAGGATCTCGACTCCCGTCTCTTCAAAGGTCTGCGCACAAGACTCCCAGCTGCCGTTATCACTGAGATAAACCACCAGGTCTTTTTGATCATGAATAGAAACGGCCTCCTCTTCCAGGAGATAGCTCTTTGGGCCGGAGATCTCCGCCATCCTGAAACCGCGGTGCTCCCCCGAGCAAAAGATGCGCCGGACATGATAGCCCCCTATCTCGCCCAGATACAGGGTGATTTCCTGCTTAAGCAGAGTAGACTTGCCGCACTTTACCCTTCCCGTTAAAAAGAGATTTCTTGTCATCGCCGACCTCCTCCTCTTTCCTATCAGCTTGCCTTTCTTTTGAATTCAGACAGCCATTCCGTTCACGGAACTCCCCGCCTGATTTACTGATCGGGGAGAACACTTGCCGATGATTTTAGCAGATCGACCTAGCGGTCGGTTGCCCGATGCATCGATTGCCAGATCTCCAGCACTTTCTGATAATCATGCTCCGTGTCCACATCCAGGGTTTGGCTTGCCGGTAGAGCGGGAAGCATGACAACTTTTTCCCGATATTTTTTTATCAGCTGCCTCCCGCCGGTATCCCCGGTCAGGCTCATCAATTCCTGTTTTAGGCCGCCGGAGAATACGGCGGGCATACCGTTTTCCGGTTTCAAGATCAGCGGTTTTTTTTCAAGAAAAACCTTCAATAGCCGGCTCATATAATCCGACGAAAGCAGCGGCTGGTCCCCAACCACAAACATAATCCCTTGCGCATGCGGAGACGCCGCCTCCGCGCCTGCGGCAACAGAGGCGCCGATCCCCTCCTTATAGCGCGGATTATAGATGCACTGCACAGGATAGGGATTTAAAACCTGCCGGATTTCCTGGCAGCGAGCGCCCAGCACGACAATGACTTCCTCCGCGCTTGTCCGCAGAACATTTTCCACAACGTGTTCGATAATTGTTTTACCGCCAAGCCTCAGCAGCTGTTTCGGCCTCCCCCCCAGCCTTCTGGAAAGGCCTGCCGCCAGAATCACCGCGCTGATCACAACTCCGCCTCCCATACAGGTTCCTCCAACAATGTTGAGGTGATCAAAGCCCTGCCCATCTCCGGGAGCAAAACCCTCGCCACCTCTTCAGCCCGTTGCTTCGCATCTTCGCCGTCAGCCTTATTGAGCACGGCGCTGATCCTCATCTCCGCAGACAATTGATTGAGAATCAGCCTGTAATATCTGAATATGCTTAACATAGTAGCGGCAGTAATCGGTGTTCCCGGTTCTTGCTCAGAGAGCTGCGCAGCGATAGGGCAGCGGTGTACATATTCCTCGGTCAGCGGCCGGCCCAGTACGTCGATCCCCGCCACAACAAGCGCGCAGGTTGCCCGCTCAGGCGCCTGCGGTTCGAAGGAGGCAGGCGCCTTTAAGGCTCTGCCCTTAGCGCCGTCGGCTTCAACTAAAATATAGTCAAACAAACCGGAAATATACAGTCTGTCTATAAACTCTCTGCTCAGACCTATAACTTTATCGCCGGCTGTCAGCCCCTTTCCGGCAGCCAGAAACATTTCGCCGGCAGAGGCATCGATTAATTTTTTACGCAGTCTCTCTTCATCCTCTTCCAAGATAAGCCGGCAGCACTCTGTTAGCTGTGATCTGTACATTTTTGTACTGGTGGTGACTAAAACCCTTCTTCCCTGCTGCGCACATTCGCCAAAGAGCCTTTGCATAAGCCCCGTTTTTCCCCCGGCGCCTACAAAACAGATCATTTCTTTTTCCTTTAGTTGCATAGCTTCATATAGTTTCATAGATGCACGCCCTTTTCCATTCACTGCTCAGTTAATTATAATCTCCCGCCGGCTGCCTGGCAATCACTGAGCAGGTGTTGTGCTATTCAGAGGCGATCTACCATCCCGGGCTGATTCCGCTTGCTCCCTATTATGACTGGATGTGAGAAGTCTGAAGTTAGAAGTCGGAAAAGACGTTTCTGACATCCAAACTCTGACCTCCAACTTTCGGGCTGCTCTGCCGCTGTTCCTATTTCCGGCCTCCGACATCCTGCTTCCGACCTCCAAAATAGCCGGCAGCTTCGCTGCGCCTGATGCTGTTACCCGGGGCTCCATAATGGTCGCTTCGCTGGAATCCAGCCTGCCTTTGGATATATTGGATATAGCTGGGTAGACACGAGCAGGGGCGGTGTATAATGTATTCTTCACCGGAAGCTGTTGACATTGCATTCTTGACGGCAATATAATTCAAATTAAATCCTGATCCCACTGCAAAAAGTCTTTTCACGCTGGAAAATCCCCGTCGTAGCGAGCAGGTTAACGCACAACCAGCACCTTTAGCGGAACTCCGCGGTGGAATCAAATTATTGTCTGAGGAGGGAATTATCATTTGAGAAAGCTGAAACAGATAAGGCACACACAGGCCTGGGATAACAACGCCGGCTTTTTAATGAAGTTGACCATGACCCTGGCAGGAGCCGCGCTGATCGGATTGGCTGCTCAGATCAGAATCCCCTTGCCCTGGACTCCTGTGCCTATCACCGGCCAGACATTCGCCGTTCTCCTTGCAGGAGTGATCTGGGGGGCACAGGGCGGAGCATTGATCACTACGGTCTACCTGCTGCTGGGAGGGATAGGCGTGCCATGGTTCGCCGGCGCCACAGGGGGCGCCGCCATATTGGCAGGATCAACAGCAGGTTACATGGTAGGTTTTATACCTGCCGCCTACTTTACCGGATTGCTTTATAATCGCTTTGCCTGGGCGAAACGCCTTCCCGGACTGCTGATGATTATGTCCGCTGCGGACCTAATCATCATTCTGGGGATCGGAACGATTTGGCTGGGATGGAGCACAGGCATCCACGATATCAGTAAGCTGCTGGCGCTGGGCGCACTCCCCTTCATCTCCGGCGACCTGGTCAAAATCGCAGCGGCCGCCGCTGTGTCCCAGGTTTTTGCCTCCAGGGAATAAAGCGTGGAAAAAAAGCTCATCCTGATTCATGGATGGGCTTTTTTTCTTTGCTTTTTTTCTTTACTTTATATAAACCGGTAGTATAATAGTGCTTATCAGTAAGTCGTGCATTTTATTTTTGATTGCGCGGAGGATAAAATAAGATCATGTTCAATCAGCTAATGCGCTGGGTGTTGGGCGACAGGCTGTCCAACAGCCAACTCGGCGAGCAAAACTTCAATGTTTTCCGGGGTATGGCCATCCTATCCAGCGACGCCATCTCTTCTGTCGCCTATGCAGTTGAAGAAATGCTCTGGATACTGGTGCCTATAATCGGGCTGGCTTCATACCTATGGATGCCCAGGGTGGCGGGGGCCATCCTACTGCTCATGCTTATTCTGATATTTTCCTACCGCCAGACCGTCGAGGCGTATCCGAACGGCGGAGGCGCCTATATCGTCGCCAAGGAAAATATGGGTACAATTTACGGGTTAATTGCCGGGTCGTCGCTTTCGGTAGGTTATATAGTCACGGTCGCGGTCAGCATCTGCGCCGGTACGGCGGCCGTTACATCCGCCCTTCCTGTTCTCTACCCCCACCGTGTTTTAATAGCGGTGGTGATCATAGTTCTGTTAGTAATCGGAAATATGCGGGGGATAAGAGAATCGGCACAGATATTCAGCATCCCGACCTACGCTTTTATCGCGGCGATGCTTGCGCTTATTGTCGCAGGATTGCTCAAATATTTCAGCGGCAATTACACTCCTACGGCTGCCCCTGTTGTTGCACACGTCTCCTTCGGTACAGGCGTGGTAAGCGTATTTCTGCTGCTGCGAGCGTTTTCATCGGGCTGCAGCGCCTTGACCGGGGTCGAGGCCATCAGCAACGCTGTTCCCAATTTCGCGCCGCCTTCCCAGAAAAATGCCAAGGCCGCCTACCTTTTGCTGGCGACCGCGGTCCTCGTCACTTTTGGCGGTGTCGCCTACCTGGTCAGAATCTATCATGCTGTTCCTGATCCCCAATTGACGGTCATCGCGCAGCTTACCATTGACGTTTTTGGAAAAGGGTTTATGTTTTATTTTATTCAGGTGGCTACTATGTTGATCCTGGCCATGGCGGCCAATACCGCCTTTGCCGGCTTCCCCACCCTGCTTTCCGTAATCGCCCAGGACGGCTATGTGCCCAGACAACTCGCCCTGCGCGGACACCGCCTCAACTATTCCAATGGAATCATTTTTCTGGCGGTCATGGCCATTATTCTGGTGTTGTTATTCCAAGGGGATACTCACCTGCTCATCCCATTGTATGCGGTGGGGGTTTTTACATCATTCACTCTCTCCCAGAGCGGAATGCTGCTTCACTGGCTGCGTTTAAAGCCGAAG
>DHAA01000145.1:22669-53882 GCA_002397275.1 Thermacetogenium sp. UBA4966 | reverse complement strand
ATATATGATCGTAGGGAGGATCGGAAGCGGTAAAACCGAAGTGCTGAAGAGAGTTGGGGCGGAAGCCAAAGCGAGAGGATTTAATGCCGAGTACTATCACAGACCTCTCGATCCGAATAAAATAGAACACCTGATTATTCCTGAGCTCAAAATAGCCCTAACCACGGCTAACCAGGATTGTAACCGGAATTGTCAGGGATCTTATAACTATAACCTTAATAGCTATTTAAGGAACAATGTCAACTGCCTCCGGGAAGAACATAAAGTGACGGAACTTGTCAATGAAGCTGTCGCATTACTTAAGGATGCTAAGATGTTACATCTGGGCTTGGAGAAATATTATGTTCCCAATATGAATTTTGCCGGTGTAGATGCTTGTAAGGCCAGGCTATTGCAGATGATTTTAAACCGGGAAGATTCCCTGACTACCCTGGCTGCCTCGGCCGGTGCTGCTTGCCAAAAGCCGGGAAAATGAGCGGCGGCAAGGGCAAACCTCAACCTAGGGATTGATTGGAGATAGTGGGTCGGCCGGCCCGTTTTCATGGTTACTTATTACAGGGAGGAAGTGACTAGATGAGTGGGAGACAGTGATCAAATTACTGTAGTTTATGATAACAGGTGTTTTTATCCAGGGTTAACACCTGATTGGGGCTTTTCTTGTCTGGTCAGAACCAAAGAAGAGACTATATTATTCGATACCTGTTGGAATCAAACCATCCTGTTGGACAACATGAAATATCTGGGGATAAATCCACTGGAAATTGATTCTGTTGTTCTTTCCCATCGAGATCAAGACCATATCGGGGGACTTGATGGTCTGCTGAGTATTTGCCCGGGGTTGGATATCTATCTTCCTCTTTCTCCGAACAGTATTTGCAGAAATATTACAAGAAATAAGGGAAAAGCTATCCAAGTCAGGGACGTCGAATTGATCTCGGGCGGAATTATGGTCGCAGCATGGGACGACACCCTATCTCTGCTTCTGGAAACCGAAGCTAGTAATGGTTTAGTTATGTTTGCATCGCGCATGCCTGAAAAAGTTTTGGAGATGATTAGGCGTGTCAAAGAGTTAAGAAAAGGGTTTGATATCTTGCTGCTGATTGCAGCATTTTGTCATTTCTCACCGGCTGATGCAGGAGATCTTGCTAATCATTTTAAGAGTCTTGGCGTAAGGAAAATCGCTCCTTGCCATTGCTGTGATCAGGATAGCAGGAGTGCTTTGATTAAAGAATACGGGAATGATTATATTCCATTAGGAGTTGGTAGTATTTACTCCATCCCCTGGTTGCTCTAGTTGTTGTCCTCGTCCCCGACCGGAGATTCGGCTGATTTCTTTCCGGAGCGGAGTCTGCGGAAAAACTCCTGCACGACATAGGCGCATTTTTCTTTGAGGATACCGCCTGTTACCTGCACCTGGGTGTTAAAGCAGGTTTCTCCCAGAAGATCCACACAGGACCCCGCTGCTCCGGCCTTGGGGTCGTCGGCGCCGTAGACAATCCTTCCCACTCTCCCCTGAATCGCTGCTCCCGCGCACATGGGGCAGGGCTCCATGGTGACATAGAGGGTGCATTCGTTCAAGCGCCAGCTCTCCAGTCTCAAGGCGGCCTCTCGCATAGCAATAATCTCTGCATGCGCGGTAGGGTCGCCGAGCCTTTCCCGGAGATTATGGCCGCGGGCGATCACCTGATCCCCAAGCGTCACCACCGCTCCCACCGGGGCCTCCAGCTTCGCGGCGGCTTTATATGCTTCTTTGAGGGCCTCTTTCATAAATTTTTCGTCTAGTTCTCTGCTTTCATTCTCCAAGGTTTTCCGCCTCATTTCAAATTAAAACCAAGGTAATTTTATCATGGACATGTGCGAACTGCAATTAGTGGCAGGTAAGCAAATGAGGCAGCGAAAACAAGCGCAGTAACATAAAATCGGGGCCGGTCCTGTTAAGAGAAAGGGAAAACCGTTCGTTAAGGCTGTTATTTGAGGTGTTCAAACAAAATTTTGATCCCTATGAAAATTAAGATGAGGCCGCCGGCGATCTCAGCCTTGCTTTTATATTTTGCACCGAATCTGTTCCCGGCAACCACACCGGCGAAAGATATAATGAACGTAGTAAAGCCGATAAGAGAGATCGACAGCCAGATTGAAGTCTTTAAGAAGGCAAAAGTAATGCCGACAGCCAGGGCGTCGATACTTGTTGCTATTGCCAGAATAAACAGCTCTTTCAGGTTAAGCCTGGCGTTGCATTGAGGGGACTCGCCGCCCTCCTGGAAAGCTTCCAGCAGCATTTTCCCTCCGATGAAAGCCAGCAACAGGAATGCTATCCAATGATCAAAACTGGTTATGTACTGTTCAAACTGCCGCCCTAATAACCATCCCAAAAAGGGCATCGCTGCCTGAAACCCGCCGAAGAAAAGGGCAATAATTACAGCATGGCGGTAATTTATTTTCCACATGTTTAGCCCTTTGCAGAGAGCTACCGCAAAAGCATCCATTGATAAACCCAGGGCGACCATAAACAATTCAAAAAGTCCCATGCTTTATCCTCCTGAAAATAAAGCAGGTACGCTATTGCCGTACCTGCTTTCTCTCGAGATATGAAACATGTACAGCCTTAATAGCTATACATGAGTCTCATTAATTAAGGCAAACCAGACCGCATAGTCGGTATGTTGATTTGCCGCGTGATTACGCCAATTACTCCCCCATGCATTGGATAAAAATTATAACATAAATTTTTATTTATTGCCAACATATTGTAAATTTTTTGGTGCTTACATTTTTCCGGTATGTTTTGTATAATAAGGCAAGCAGTGATCAGCGCTCACAGCGGCAGCAATTGACCGGGAAGAGTAGCCTTGAACAGGGTTGTATCACTGGAATCATAGTTTTAGGGGGGAGTAATGTTGAGCAGATCCACCGCGGACCCTGATGGGGCAGCGCCGGCCAGGCGCATACAGGGGCGTGTTGAAAGATACCGCTGGCTGGTATGGGGTATCATGGTTTTCGCCTATATCGTTGTTTTTTTTCACAGGATGGCAGCCGGGGTAGTGAAGGACAACCTGGTGGACGCTTTTAATATTTCCAGCGCCACGTTCGCTAATCTGGGCGCCGCTTACTTTTACGCTTATATGCTGATGCAGTTCCCGACCGGTATCCTGGCGGATACATGGGGGGCGCGCAAAACGGTGACCGCAGGGATGCTCCTGGCCGGCGCCGGTTCCCTTGTTTTTGGGTACGCCCCATCAGTGGGCTGGGCGTTTTTGGGAAGACTCCTGGTAGGGATCGGCGTAGCGGTGGTTTTTGTCTGTATCCTGAAGATCCTCGACCAGTGGTTCCGGCCTGAGGAGTTCAGCACCATGTCCGGCGTTACCTCATTTATCGGCAATCTGGGAGGTTTGCTGGCGCAGACGCCTCTGGTCTTTATGGTCGCTCTCTTTACATGGCGGCATACCTTTGCTGTAATCGGTTTGGCCTCTCTGGCCATAGCTGTTCTCTGCTATCTGCTCATCCGCAACAGCCCGGGCGAGGTGGCGCCTGCTGCGGCGCAGCCGGCTGCCGGTACCGATGCCGGCGTGAAAAAGCCTGTTTCTTTCCTGCGGTCATTGACCGCGGTGCTGAGCAACCCCTCAACCTGGCCGGGGTTCTTTATCTTCGCCGGAATATTCGGTTCTTATATCGCCTTTTCCGGAACCTGGGGGGTTTCTTATATGATGGATGTTTACGGGGTATCCAAAAGCACAGCGGCAAACTATCCGATGATCGCTACCCTGGGATTGATGCTGGGAAGTATCGCTATCGGGGTGATCTCTGACCGGATAAAGAGCCGGAAGAAACCGATGATCTGCTTCGGGGTCGTTTATCTGGCAACCTGGGCGATTCTCGTTTTCAGCGGCGGGGGGAAACCGCCGCTCGGGATCCTTTATCCGCTCTTTTTCCTGATGGGGTTCAGCTGCGCTACTTTTATTCTTTCTTTTGCGGTGGCTAAGGAGGTCAACCCCCCGCAGCTGGCAGGCGTCTCCACATCTATTGTTAACACCGGCGGGTTTTTAGGCGCTGCTCTTCTTCCGCTTGCTGTGGGAATGTATTTCGACAGAGCGGGAACCTCTTTAACAGATATCGCTGTCTACCGCAACGGTTTCCTGATACTCCTGGCAGCCATAGTGATCGCTGTGGTCTGCATTTTTCTGGTCAAGGAAACAGGCGCCGCTAATATATGGGAGGAAAAATAGCAGCCTTTGCTTGAATTATAAAAGATGATATAATAAAAAGAGCTTGCGGAGAGATGGCTGAGTTGGACGAAAGCGCTCGACTGGAAATCGAGTGGGCGGGTAAAACCCCGCCTCGTGGGTTCGAATCCCACTCTCTCCGCCATATTACTCTCTGTCAGCGCCTATAGCTCAACTGGATAGAGCGACAGACTTCGGATCTGTAGGTTGGGGGTTCGACTCCCTCTGGGCGCACCAGTGAAAAAATTTTAAATTTGGTCGTGCTAGATGGGGAGGTAGCGGTTCCCTGTAACCCGCAGTCCGCTAGAGCGGGGTCGAATTCCTGTCCGAGGGTTAGCTTTGTGGGGCCGCCCGGTATAAGTGGCGTTGACGTTTGGGTCCCGCGCAGCAGGAACCCGCGAACCCCGTCAGGTCCGGAAGGAAGCAGCGGTAAGCGGATTATCCTGGGTGCCTCGGGAGCGCCTGAACCGAGCTAACTGTGCCGGTACCGCCTGGAAGGTGTAATTCGGAGACAGGTGCACGGCCTTAATTTTAGTGGTTAGTCGAAAAGCGGCCGCAATTCCTTGACAGGAAGCAGGATAGCGGTCTTTTTATTTTGTCAAAAATATTGCAGTGCGCGAGAGGGACCGTCCCTCTGATCTGCTCCTGATCTATTGCTTATAGGCGGCGGTTGTAATATATTTAAGCTGTATTAGGCAGGGGGTTTTAAAAGATGGAACAGATGGCTTTATACAGGGAGTGGCGCCCGCAAACCTTTGGGGAAGTGATCGGGCAGGAACATGTCTGCCGCACGCTGCGCAATGCTGTGCTTATGGAGAGAGCGGCGCATGCCTATCTTTTCTGCGGGCCGCGGGGAACAGGGAAAACCAGCACCGCCCGCATTCTGGCCAAGGCCTTGAATTGCCTGTCCCTTAAAGATGGCGAGCCTTGCGGGGTTTGTCTTTCCTGCCGTAGCATTACTGATGGGATTTCTCTTAATGTCATAGAGATGGATGCCGCCTCCCACCGCGGAATTGAGGAGATCCGTGATCTCAGGCAGAAGGTGGGCATGGCCCCCAGCGGTGGCAGGTACAAGGTTTATATTATCGATGAAGTGCATATGCTGACCGGGGAGGCGTTCAACGCTCTCTTGAAGACCCTGGAGGAGCCTCCTGCTCACGCTGTGTTTATCCTCGCCACAACCGAAGCGCATAAAGTGCCGCTCACCATCCTTTCCCGCTGTCAGCGTTTTGACTTCCGGCGGCTCAGCCGCTTACTGATCAAAAATCAGCTGGCCAGGATAGCCGGGGAGAAAGGATGGTCTGTTGAGGATGAGGCATTGGAGCTGATCAGCCGCCAGGCGGGGGGAGCTTTGCGCGATGCCCTGGGGCTGCTGGATCAGGCCGCCAGCTTTGCCGGGGGAAAGATCCGGCGCAAAGATATAGAGCTTCTGACCGGCGCTTTAGGGGATGAGGAGCTGAAGGGGATTATAACCGCGGCTGCTCAAGGGGACGTGCCGGGGTCCCTCGGCCGGCTGGATGTTATTTTTGAAAGGGGATCCGACCCGCGGCAGGTACTTCTGCAGCTGGCGGATTATGGGCGCGAACTGCTATTTCGTCAGGGTGTGGGGAAAAAGGAACAAGTATTTTATGCTCGCTTGTTGCGCGAGATCGCGCTTGCAGAGGGGGAGATGAAGGGGAGCCCCAGGCCGGACCTTCTCCTGGAATTGGCGCTGCTGCGTCTGACAGGCGTCCCCTCGCCGGGAAGCCCAGCGGAGAAGATGGCCGGCAGGGCGGCGCGAGAGCAAGCTGCGCCGGCTCACTCTTCCGCGGCCCGGAGCGCCTCGCAGAAGGCCCCGCAACGGGAGG
The DNA here is from genome assembly GCA_002397275.1 of Thermacetogenium sp. UBA4966. Classification (GTDB taxonomy): domain Bacteria; phylum Bacillota; class DSM-12270; order Thermacetogeniales; family Thermacetogeniaceae; genus Syntrophaceticus. The sequence continues at coordinate 47,815 of DHAA01000145.1, read as the reverse complement.
AGGCCCCGCGGCAGGAGGCGGCGGAACCTCACAAGGCCGGAGAAGTGAAAGCAACGCCGGCTGCCGATAATAACCCGGATCTCTACGCTCTCCATAATTTTCTTATAAAAAGCGCCGGCAAGCAGCCTCTTCTCTCCAGGGTCTTACCCAGATGTAAACTAAAAAGAGCCGGGAACACCCTGCTGCTGATGGCGCCCTCATTGTATTGTGATTTGATTAAGAAGGATGATAATCTGAAAACCATAAAGGAGAGCCTCAGGGAATGCGGGTGCTCCCTTCAGCTGGATGTGGCCGCGGAGGATGACGAACGCCGCCAACCCGGCGCCCCTGATCACTCTGACCCCGGAGGCGGCAAGGAGTCCACAGCTGAACAGGAGACAAGGCCCCCTCGCCATGCCGCGGCAAAAAAGGCCGCCGGTAACCCCGATGAGTTGGTGAATATAGCGCTGCGCCTATTTGACGGCAAGATCATCAGAAGAATAGAGGAGGATGAATAAAAATGGGTTTTGGAAATATGCAGAAGATGATGAAGCAGGTCCAGAAAATGCAGAAGGAGATGGCCAGGGTCCAGGAAGGGCTGGGGGAGCTCACTGTGGAAAGCGCCGCGGGCGGGGGCCTGGTAAAAGTAGTGGTCAACTGCGCGCTGGAGCTGCAGGAGGTGCGCATTGATCCCGCGGCTGCCGATCCCGACGACCCTACGCTGCTCGAAGACCTGGTTTTGACCGCGGTGAACGATGCTTTGAAAAACGCCCGGGAGAAAGCGGCGCAGGAGATGGAGAAGGTGACCGGCGGGCTGAATATTCCAGGGCTTATTTGACAGAAACGCAGGTGATTGATTTTGCATCTTTATCCCAGTTCATTAGCAGCTCTGATTGAAGCTTTACGAAAGCTGCCGGGTATCGGGCCGAAAACCGCCCAGCGCCTGGCCATTTATCTGGTGCATGCTCCCCGGGGGGAGGCGGACGCTCTGGCCCAGGCAATTATAGAGGCCAGAGAAAAGATCTTTTTCTGTTCTGTTTGCGGAAACATCACCGATCTAGACCCCTGCGAGCTGTGCCGGGATGAAAAGCGGGACAGGTCTTTGCTCTGTGTTGTGGAATGGCCGCGGGATATTATCGCTTTTGAGCGTACAGGAGAGTTTCCAGGGGTGTATCATGTTCTGCACGGAGTCCTTTCGCCTATGGATGGTATCGGCCCTGACGATCTCAAGATCGCGGAGCTTCTGCGGCGTCTTTCCGATCAGACGACGCGGGAGGTGATCCTGGCTACCAATCCCAATGTCGAGGGGGAAGCTACCGCGATCTATCTCGCTCAGCTGTTAAAACCCTTGGTACCTAAGGTCACCAGAATCGCCCACGGCCTCCCTGTGGGAGGAGATTTGGAGTTTGCCGATACCGCTACCTTAAGCAGATCCCTGTTAGGAAGGCAGGAACTCCGATAAGCGACAAGCATTGACTTGGCCGCAGTTGTCATCAAAACCGCGGCCGCCGGCAGCCGTCGGTAAATAATTCCTTTTTTATGGCAAGTTTCCGGATGTTCACTCATATAATAAAAGAGGAATGATCCTGAAAATTGCCCGAGGGGGTGTTGGTGATGACCGACTGGCTGGCGGAGCAAACCCGTTCTTTAACCCAGATCTTCAAAGACAAGGGCAGTGACGAGTTCAATGACGACTTCCATGCTCTGAGCGAGGCACACCGTGAATGGCTGGCGGCGCGTGACTTTTTCGAGTTGGCCACTGACCCGGATTTGGTCGACTATGCCATCCTTTCCCTTAAAGCCGCAGAACGGCGCTATGTTTATCTGTGGAAAAAGATGAGAGAAAAAGATTTTTAAGGTGGGGAATGGAGATGGCAGGTAAAATTTTGGGCGTTTTGTTCGGTCTTTTCTTGTTATTTCTGGTGGGACAGGCATTTTGGAAGCCGCTGCGCCTGGTTCTCTACATGGGACTGCGTTTGATCCTGGGAGGCGTTTTTCTAGTTCTCGTCAATTTTGCCGCGGCTCCGCTGGGCTTTTCTCTGGGCGTCAATCCCGCCAGCGCCTTTACCGTGGGCCTGCTGGGCCTTCCCGGCTTCTTGCTGCTGATCGCCCTCAAGGCCGCGGTGGGATAATCACTTTACGGCGGAATGGAGAATTTTTATGAAAAATAAACAGAGGGCGTTACTCAGTTGTGTCGCGGTTTTAGCCGTTGCTGTTCTGGCAGGATTATCAATCATGATAACTGATAAAGACGACGAGCCGCATAATGCACTTTACGCAGAAGACCGTCCAACAATAGATGAAGTAATGAAATCTACGGGAGATTATGTTCGTAGCCATAAGAGTTTGTTTGCAGAAGCTACCGATAGCTTGAAAACGGTTCACCATCCGGATAACCTTGTTGCGGCGCGGATAGGGGAGGTTCCCCTGACAAGAAGTGAATTGGAATTCATGAAAGGTTTATCCGCTTCCGTCAATCCTGCCAAAGAAACCCGTCACGCTGTTTTTAATGAATTAATAGAGGAAAAAATAATTCTTAACGAAGCTGTACGAAAAGGGCTTCTTCCTACGGCAGAAGAAATTGAAATTTTTCTTGCCGGAGAGTTGGAGAAAAGCAAAACGGATCCCGAGTATCGAGAGGGTATTGATAAACTGATCAACAGTTGGGATATTTCAGAAGACGAGTACTGGCAGAAATATGAGCGGTACAATGCGTTCAGAATAATCGCGATAGATAAGGTTTATAAAGATGTGATCAGTAAAGCTGAGGAAGCAGGAGAATTTCCCCGAATACTTGACGGCGGCAATACCTCAGAAGTGATGAAGAAACAGGATGCGCAGCAGTCTTACTGGGAACGGTATAGACTGCAACTTAAGAAAAAAACAGAGATCAAAGTAAATAATGAGTTTGCCCATGAACTTAAAGTTGATCGGGATGAGTGGTATTTATCAGAATAGAGTGACTTAGAGTGACTAAGAACTGCTTGACATAAGCTAAGCGTTGTATATAAATTTTTGAGGGCTTACACACTTAATCTTGACGGTAACCTGTCGTTCGCGCCTTCTTGCCTTTATCCCAATTTCGTTATATACTCAAAATTAAGGTATCGGGAGTAAAAACTGCAATCTGTGTCGGCTGTCAGAAAAGCACCGGATCGGCGACATAATATCGGACATTAGAGGTAATCTGGATGGAACAGGAGCAATCTCCGCCGCGTGTGCTGGAGGCGTATATCGGAGAGTATGCCAGCGGAAAAAGTGAAAATGCCGTTAACCGGGCGGTGGAACTCGCTCTCCTGGGCAGGAGGGTGAATCTGGTCGATCTCGATCTGGTGGAGCCATGCTATACTCTCAGGCCTCTGAAGAAGATGCTGGAGGAGAAAGGGATCACTGTGCTGGCCTGGGATACCTCCGAGCTGATCGGGATTGGTGAGACAGGGAATATTCTCAAACCGGAGGCGCGCTTTTGTTTGCGCCGTCCCGGGGATGTGATCCTTGACATCGGATACGGGGCCTTCGGCGTCCAGGTGCTCAATCTTGTGGAAGGGGCGGCTGAGGAGCGTGATCTGAAGGTATATGCTGTGATCAATATCGCCAGGCCGCTGACAGCTGCCGTAACCGATATTGTGGAACATGTGCGGTCGCTGGAAAGGGTCGACGGCCTGATCAACAACTCTCACCTGGGGGATGAAACTGATCTGGAGTTTGTGCAGGAGGGGGCCCGGGTAGTAAAAGAAGCGGCGGCCGTTCTTGGGCTGCCGGTGGTCGCTACCTCGGTGATGGAACAGCTGGCCGCGGGGATCGGAGAAAGAGACTGGTACGGGCATCAGGTTCGTGTGCTGCATCGGTATTTGCCACAGGCTTTCTGGTAAGCGGTCTGTGGTATTGCCGGCAGTTTTTTGTTTTTATCTTGAAGATATAGGGGTATAACACAGGGGGTGTTCATGAAGTGGGAGAAAAACCGATTAGAGGCGAGCAAAAAACCTTTATGACCGGCAATGAAGCCGTCGCCTGGGCAGCGCTTGCCGCGGGAGCGGAGATCATGTATGGCTATCCGATTACCCCGCAGAATGAGATCATGCAGTATTGGACGCGTTTAGCGCCGAAGTATGAGAAGAGATTTCTGCAGACAGAGGACGAGCTTTCCGCAGGATTTACCACAGTGGGAGGGGTGCTTGCCGGCAGGCGGGCGTTTACGGCGACAGCGGGCCCGGGGAACGTGCTCATGCAGGAGCCGATGTCTATGGCGGAAGCCATGCGTATACCTACCGTGGTCATTGTACAGCAGCGCGGCGGCCCCTCCACAGCCACAGTTATTTATTCCCAGCAGGAGGTAACTCTGACCTGTTTTGGAGGCAATGGAGAGGGCTTGAGGGTGGTCTACTCCACCTCATCCCACCAGGAGTTGTTCGACTACACCATCAAAGCTTTCAACACAGCCTGGAAGTACCGTTTTCCGACTTTTGTTCTGGCGGACGGCTACCAGGCCAAGATGCGGGAATCCCTGGTGATCTATGACCCGCAGGAGAAAGGGATAGCAATGGTCCCCACGGAAGCCTACGTGGGGAAAGCGGGCGCCCCCGGAGAAGACCGGGCGCCGGCGCACCTGCGCAACACCTACAACATTGAAGAAGAGCTGGTGGAGGTGCTGGAGGAGAGTATCAAAGAGTACGATCAGATGGCGCCGCAGATCACCGAGTATGAAGAGTTCAACACCGAGAATGCAGACGTCCTGCTTATCGCCCACGGGATCGTTTTCCGCTCTGTAGCGATGGCTGCCCGAGAGCTGACGGCAGAAGGGCTGAAGGTGGGCTATTTTCGCCCGATAACCCTGCGCCCCTTCCCCCAGGAAGAGCTGCGCAGGGCCGCGGCGAAGGCAAAGAGGCTCCTGGTTGTGGAGTCGGCTTACGGCCAGTTGCTTAAGCTGGTAAAAGAAAACCTCTACGGCATGGATGTGCCTATCGAGACCTATCTGCGTCCCGGCGTGGGCATCACCCCGGAAGAGGTAGTAACAAGAGCGAAGACAATACTGGGAGAGGAGGAATAAGTGATGGAAGTTATGCCGAAAATCCCGAAAAGCTGGAATCTGGAGACCAAACCGCATAAATTCTGTCCCGGCTGCGGTCACGGTATGGTCCTCAAAGCGTTAGGCCAGGCGATCGATGAGCTGGGGATCCAGGACCGCATGGTCTTTGGGTGCGATATCGGGTGTTCCCTTCTTTCCTGGGACTTTTTCAATGTGGACACAGTGCAGACACATCACGGGAGAACCACTCCGGTGATGGTGGGTGTCAAAAGAGCGAATCCCGAGCTAATAGTCGTGGCCTATATGGGAGACGGAGGGGGATATGCCATCGGCTCCCAGCACCTGGTCAACGCCGCCACCAGAGACGACAAGATCACAGTGCTTTTAGTGAACAACACCAACTACGCCATGACCGGCGGCCAGATGGCCCCGACTACCATGCCCGGCCAGAAGACGGAAACTACCCCTTACGGCAGGGATGTAAGCGAGGCGGGTTACCCCATGATGGGCCCGGAGATGGTTGCCGCCATCTCCCACGAGGGCGCCTATGTGGCACGGGGGAGCGTAGCTAAATTCCGCAGGCTGAAAGCATACATCAAAAAGGCCTTGGAAAACCAGATGGCCGGGAGAGGATTCTCCTTTGTGGAGGCCCTTTCCACCTGTCCCACCAACTGGCGCACCAATGCCCAACAAACATGGGCGTTTCTCGAGGATCAGATGACCAAGCAGTATCCTCCCGGTGAACTGAAAACACCCACAGGTAAGGAGGCGTAAAAATGGGCAAAGCTGTTAAGATTGCTCTGGCAGGAGAAGGCGGTCAGGGTGTGCAGTCGGTGGCTATGATTCTGACCGAGGCCGCGGCAATGGAGGGGAAAGAGATCCTCTACATTCCCAACTTCGGAGTAGAACAGAGGGGCGGAGTATCCATTGCCTTTGTGCAGATCGGAGAGGAAAAAATCGGGGCGCCAAAATTCAAAACCGGAGATATCGTCATCGCCTTGAGCGACCGCGCCGTACGCCGGATGGATATGCATGTGGGGCCGCAGACAGTATTTATTTACGATACGAGCATCAAGGGCGTAGAAGACGATCTGCCGCAAAACGCCCGGCGTATTCTGGCGATTCCGGCCCTGGAAACAGCCAATAAAGAACTCCACCCGCGGGTTTTCAACATTTTAATCATGGGAGCGGTGATCGGCGCCACCCATGTGGTGTCCTTGGATAAGGCAAAAGAAGCCATTGAGAAAAAGCTGGGTTATAAATTTGAAAAAAACCCCAAGCTCAGGGAGATGAACTTCAAGGCCCTGGAGAGGGGCTATGAGATGGTTGCGGGAAAGGGGGTTGCCTAGCATGGAGAAAACAGCCTTAAAATATGTGGAAAAAGAGGTTCATCAGGGTAAAGCTTTTTTCCGCATTTTTCCCGGTCTCTGTAAGGGCTGCGGGCTCTGCCGGGAGAAGTGCCCGGAAGAAGCCATCAGCTGGTCTGAGGAGCTGGGCGTTTACGGTACCCCGACCGTGGTTGCCGACCCGGAAAAGTGCATAGCCTGCGGCGCTTGCGAGCAGGTTTGCCCGGACTGCGCCATCGCCATTGAGCGAAAAGCTAAAGAAAAAGAGTGAAGATTAAGCTGCATGCCTGAGTATGTGATTTGCAGTTAGAATAACAGAATAACTTGGCGCTGTACAGCCGTGGGTGAACAGCTTTTCATCCGCGGCTGTCTTTGTATACACTCTTCAATATAGCTTTTATTTGCCTTTATTGCGATTTAAAAAGGGGATTAATATGTTTATAATTATCCAAAAGTAGCGTAAAATATCATATAATGTTATGATATATCTATAGTAGTATAATAATGAATGCCCTGGCGAATTTTCGTTGGCCAAACTTATAGTTGGGTATGGTCTTTGCAGTTTTATAAAATTAAGCCTTTTATAATGGAGTTACCGGCAAGTAGTCATCTGACAAAAATCTAATTCAGTATATTAAAGCAAAACCGACAATAGTAAACCTATTAAAAGATAGGGGCACAAAGCCAAGGGCCTAAGGCTTGATTATCAAGCTATGGCAGCCGGTCGCCGAAGGTGCTATTTTTGTATAATCTGCTATACGTTAGTTACCTTACAAGATGTAAATTTAAACGTCATTATTTGTTATTGATGCATATGAGATTTCTCCTTAAAAAACTTAAAATATGGCGTTACTGCAGATCATAAAAAAATTAATGCAACTCTGCTTTAATAAAAAGGGGAGTAGCTATTCATGAAATATCGAAACATTTCAACAGAACAAATCAACAGAACAGATGTTCCCCCCATGGGGGGGGGCATTATATGGAATAAAACCCTTAATATAGTATATAAATTTTTCTTTTATTGCATAGTTGGATGCTTAAGTACTCAAGATCTAAATAATCTGTCTATGTATTCTCTGATAATTTCTATTCGCTTGCGAAAAGTGCTAAATCATTTAATACACAAAAGGCTGAACTATACACTGGTTTCAGTGTTATTAGATCGGCCTTTTTTCATTGATAAAACAGTAGAGGTGTAACATTTTTATGCTGATTTGACGCGGGGGATATACGACTTATTGTTTTATTGCAGTAACTGAGTCGAGGGGGGTTAATTAGTATGGAGGGAGAAAAACTTAGGTTTGCTGCAGTCAATATAAAGAGCATAAATGACTTGTTGGATATGATGAACAAATATTGGCATGAGTTATATATCCATAGTTCTAATGTTGCTAATTTAGTATCGAAAATATGCACCTTTCTTCGTTTTAATGAAGCAGAAAAAGAAACCTTTATAACGGGGGCATTTCTGCATGATTTAGGGAAATTGTTTATTGGACGTGAAGTTATTGGAAAACCAGGACCGCTGACAAAAGAAGAATGGGTAAAAATAAAAGAACATCCTGGTCGTGGCGCATTAATAGCGGCAGCCAGGGGGGGGGGAATTTCACTGATAGAAATGATTCGTTACCATCACGAATGGTGGGATGGAGGAGGCTATGTGGGGTTAAAGGCACAACAAATACCTTTTTCTGCCCGAATCATCGCATTGGCAGATGCTTTTGATGCCATGACTACGCGAAGACCTTATCGTGAACCTTATAAAATATGTGAAGCACTTGAAGAGGTGTATCGGGGCGCAGGTTCTCAGTTCGACCCAAAATTGATAGCAACGCTGACGGAAGGTTCATTTTGGCAGCATACTACATATAGCGACCCGATTAGACTCAAAAGACAAATAAATGAAGAAAAATTGCAGCTTGCTCAATTAGTGGAATCGTACGGCAAACTATCTCATCCCTTGGTTTGTGCTCAAAGCCGATGGTTGGATTGTTTACTAAACATGTGTTGGCAATATGAAAATAACGAAGCTATAAGCTCGCGTAGATAGAACGATTATATTAAAGCGATCATCCTTGCCTATCGATAAAGATAGTAATGAACGGTAAGAGGTGTATTTAATTAACTCCGGTTTCTATATTAAGATACAGTGGATGTGTAAGTGCCCAATAGATGTGCAAGCGGCCAATGAATGGAAGTTGGATGATTAATGAATACAAAAACTATTGTAGGAGAGGGTGGTTTGTTGAAGATTCTCGTTGTGGACGACGCTGCTTTTATGCGGGTGACACTGGACAAGATACTGAGAAAGGCGGGGCATGAAGTAATTCAGGCGACCAGCGGTTACAACGCCCTGGAGCTTTACCAGGAGTCGAACCCCGATCTGGTCACAATGGATATCACCATGCCGGATATGGATGGTATTGAAGCGGTGCAAAAAATCAAGGAGATCGACCCCGGCGCCCGGGTTGTGATGATCTCCGCCATGGGACAGGAATCAATGGTGGGGGACGCCATCAAGGCGGGAGCGATGGATTTCGTGGTTAAGCCCTTTCAGCCGGAACGGATCCTGGCGGCGGTTTCCCGGGCAGGGAAAGGGATGTGAAGCGAGGATGGGGTTAAATGGAGCCTGAAACGCGACTGGAATTGGTCAGGGAGTTTGTTAGTGAAAGCCGGGAACTGCTTGATGAGGCGGAGCCTCAGATAATTGAATTAGAACAGATGGTTGCCGTTACAGGAAGTATAGTGGATGAGCGGCTGTTGAACGGTATTTTTCGCCTCTTTCATACCCTGAAAGGCTCGGCGTCTTTTCTGGATCTGCGGGCGATCATTGATGTTACTCATGAGGCGGAGACACTGCTCGATCTCTTTCGCCGGGGGCGGGCCGCCGTTACCTCAGAGCATGTGGACCTGCTCTGCCGGGCCGCTGATTTTATCAGAAGGGTCCTGGATCAGGTGGAAGAAAAGGCGCACGACCGAGGCTTCGAAGAGGGGGCGCGCCATATTGTCGAAGAGTTGGCCGGCGTCAGGTCTTCCGTTTCCGATTTGCCTGCAGAGGAGGGGCTTCAGGCTGAGAACGGGCAAGACAATGATATAGAGATCACTGCGGACCTGGTCCGGCGTTTTGTGGATGAGGCCCTGGAGCTTTGTGAAGAGGCGGAAGCGGGGGTCTTATCTCTGGAGCAGTCTCCTCCCGGCGCCGCTCCTGCCAAAAAGATTTTACGCTCCTTTCATAGCTTAAAGGGTAACGCTGCTTTCCTTGGCCTGGCGGGCATTGAAAAACTGAGCCATCTGGCTGAAACTATCATGGATGATGTTGTTTCCGGGGAAGGGGAGCATAACAGCGTAGCGGTCACCGTGCTGCTTACATTGGTCGACTCCCTGCGCTGCGGCATCCGCCGGGTGGAGAAGGGGGAGACCCCTGAACTGCCGGAGCTGCCGCAGATGATCCGGTTCGTTGAACAGACTATGGGTCTGCCGGGCGGGGGGAGCGGCGCCGAGGCGGCCGCGGGGTCGGAAGCCGTGAACGAGCGCCCCGCTGCTGAACAGGAAGAGGCTGACCTTATGCAGTCTGCTCCCATTAGTTCATACGGCGGCAAGCCGGTGTCTAAAAGCAGGTTTATCAGAGTGGATACAGGGAAGCTAGACCAACTCCTCGACCTGGTGGGAGAACTGGTCATCGCCGAGTCTATGGTGGCCAACTGCGGCCAGGATAAGAGCGGCCTGGAAAAAACGGAGAAAGCGATCAGGCAGTTAAATAAGATCACCAGAGAAATGCAGGAGGTCGCTCTCTCGCTGCGCATGGTTCCCCTGACAGCCACATTTCGCAAAATGTTGCGGCTGGTGCGTGATTTGGCCAAAAAGGAGAATAAGCAGGTGGAACTGGAGATGCGCGGGTCGGAAACCGAAGTGGATAAAACCGTGATCGAGTTGATCTCCGATCCCCTGGTGCATCTGATCAGAAATGCCGTTGACCACGGGATCGAAGACCCGGCGGGGCGAAAGGCTGCGGGAAAGCCGGAAACAGGCCGGGTTGTCATCGAGGCCAGGCACAGCGGCGGCGAGGTCTGGATAATCGTCAAGGATGACGGCAGGGGTCTGGACCGAGAGCAAATTATTCGAAAAGGGGTGGAGAAAGGGATCATTACAGAGGATGATGCGGAAAATTTGGCGGATGAGGATGTATGGCAGCTGATCTTTACCCCCGGCTTCTCCACGGCGAAGGAGATTTCAGATATTTCCGGGCGAGGGGTGGGTATGGATGTGGTCGGTAATAACGTGGAAAAAATAAACGGCAGGGTAGAGATACATAACAGGACGGGTTGCGGCGCCGCGTTTGTTATCCGCATCCCCCTCACCCTGGCCATTATCGAGGGGATGATCGTCAAAGTCGGAGAGAACCGCTATACCATACCGATCAGTTCCATCAAAGAGTCGTTCAGAGCGCTCTCCTCGATGATCACCCGCACCCCGGACGGCCTGGAGGTGGTGCAGCTGCGCGGAGAACTGCTGCCGGTAGCGCGGCTCCACGAACTCTATCATATAGAAAACAGCTGTCAAGAACTGACTGAGGGGATCCTGATCGCTGTCCATAACAATGAGCAAAAGGTCTGTCTTTTTGTCGATGAGCTGTTGGGGCAGCAGCAGATCGTGATCAAGGGGCTTCCCGCCTACCTGGAACAGGTGCGGGGTATTTCCGGCTGTGCAATTTTGAGCGACGGCGGCGTCAGCTTGATTTTGGATATAGCCGACCTGCTTCAATCTATATAAAACAGGCATGGAGGTGAGATGATTTTGAGCGAAAATGAAATGCCGGACGTGGATCTGTTGGATGATGAGGATGAGGATGAAGATACCCAGCAAAACAAGTTTCTGACCTTTTTCATCAACCAGGAGGAGTACGGGATCGACATCAGGTATGTCACAGAGATTATCGGAATTCAGAAGATCACCGAGGTCCCGGATATGCCCGTCTATATCAAGGGCGTGATCAATCTGCGGGGGAAGGTGATCCCGGTGATGAATGTGCGCCTGCGCTTCGGGCTGGAGGAGAGAGAATATGACGACCGCACCTGTATTGTTGTGATCAATGTGGACGAAGAGGCGGTGGGCTTGATCGTGGACCGTGTGTCCGAGGTGCTGGATATCCCCGCGGGAGAGATAGAACCGCCCCCGCAGCTGCACGGGGGAAGGAGGGGCCGCTTGCTGTTGGGGATGGGCAAGGTGGAGAACGGCGTCAAAATACTGCTCGACGCGCAAAAATTATTATTCGAAGAGGAGGAGAAGTAAATGGAAGGAACGAACAATCAACCGCTTTCAGGACAAGCCGCAGTACAAGCCGCAGTACAAGCCGCCGTGCAGGCGGCGGGACAAACCAAACAAGGCGAGACAGATATTAGCTTTAAAGTGCTGGATTTTATCCAGAGGCCGATCATTGTCTTGGATGATGAAGGAAGAGTGACCTACGCTAATCAGCCCTTTGCCGAACTGCTGAGGAGCAGCCGCGAGCAGGTACTGGGCAAGCTGATAACTTCTCTCTCCCCCTACGATGAGAGCAAGTTGACGAGGAAGAGGGACGGCGACTTCACTTATCTGGAAACGTGGATGGAGATGGGAGGGAAGGAGTATTACATAGAGATCAGAGAATCGGAAGTTATCGACGGCAACGGTAAAAGCAGAGGCCGTCTGCAAGTGTTAAGGGATCTCACCGGCCAGAAGAAGGCGCTGGCCAGTTTGAAAGAAATGCTGGAAAAAGCCCTTGCGGGCGATTTAAGCTTAAGGGCGGACTTCGTTGATGATGAAGAATACAGAGAACTGGGCGACGGCATCAACCAATTGATAGATGCGTTGGGCAAGCCAATTCAAGAGGGTGTCGGCGTCATAAAGGAATTGGCGAAAGGGAACTTCGGCGCCCGGATGATGGGAAATTATCAAGGGGAGTTCGCTGACATCAAAAATGGCATTAATGGAACGATGGATGTGATAGAGGGGTATATCGATGAGATATCCACGGTGCTAACCCAAATGTCTGAGAAGAAGGACCTGACCGTTGAGATCAGCGGTGAATTCCGCGGCGATTTTAATATCATCAAGAAAGACATTAATACTATCGTAAACACCCTCAACGAAACTTTTTTCGAGATCAATAGCGCTGCCGATCAGGTGGCCGCGGGTTCCCGGCAGGTGGCCGAGGCCAGCCAGAGCCTGGCCCAGGGAGCTTCGGAATCCGCCTCTTCTCTGGAGGAGGTCGCTTCTTCAGTGGAGCAGCTGACCTCGCAGACCGAACAAAACTCGGAGAACGCGGCGCAGGCCAACCGCCTGGCTGCTGAAGCGCGCAACTTTGCGGAAAAGGGCAACGCCAAGATGGAGCAGATGGTGAAAGCCATGGGGGACATCAATCAGGTATCGAACAACATCTCTAAGATCATCAAGGCGATCGATGAGATCGCTTTCCAGACCAATCTCTTAGCCCTCAATGCCGCGGTGGAGGCCGCCCGGGCGGGAAAGCACGGCAAGGGCTTTACCGTAGTGGCCGAAGAGGTGAGAAACCTGGCTCAGCGCAGCGCCGCGGCGGCCAAGGAAACCGCGGAAATGATCGAGGATTCCATCAAAAGAACGGAGATCGGGGTCAAGATCACCGAGGAGACCGCCGGAGCGCTGAAAGAGATCATTACGGAAACAACCAAAGTGGCGGACCTTGTAGGGGAGATTGACTCCGCCTCCAAGGAACAGGCGCAGGGGATCGGGCAGATCAACCAGGCGCTCACTCAGCTGGATCAGGTCACCCAGGAGGTTTCAGCCGGCTCCGAGGAGTCTGCGGCGGCCAGCGAGGAGCTCTCAGGACAGTCCTATCAGTTAAAGGAAATAGTGGAACGAATTAAACTGCGGCAGATCGCCGATGGCGGCGTTTCGGAAATGCCGCGGGGGATTACCCCGCAAATGATAGAGATGATGAAAAAAATGATGGCAGAGCAGGAGGCGGGGAGCGCCAAACAGGGCAGCCGTATTTCCGGTTCTGCCAAAGCTAAATCAGTCAAGAAAAAGGAAGTTCCGGCAGCCGATGATACTGATTTCGGTCGGTTTTAGCGAGAAGAGGCAGCGGCAGGGGTTCGGACTGGAATTCAGCAGCCTTTGGATATGGCTAAATTTACCGACAGGGGTATCTAATGAACTTAAGCGCTCGGGAGTTTCACCTGATTAAAAACCTGATATATGATAAGTTTGGCATTAACCTGGGGGAGCACAAGAAAAGCTTGATTGTACAGCGTTTGCATAAGGAACTGAGGAACGGCGGCTTTTCCAGTTTCGAAGACTATTATCACTATGTTACCCGGGACGCCAGCGGGCAGGCCCTGCATGTTCTGGGGGATTTAATCTCTACAAACCACACCTATTTTTTCAGGGAGGAGGCGCATTTTGATTTTTTACGAAAATGCGCCTTGCCCCAGTTGGACGCAGCTCTCCGGGGGAGAGGTGAAAAAGAACTGAGGATTTGGTGCGCCGGGTGTTCCTCCGGGGAGGAACCCTATTCTCTGTCCATGATGCTTAGCGATTATGCCGCGGATAATTCCCCCGGTATAGAATTTTATATCCTGGGCACAGATATCGCCTCTCCGGCGCTCCAGAAAGCGGCGGCAGGCGTATATAGCAGCGAGCAGATTTCGCAGATACCTCCGTTGTACAGACTGCATTACCTGGAAAATTTATTCGACGGCAGGTGGCGGGTGAAACAATCGATCCGCAAGAGGGTGCTTTTCCGCCGCTTGAATCTGATGCGGCGGGAATACCCGTTCAAAAAGTGCTTTCAGGTGATTTTCTGCCGCAATGTGATGATCTATTTTGACGCTTTCACTAGAGAGCGGTTGGCGGAGCGCTTTAGCCGCTGCCTGGAACCGGAGGGGTACCTCTTCATCGGCCACTCGGAGACCCTGGACAGGTCCTCAGGGCTTTACCGGTTTGTCCAGCCTGCTGTTTATCAAAAAATATAGGTCTTTTCCGGAATCCATCGACATGGTAGGCATCCGATGAAAATAGCAGAAACGTAGCTTTCAAAATAGTAACAGGAAAATAAAGGAGTGAGCGGAGCTGATGGGACAGATTCGTGTTTTGGTTGTCGACGACTCCGCCCTGGTGCGAGAAGTGCTGAAGGAGGGGCTTTCCCGGGATCCGGAGATCCGGGTGGTGGGGACAGCCTCCGATCCTTCCCTGGCCAGGGAGAAGATCGCGCGTCTCCAACCTGATGTGCTGACCCTGGATATTGAAATGCCGCGCATGGACGGGGTGGAATTCCTCCGTTATATGATGCCCCGCCATCCCCTCCCTGTGGTGGTGGTCAGCGCTCTCACAGAGAAGGGGGCCGCGGTTGCTATCGCAGCCCTGGAAGCGGGGGCGGTAGAGGTGGTCGCTAAACCGCGGCTGGATATCGCCAGAGGACTGAATGAGATGATGCGTGAACTCAGGGAAAAGGTGAAAAACGCAGCGGCTGTCGATGTAGAGGCCTGGAAAAGAGTGAAAGAGGAGAGCGGGGCGCGGCAAAAAATGAGCGATCGTCCCCTTGGCGAATCCACCGACAAGGTGATCGCCATCGGAGCATCCACCGGCGGGACAGAAGCGATCCGCCATATACTCTCCGCCCTTCCCGCAACGCTCCCCGGCGCGGTTGTTGTACAGCATATGCCCCCGGGTTTTACCAAACATTTTGCGCAGAGTTTAAATGGAATTTGCATGATGGAGGTCAAAGAGGCGGAGAGCGGGGACCGGGTGGCCCCTGGACGAGTGTTGATCGCCCCCGGGGACCGCCACATGATCATCAGGCGTTCAGGGGGTATCTACAGGGTGCTCTGCGAGAAAGGGGAAAGGGTCTGCGGCCACATGCCCTCTGTGGAAGTACTTCTCCAGTCTGTGGCGCGGCAGGCAGGGTCTAATGCGGTAGGGGTGATGCTGACAGGCATGGGGCATGACGGGGCGGAGGGTATGCTTAGCCTGCGCCTGGCCGGCGGGCGTACCATCGCCCAGGATGAGAAAACGTCGGTTGTGTTCGGGATGCCCAGGGCTGCCTGGGAGCGCGGGGGTGTGGAGCGGCTCCTTCCGCTGCATGAAATTCCAGGGGCAATTATCGGTTTACTGTCGAGCCAGGGCGGTCTTTGATCCAAAAATTGCTAAAAATAAAAATATATAATAAATTTTACCTGGATGGAGGAGGAATTTTAAGAAATATGGCGAATGGGATAAAACAGGAGAATGGAAGAAACCCGTTGCTGTGAAGGATCGGGTTGGGTGACAATAATCGTTGGGGGGATGATGATAATGGATAAGTTCTCCAAAGGCAAAGGCATGGCCTGTTATGCCTGCCGCAGCAGATTTGCCAGGCCCAGGGATATTGGGGGGACGCTCTACTTTCTCTGCGATGAGTGCTATGAACAGCACATCTGGGCCAATTCCAAGGCGGTTGAGTGTTTACGCAGCGACCGCGGCAGTAAATTTAAGCCTCGCAGGAGGGAACTTGGCGGAGCGGCAAAGTACCGTTTTCCGGCAGGTATTCGTTGAGTTCTTGTGTCTATACAACATGACAGGGAAACTACTGGAGAGAGCTTGCCGGAATGCCTTAGCAAATGGTGGGATCTGCTTATAAAAGGGATTGTGAAGAAGGGTCTTGCGTATAATAATTGAAGATGAAGTGAGGGGGACGAAAATGTCGGTCTGCAAAGATAAAAAGCAGCGGTTACCCAGGCAAAAGGGCGTTCTGCTGCCCAGGTGCGTGATTTGTGAGGAGACTCCTCCCGGGGGTATCGCCGGGGGAATTGTCGTTTCGGGGTGTTTTCTGTGTACGCGCTGCGAAAAAGAGATCGTTCGCCTGCGGATAGACGATAGCCGGTATGCCAACCTGAAAGAGAAGATCAAAAAGATGTGGGGGCTGGTAAGGTATTAGCTCCTCCGGCAGGGGGAGAGGCCTCTTGAGCGGCGGTCAAGTTCTGAGGGACAATTAATGCGCAAGGATCCTTGCGTTTTTTGTTTTTTTGGTTGTCGCTATGTTAAAATAGCAGCAGAGAGATAATTTAAAAAGGAGCTGTGAAGCGGGGGGTGAATAGTATTTGGGAGAAGAGGATGCCGCTGGCGGCAGGCCTGATCAGCCACAGCGCGCAAGGGTACCTCGGTTGCCATACCCCCGGCCACAAACAGGGACGAGGGGCTTTGCCGGAATGGCGGCGCCTGCTGGGAGACAGGGTCTTTCAGTTGGATCTTACCGAACTGCCGGGGCTGGATAATCTGCATGACTCACAGGGCATTATTCGGGAGGCAGAGGAGGCGGCAGCGGCCTATTTTGGAGCGAGAAGAACTTTTTTTCTGATAAACGGCGCCACTGCCGGCATTTTGGCTGTGATTATGGCCAAAAGCCGGCCGGGGAGCAAGGTGGTGCTTCCCAGGACGAGCCACCAGGCGGTAATCCATGGCCTTATTCTCAGCGGGGCGCAGCCGGTGTATCTTCCGGTGCGCTCTTCCGCAGAACTGGGGCTGCCCGGGCATGTTACCGAGGCGGAACTGAACGCCTGCCTCGCCGGTCTGGGGGAGGAGGCTCTGGTTGTCCTGCTGCACCCCAATTACTATGGGCTGGCGGGAGAGATGAGGGGGCAGGTGGCCGCGGCCCGCCGCCATAACTGCGCGGTGCTGGCGGATGAAGCCCATGGAGCGCATTTTTGCACAAGTTCTCTTTTCCCTATTCCGGCGCTGGAGGCAGGAGCTGATTTTGCTGTTCAGAGCGCCCATAAAGTTTTAGGTTCCTTTACACAGACCGCTTTTCTCCACTGCCGGCTGGAGAACGACCTGGAGAGGGTGCGCGAACTTCTGCGTATCGTCCAGTCCAGCAGCCCCTCTTATCTGCTCATGGCCTCCTTGGACGCGGCGCGCTGTCAGTGTCAGACGGGAAAAGAGGGGTGGGAGGCCGCCGCCCGGCTGGGAGAAAAACTGCGTTTGCGGATCTCGCGCCTCCCCGGAGTTTTAGCTCCCGGGGAAGAGTTGCTGCAGACGCCCGGCGCGGCGGAGTATGATCCGACAAGGCTGGTCGTTAATATCAGCGGATTGAGGATTACAGGCTTTGAAGCCGCGGAATGGCTGCGCCGCCGGCGCAAGATCCTTGTGGAGATGGCTGATCTGCAAAACCTGGTTTTTATCCTGGGTCCTGCGGACGGCGAACAAGAGGCGGATATTTTGCTGGAGGGGCTGGGCGCTATGGCTGCGTCCTGCTCTGCCGGAGGCTGTAAGGAGCGCCGCGGTCACCCTGATCCCCTGCGGCTGCCTGTACCGCGGCAGGCGATGACCCCCAGGGATGCTTTTTTCGCTCCTCATTCCCCGGTAGAGTGGGAGCATGCCTGCGGCAAAATTGCCGCGGAGCTTATCGCTCCTTACCCCCCGGGTACGCCTGTAATCTGTCCGGGGGAGATGATCCGGGAAGAAGCGCTTGATTTTCTTAAGGAATGGGAGGCCGCCGGAGGAGTGTGGCCGGGGAAGAGCCGCGGAGCGATAAAGATTGTCACAGGGAGTTGAAACAGTGAAACATGCTGGAAAACTGATCACATTTGAGGGGCCCGACGGCGCCGGCAAAACTACGCAGGTGAGCATGACGGCCCGGGCATTGGAGCAGTCCGGGTATGCTGCGCTGATCATCCGGGAGCCCGGGGGAACACGGCTTTCCGAGGCTATTCGCCGGTTGCTGCTGGACCCCGCTTACCGGGAGATGCTGCCGGTCACAGAGGCTTTGCTCTATGCAGGAGCGCGCGCCCAGCTTGTCGGTGAAGTGATTCTGCCGGCTTTAGCCGCAGGCAAGATTGTTCTTGCCGATCGTTTTGTGGATTCCAGCCTTGCCTACCAAGGCTACGGACGCGGGCTTGATCTGGAGATGCTTCATCTGGTCAATGGCTTTGCTTTAAATAAACTGGGAGTATTCCGTACTATTTTGCTTGATCTTCCCGCAGGGGAAGGGCTGGAGCGTTTAGCGGGAGAGAAGGAGAGGGATCGCTTGGAACAGGAGAGCCTGAGCTTTCACCAACGGGTAAGGGACGGCTACAGCCTTCTGGCTCAGACTTGTCCGGAGAGGATCAAGGTTGTTGACGCCGGAGCGGATCCGCAATCAGTGCAAAAACAGATCTGGGAGCATGTGGCCGCCTATCTTGCAGACAGGGCGCCGGGCGCCTCCTTTTGAGCGATGAGGGGTGAAAGGCTATGACAAGTTGGGGGGACAGTATGGCGGCGCGGCTGCTGCGGGAGGATCTGCGCCGGGGATCGCCTGCCCATGCCTATCTCTTCAGCGGACACTCTCCGCAGGAAAAGGGAGAGGCGGCGCGGTTATTTGCGCAGGCGCTGCTCTGCCAAAATCCGTCGGACGGGGATCCATGTAATTCATGCGCTTCCTGCCGGGCTTGGGAGAACGGTGGGCATCCGGATTATCACTTTTTGCAGCCGGAAGGCAGTTCCTTGAAGATAGATCAGATCCGTGCCTGGCGCTCTTTTTTCCGCTACAGCCCGCATCTTGGCAGACACCAGGTTTTTCACCTGGAGCAGCCGGAACTGCTGACGATCCCCGCGGCCAACAGCCTGCTCAAGATACTCGAGGAGCCGCTGCCCGGAACGGTTTTTCTGCTGGTTACTGAAGATGAAGGCTTTTTGCTGCCTACCGTCGTCTCCCGCTGCCGTGTGATCTCCTTCAGGGGTTTAAGAGAAAATGGGAGCGCAGCGGCCGGCGAAGGGGGCGCCGGGGAGAATATTGCCGGGCTGATCAGAGACGGAGGCCCCGCTCAACTGCTCAGGGAAGCGCGCCTCCTGGGGAATGACCGCTCTGCGGCGCAGGAACTGTTCAGAGATCTTCTGGCAGGGTTTGAGCAGGCATATCGCAGGCAGAGGAGCGGTTCGTTTTCCCCCGACGTCAGGGAAGCAGCCTGCCTGAAGCTGCTGCTCAAGGGGCTTCGCCAGTTGGATGACAACGCCTCTGTCCCTCTGGTGCTGGCGGTTACCCTTTACCGGGTCCAGCGGGCAGCGCAGGGCCGAGCGGCGCCCGGCAGCGTATAGAAAAACGCCCTTTAGGGGCCATATCCTTTGAAAGTAGGGATTAATATGGTTGATAATAACGGTTCGGTCAACGAGGAGCAGGATGCGGGAGGGGTCGAACTGCCGGAAAGCGGTTCGGTTACGGTTGTTGGAGTGAGATTTCGCAAGGCAGGGAAAATCTATCATTTTAAAACTGGTGAAGAAGAGCTGAAGCCCGGTGATCCTGTCATCGTGGAAACAATAAGAGGGATCGAGGCGGGGGACGTTGTGGTGGGGCCGCGGCCGATACCTGTGGAAAGAGTGGTTCTCCCCCTGCGTGAGGTGATCCGCAAGGCCACCGCGGAGGATGAACAGATTATTGAAGAGAACAAGCGCCACGCCCGGGAGGCCTTCCAGATCTGCGAGCAGAAAATCGCGGAACACGGGCTGCCGATGAAGCTGATTGATGTGGAATTCACTTTTGATGTGGGAAAGATATTGTTTTATTTCACTGCCGACGGACGGGTGGATTTTCGAGAGCTGGTCAAAGACCTGGCCGCTGTTTTCCGGACGAGGATCGAACTGCGGCAGATTGGGGTCAGAGATGAGGCCAAGTTTCTGGGAGGGATCGGCCCCTGTGGGAGAGAACTCTGCTGCTGCACATGGCTGGGAGATTTTGAGCCGGTTTCTATTCGCATGGCTAAAGGGCAGAACCTCTCTTTGAATCCCAGCAAGATCAGCGGCTGCTGCGGCCGTTTAATGTGCTGTTTGAAGTATGAAAACGAATGCTACAGCTGCAAAGGCAAGGCGGATGATGAGCATGATTTGACCCCGGAAGAGGGCGCGCCGGGCGACGGGGAGTGAGCCGGTAATGGGGAGCCTCTATCTCTGCCCTACGCCGCTGGGCAACCTGAATGACGTCACCGGGCGTGTGCTGGATACGCTGGCCCATGCCGACCTGGTTGCCGCGGAGGATACCCGCCATACCAGAAAGCTCTTGAACCACTATGGGATCGGCGCCAAAACAACCAGCTACCATGAGCATAATGAACGGGAGAAGGCGCCTTTTCTGCTCCAAGAACTGTCTCTGGGGAAAGGGATCGCTCTAGTGAGCGACGCCGGAATGCCGGGCATATCGGATCCGGGGTATTTTCTGGTGCAGCAGGCGCTGGCCGCGGGACATGATGTGACCGTTTTGCCCGGACCCTCGGCTGTGATCGCCGCCCTGGTTATCTCCGGTTTTATGCCCCATCCCTTTTATTTTTATGGGTTTTTGCCGCGCAAGAAGGGGGAGCGGCAGGAGTTGTTACAGGAGTTGGAGGAAAACACCTGGACCGGTGTTTTTTATGAATCGCCGCGCCGGCTCAGAGAAACGATCGGGGATTTTTGCGCTCTGTGGGGGACGGAGCGGAAGGTGGCTGTGGTACGGGAACTGACCAAGCAGTTTGAGGATGTTTTTCGCGGAACCTTTGCCGATGCGTATGACAATTTTTCTGTCGCGCCCCGGGGTGAGATCACGCTTGTCGTTGCTGGGAAGCGGCCGGGGGAAGAGGATGGCGTCGCGGGGGCGCCGGCGCCGGAGTTGATCCGCGAAGCTGTGGAAGCGCTGGTCAGGGCGGGCGCCGAACTCCACGATGCCTGCAAAGGGGTAGGGCGCTCTCTGGGCCTGAGCAAAAGCCAGGTATACAGGGCTTACCATCAATAGACCCCCTCTATGGCGAGGGGGTCTATCAAAAGGCTTCCCGGGCATTTTTTCCGTAGAGGAAGGGACTGCCTGGAGGTCCGTGCCTGCTTCCTGCAGGCGGTTGTTTTTAGCATTGCGTTAAGAAAATAAAAGTATTCCCTGATGTCTTAGCCCGCCTCGATAGCCATCTCTCTGGCGCATTCCTGGCAAATGTTTTTACCGCGAAAATGAGTGATATTGTCCGCGTTTCCGCAGAAAATACACGCCGGCTCGTACTTCTTCAGGATGATCTTCTCCTGGTCGACATAGATCTCCAAAGCATCCTTTTCCGCGATTCCCAACGTGCGCCGCAGCTCAATTGGGATCACCACCCTGCCCAGCTCGTCCACTTTTCTCACGACACCAGTTGACTTCATTCTTCCTCCCCCTCTCTTATAATTTTCGACAAGATTCGCTAAGGAAAGCATACCATCTTTACCATTAACAGTCAACCTCTTTTTTGCAAAAAAAATATATTTTTTTTAAAGATTTTTCAAAAATGGCGGCCGCATTACTTTTTTGGTATAATAAATCTTCAAGGTGTATAAAATGACGAAAGGAGTCAAGCCCGGCTTTTGCCTTTGTTATCTGCAACCTATTCATGCCGGACGAGTGTTTATGAGCGATCGAACTTATTATGTGACGACACCCATCTATTATCCCAGTGACAAACTTCATATCGGTCATGCCTATACGACTGTGGCGGCCGATTGCATAGCCCGCTACAGGAGGATGCGGGGGGACGATGTTTTTTTCCTGACCGGTTCTGATGAGCATGGCCAGAAGATCGAGAGAAAAGCCCGTGAAAACGGTATTGACCCACAGAGCTATGTGGATCCTATTGTGCGGTCCTTTCAGGAACTGTGGAAAAGGTTGCTGATTACGAACGACGACTTTATTCGCACCACCGAACCCCGCCATGAAAAGGCGGTGCAGGTTCTCTTTCAAAAGCTGTATGACAAAGGGGACATCTACAAGTCGTTTTATGAGGGGAAGTACTGTACCCCCTGCGAGGCCTTCTGGCCGGAGAGGCAGCTTGTCGACGGAAACTGCCCGGACTGCGGGCGCCCTGTGGAACATGTCAAAGAGGAGAGCTATTTTTTCAGGCTGTCCAAGTATCAGGACCGCCTCCTTGACTATATTGAAGAGAATCCCGATTTCATTCAGCCTGCCTCCCGGCGGCATGAAATGGTTAATTTTATTAAAAGCGGGCTGGATGATCTCTCTGTTTCCAGAACAACCTTTCAATGGGGTGTTCCCGTTCCCTTTGCGCCGGGGCATGTCGTTTACGTCTGGTTTGACGCCCTGGTCAATTACTTAACTGCTTTAGGATGGCAGGAAGGGGATCAGCGTTTTGAGCATTACTGGCCGCATACGGTTCATCTGATGGCCAAGGATATAGTTCGCTTTCATGCTGTGATCTGGCCCGCTATTTTAATGGCCGCGGAGATCCCCCTGCCGCGCACCGTCTTCGGCCACGGCTGGCTGCTTTTAGAGGGGGGGAAGATGTCCAAGTCCAAGGGGAATGTGGTGGATCCCCTGGTTTTGCTCGACCGCTATGGCGTTGATGCTGTGCGCTACTATCTCCTGCGGGAGCTGCCTTATGGCGGGGACAGCTATTACAGCGAGGATGACCTGGTCGATAAGATCAACGCGGACCTGGCCAACGATCTGGGGAATTTAATCAGCCGCACCCTGGGGATGGTTCAAAAATATCAGGATTGTGTGGTGCCGGAGGCGGGTGTCCCGCATGGCCCTGATAGCGATCTGATCAACTGCGCCCGGCAGGTTAAGGATGAACTGGAGCAGCAACTGGACCGCCTGGATTTCAGCAATGCTCTGGCCGCCATCTGGAAGCTGGTGCGCCGCGCCAACCGCTATGTCGATGAAACAGCTCCCTGGAACCTGGTAAAGGATGCCGGGAAAAAAGAGCGGCTGCAGACTGTCCTTTACAACTTAAGCGAAACTGTGCGTATGCTGTCGGTGTGGTGTTCGCCCTTTATGCCGGTCTTCCCAGGGCGGGTTTTTGAGCAGTTCGGAATCGCCGGGCGGCTGGATCTGCAGAGCTGGGAGAGCACGGCGCAGTGGGGCCTGCTCCCTGCGGGGCTGCAGGTGGAGGCCGGGCCCGGTGTTTTCCCCCGCATTCAGCCGGAAGATGAGCAAGAGCCTCCTCGCCCCACAAAGCCGCAGATCACGATAGATGATTTTGCCAGGGTCGACCTGAGGGTCGCTCTGGTGAAGAGTGTGGAAAAGGTCAAGGGCGCGGACCGCCTTTTAAAGCTGGAGCTGGACCTGGGTTCGGAAACGAGGACCGTCGTGGCGGGTATCGCCGAGCACTATGTCCCCGACGCTCTCGTCGGGAAAAGGGTGATTGTCGTGGCCAATTTGGCGCCGGTCAAGCTGCGCGGCATTGTCTCATCGGGAATGATTTTGGCGGCAAGCGATGGGGACCGCCTGGGAGTGCTCACTGTGGAACGGGAGATTCCGCCGGGCGCCTTAATAAAATAATCAGGCTCGGTTTAACTTGACCTGAGACTCGCCGTAAAACAGCATAGAACAGCAGTTGGCCGCGCCTATGACGCCGTCCATAGACATCCATAAAGACGCTCGTGAAGCTTCGCTTCACTATCAGATAAATGAAAGTAGCAGAACGTTATTTTCAAGGTAGACACCCATGAAGCTGCGCTTCACCGTCGATGGATGAAAATTTGTAACTGCTCAGGCCGGTGGATTCCGCTTGCTCCCTATTATGACTGGATGTGAGAAGTCTGAACAACTTCCGGCCTCCCACTTCCAAATTAGCCGGCAACTTCGCTTCGCCTGATGCCGTTACCCGGAACTCCATAATGGTCGCTCCGCTGGAATCCAGCGGGCTGTTTCGCGATACTTGAGTAATTTTGTTTTCAAGGTAGAAGCAAAATCAAGGGGAGAGACGAGGCTGGAGCAGACTTCCGGCCTCCGACCCCTATTTCAGTAGGAGGAATCACTTTGTCAGGTATAATCGATACCCATGCCCACCTGGACGACCCCAAATTCAGAGAGGATTTTGAGGATGTGCGGGCGAGAGCGCTGCAAGCCGGAGTAACCAGGGTTATCTCTGCGGGGGGTGACATTACTTCATCCCGCCATGCCGTTATGCTGGCGGACCGCTATCCGGAGATTTATGCAGCGGTAGGCGTACACCCTCATGAGGCGGCCGCGGTGACGCCGCGCGCCCTGGAAGGGCTGCGCATCCTGGCCGGAGGCGGTAAGGTTGTAGCCTGGGGTGAGATCGGGCTTGATTACCACTATGATTTTTCTTCCCGTGATATTCAGCGCGATGTCTTGAGAAAACAATTGGAAATCGCTGCGGAGTTAAACCTCCCGGTGATCATTCACGATCGCCAGGCCCACCAGGATGTGCTCTCCATTTTAAAGGATTTTCCCGGGCTTGCCGGAGTTGTTATCCACTGCTTTTCCGGGGATCTCAAAATCGCCGAGGAGTGCCTGCACAGGGGGTATTACCTGGGTGTCGGGGGAACTCTTACCTTCCCTAAAAACAGCGGCCTGCGTGATATAGTCCAAAGAGTACCTTTAGAACGCCTGCTGTTGGAAACAGACTGCCCGTATCTGGCGCCTCAGCCCCGGCGCGGAAAACGCAATGAACCGTCTTTCCTCACCGCTGTGCTGGAGGAGATCTCACGCCTTAAGGACCTTCCCCATCAGGAAATAGCGGAAACGACAACCGCCAACGCAGAAAAGATTTTCCGGTTTCCGACCTCCGATTTCTAACCTCCGACCTCCGGCTTCTATTTTCCGGGCGGCTCTGCCGCTATTCCTATTTCCGACATCCGACCTCCGACTACTATTTCGGCAGGTGGATTCCGCTCGCTCCCGGATTCCGTCCCGGACAGCATTAAGGCTTGCTTCTGGCCGGCTATGACTGGATGTGAGAAGTTTGAAGTTAGAAGTCGAAAAGATGTTTCTGGCCTCCAACCTCTGACCTCCAACTTCCAAATTAGCCGGTATCATCGCTGCGCCTGATGACGTTACCCGGAACTCCATAATGGTCG
>DHAA01000145.1:16187-22497 GCA_002397275.1 Thermacetogenium sp. UBA4966 | reverse complement strand
GTTACCCGGAACTCCATAATGGTCGCTTCACTGGAATCCAGCCGGCTTCCAATTTCTGATCTCAGACCTCCGGCCTCCAACCTCCAAAATAGCCGGGACTGTTCTGCCTGCCTGTCTCTTTTTCCCCAACGACCAACCACTAACGACTAACCACCAACCACCAACCACTAATTATGTGGCACACAAAACGTCCCCACGCCACGCAGAGTTTAAAATTGTATTGGTGGGAAATAATGGTTACTAAACCGCTTTTTTTATAGGGGGAGGTTTATGTGAGCAAACTGGAACTATCAATGCTGAGCAGTATGGAGAATAACCGTCGGAGCAGAAAGGGCCGCGCTGTTTCCGTCGTCGGGATAGCAACCGCTCTGCTCGTTATCTTTTTTCAGCTGGGCGGAACGGCCGCCGGTCCGATGGCGGCATGCGCCGCTATGTGGCAGGATTATATGGTAAAGCCCGCCTCTGAGGAGCAGAAAACAGTTCGCTATAACGTAGGCTACAGCAAGGAGGAAGGGGTTGTTGTTCAAAAACTGGAGGAGACACCGGTTAAAGTCAAGGTCGATGGCGCCGCGGTGATCACAGCAGCGGCCATGCCGCGTCTGGACGATATTCTGCAGCAAGCCGGTGTGCAACTGGGCGAAAACGATCGCGCCGAGGCTAAGATCGACACTGAATCGGGCAGTATCCCGGAGATAGAGGTTATCCGCGTTCGCAGCCGGACCGTTACGGAGGAAGAAACAATCCCTTTTACTGAGAAAAGGATAGCCGATCAAAGCCTGCCTGACGGCGCTACCCAAATCCGGCAGGCCGGGCAGGAAGGAGTCCGCTTGAAGAAGTTCGAGGTTACTACTGAAAATGGCAAAGTTGTCCGGCGAAAGGAATTGAGCAGCGATGTGGTCAAGGAAGCGCAGCCGCAGGTGGTCGCCTTTGGAGGGAATAATAGGGGCCGGGGGCTGCCGGCGGCTGCCCGCGGAGGGTCTCTGGATGTGCAGCGGGTCCTGGAGATGACCGCAACCGCATACACTCATACAGGCGACCCAACGGCTTCAGGCGTAATGCCCTATGTAGGCGGAGTGGCTGTTGATCCCAAGGTTATTCCGCTGGGCGCCAACCTTTTTGTCGAGGGATACGGCTATGCCAAAGCAGTGGATACAGGGGGGCTGATCAAGGGCAGCCGGATTGATCTTTTCCTGAACACTGAAAAGGAGTGCTATGATTGGGGCAGGCGGCAGGTCAAGGTGTATGTCTTGCCTTAATAAAAAAGTTTCATGGCCTCGGAAAAAAATTCCGGGGTCTTTTTTTTGTAGAAACGAAAACCGTTTTTGCCTGATATGACGCGGGTTTTGCGCGGGTGTAAATTATGGAAACAACAATTAGTTAAAATAAGGAATTAATTTAAGAGGAATTTTTGATTTGATGTTTAATATAATTATCTACGACTTTCTCTGCCAACCGCATCACTCATCAAAAGATGTCAGGCATATAATGGGAGAGACTCAGAAAATGGGGTGGATATTGTGAAAGAAATGGCACAAATAAAAAGGGGACGCTTCAAGCCGCGCCCTCTGAATATTTTTCTGATAGCTTTGGCGGTGGTTGTGACAGGCGTTCTTTCCTGGTCCTCGCTAATGCTGGCGCGGACGGAGATCAAAATTCAGGCGGACGGCAAGCAGCTGACTCATAAAACGCTGAAGGCTACGGTTGGGGATGCCTTGACCGAGGCGGGTGTTACGGTGGGCTCCCGGGACAAGGTAACTCCGGGTCTGAAGGAGAAGGTACATGGCGGGATGGCTGTGGTTGTAGAGCGCGCCTTTCCTGTTTACCTGGCGGCTGACGGGAGCAAGAGCACCGTCTATACGACGTCGGCTTCTGTCCGGGACGTGCTCAAACTTGCTTCACTAGATTTGAGCGAAAAGGACCGGGTTGATCCGGCGCTTGATTCTACTGTAGAGCCCGGCTGTGAGATCCGGGTGATCCGGGTCGCTGAGGAAACCATAAAGGAACAATTCCCAATCCCTGAGGGAAGTGAGAGAAAATCCGATTCATCCATGATCAAAGGGGAGCAGCGTATCGTTCAAGAAGGCGCCCCGGGAGAGGGGGAGCGCCTCATCCGGGTCGTCTATGAGGATGGCAAGGAGGTTTCCAGGAGTACCGTCCAGGAGCAGGTGCTGCGTCCTGCGGTGAACAGGATCGTCGCTTATGGGACTACAGCGGCGGTATCCCGGGGGGGCAATACCCTCCGCTTCCGCAGATCGCTGCAGGTGAGAGCCACTGCTTACGGCCCCAGCGTGGGGAGTCATACGGCGACAGGCCATAGCGTGGCCAAGGGGATTGTCGCTGTCGATCCCCAGGTAATTCCGTTAGGATCTCGTCTCTATGTCGACGGCTACGGATATGGAAGGGCCCTGGATGTGGGGAGCGCTATCAAAGGGAACGCCATCGATGTCTTTTTCCCTTCGGATGCGGAATGCCTAAGCTGGGGAGTGCGCAGCGTTACGGTTTATATTCTGGAATGAGGCATACTTCTGCGGTCTAAGGTATTTTATAGTAATAGGAACTTGTTTAGCCCGGAAATAGATGTTTCCGGGTTTTTTTATCGGTTATGGCGTTAAACTGAGCAGGCGCGGGAGTCCGTTTTTTCGGCGGCGTCTTGGAGGGCAGATTTGTTTGTAGTATAATAAAAACGATTGGAGGAAGGGGAATGAATGTTACTACGTCTCCAACAGCTATTAAGGCGCTCTTAAAGCGCTATGGCCTTCTGCCCAAGAAAGGGCTGGGGCAGCATTTTCTGTGGCAGTCCCAGGTGGTGGAGCGCATTGCCGCTGCCGCGGCGCTGACGAAAGAGGATGTTGTCCTGGAAATCGGTCCCGGCCTGGGAGTCTTGACCGCGGCTTTGGCGCGCCGGGCAGGCCTGGTTATCGCTGTGGAGATCGACGGCTCTCTTCTCCCCCTGCTCAAGGAAACCCTCGGCGGATACGACAATATCAGGGTGGTCAAGGGGGATGCCCTCAAGGTTGATTTCGGGAACTTGCTGGATGATTATGCTCCCCGGTTTACAGGGGCCTGCAAGGTGGTGGGGAACCTCCCTTACTGCATCACCAGCCCTTTGCTCATGCGCCTGCTTTATGGGGAGTTCCGAAAGGAACTCTTTGTTTTTATGGTGCAGAAGGAAGTAGCGCGGCGCATTGCCGCCGTTCCCGGGGGTAAGGATTATGGTTCCCTTTCTGTTGCCGTTCAGTACCTGGCGGTTCCTCAGTGTCTTTTTCAGGTTTCGCCGCATGCCTTTTACCCGCGCCCGGAAGTGGAGTCGACAGTTATGAATCTGACCTCCCTGCAGCAGCCGGCGGTAAGGGTTGAGGATACGGAAATCTTTTTTAGGGTGGTGCGCGCGGCTTTCCGCTATCGCCGTAAAACCCTGCGCAACGCTCTTCAGGAAGCGGGTCTCTGGCATCCGCCAAAAGACGACGATATCTTTGAAATAGCCGGGATTGTTCCTGAACGCCGTGGGGAAACCCTTGATCTCGCGGAATTCTCTCGGTTGGCAGATGCGCTGGCGCACTCAAAGGAAAGGAAGGAAGAAAATAAATGCACTTCATCAGTCCAAGCAAAGGTTTGATGAAATGGGATCAACTTGTCAATGATCTTCTGGATTATGTAACAGAAGAACCTGAGTTTAACTATAAGATCATTGTCGGAACAGATTCGCAGGTGCGGGAGGAGACGCATTTTGTCACGGCTGTCGTTGTGCACAGGGTAGGGAAGGGAGCGCGCTATTACTATAAGCGGAAGGTGTATGACAACATCAAGAGCCTGCGGCAGCGGATCTTCATGGAGGCCGCGGCCAGCCTGGAAATTGCCAGCAAACTGGCCAAGGATCTGGAGGAAAAGGGGCATGCGGAACTGAACCTGGAGATCCATCTGGACGTCGGCCAAAACGGGCAGACCAAGGAAATGATCCGGGACGTTGTGGGCGTGATCACCGGCAGCGGCTTTGATGCCAAGATCAAGCCGTATTCCTGCGGCGCTTCTACCGTAGCCGATAAATACACCAAGTGATCGCTGCCCGAACCGCCTCCATTTAACGATTTGCTCTCCTTTGCCGGAGAGAACTGAGTTTTTTCCGGAAAAGAGAGATGCGGAACGCTTTTTCCGGTGTGCCGAAGCCGCTTGTTTAACGGCGAGTCTGCCGTGCTGTTTTAGTCTCCTCGTATGTGGTTGCACAGGTTGAACCAATCGCAGCCTGCGCAAAAGGAGGAGAACCAGCTCTTTGGCGCGGCCGTCACTTTCTTTTGGAGATCCTGCCAGGAAACGCGGTCGCTATGTTTAAGTTTTAGGAAATCCAGCGCTCTCTGGTCTAATTTACGGATTTCTTGATCTGCGCCCTCTTTATGCCCGCATTGTTCATCTTCCAGGTAAGGGCAGGCCCGGCATACGTCGTCCGCGCCGGAGACTATTTCAATTATCTCCCCGCCCTCCGCACGCCTAACTATCTTCCATAAGTGCTCCACATAGTCTTGCGCATAGCCCTCGCCGCGGTAAAAGTGAAGGCAGACAAGATGGTGCCCCCGCAGTTTCATTTTGATATAACACTTCCCTTTCCGGTTTTGTATTCCCCTCATCCTCTCATTATATCTCTTTTGAAGGGATGACATTTTCCCTGATTAACGACAACGCCTAAAATAGTGATTGACTCTCTACCGCCATGCTGATATAATATTATGAAGTTTTCATTTTATGCGGAGGTAAAAAAGTGTGAGAAGGTGATGCTCATGGCTACCAAAGAAGTGCTTGCAGAGATCAAGCAAGACCTGGAGACCTTTGTGGGGACAAGAGTGAAGCTCAAGTCTTTCAAGGGCAGAAATAGGGTCGTTGAACGAGAGGGAGTCCTGGAATGCACCTATCCCAACATCTTTGTCATAAAGCTTGACGAAAAAAGAACCCAGCGGCGTATCTCATTCAGCTATACTGATGTGCTCACGGAAAGCGTGGAATTGACCGTCTGCCGCGACGGAGGAGAAATAAAAATAGCGGCGGCCCGGGGATAAACGGGCGGTAGAATACGATAGCAACCCTTTCGGGAACATTTCCGAAGGGGTTTTTTATTTGCGCGGCCAGCCTGTTTTTCGGAGACGTCGGATTGTCGCCGGCAGCTTGAGGAAACTCGCCGGCATACCAGCTAATTCCAGTAACCCTTAATGGGCAGGTGAAATATACTACAGTGAATTATCCTTCTTCAGTTTGCGCTTTTGTGAAGAAAAAGGGAGGTATGATCTATGAGAGAAAAGGACTGTATTGATAATGATTTAGATTTAAAAGAGGATGGAGTACGTATTCCGCCCCCACGCCCGGGGAATGACTGTACTGAGTGCTGTAAGGCGCTGACTCCAAATAATAAGGCCAAGTGGGGAATCACCAGACCGGCGAGGGATCTTGACTGCGAATGCCACATGATCTGCGTCAAGGATGTGCTCTTGATCTGTGCCGTTGATGATCAGTACGTGGATATTCCGGTATGTGTGTGCGACGGTACGGCTTCATGCCGGGGCACTGTGATTGGTCCCTATGTGCCGATCAGCTGCGAGGCTTTTGTAACGTGTGCCGGCGAAGAACTGCAGCCCGATTGTGACGGAGTGGACATCAAGATCGGCCTTCAGGCCATAGTCAGGTGTGACTCTACTTATGTGGTCTGCCAGACAGAGATCTTCAAAAAATGCAAATTCCACGATTTCGTTTCCTTCCCCGGCGGCAACTATTTCCCCAAAAATCCGGCCGGCAGGAGCGAATTCCAGCAGATTGTCAGAAAGGTAGACGGTTCTTGTCTGGATATAGAAATTAAGAGATGCGAGATTCTGGATACGGTTAATCCCAGAGTGAGAATCACTTTTAAGGTCGTCGATAAATTGTGGAAGCATGAAAACCTGCTGGTATCTGCCATTCGTCCTTACGGCGGGAGGTACAGCAAGGATCGTGACATCGTGGTGAACAGGGAATTCGGCCCTCCGCAGAGTATTCCCGAGTGTGGTAACGATATGCCCAATAACGGTTGTTATGAGGTTGAAGAAGCGGACTCTGAGTAGGTGTTTCCGAGAAGCGCGCCGGTATATTTCATAGCCAATAATTACTGTAAGAAGGAAGAAGGGGCTTGCCGCTTGCGGTTTGCCTCTTTTTCTATTAACAATTTTTATGGGTTTATTTGGCGCCGGAGCCGCCGGTTCCAGCGCCGGAGAGGGTGGCCCGGAACAGCTTTTCTATGCGCTGCAGACTCGTTTCTATGGCTTTGAGGGACGTATTTATTTCCTCCAACAGCTTG
>DHAA01000145.1:14705-15806 GCA_002397275.1 Thermacetogenium sp. UBA4966 | reverse complement strand
GCCGGCGGTAACCCTCTCTCTGCAGGAAAGATCTCCAAATAACGGTCGCGGGTTTAAGGGGGCGCAAGCGGTAAATGGCGCCAATGACCTTTCTCCTGAATATACTAGATTGATTACGAAAAAAGGGGGGAGAACGATGCGGAAGCTGACGCGTTCTCTGGGGCTAGCCAAACAGCGCTATACGGGGCTGCCCAATGTTATCGGCGTAGGAATTGGATACAAAAAGCGAGACCGGCAGGACACGGACGAGCCGGCTGTTATTTTTTTTGTTGAGAAAAAAATGCCTGCAGAGGCTCTGGCGATAGAGGAGCGTATTCCCCGGCGAATCGGCCGCAACTGTACAGATGTAATAGAGGTAGGGGAGGTGCGCCTTTTATCCAGAACCGCCAAGTCGCGGCCCGCGGCGCCCGGTTGCAGCATCGGCCATTTTAAGGTAACGGCCGGCACTTTCGGAGCTGTGGTGCGGGATCGGGAAACGAAGGATCTGCTGATTTTATCTAACAATCATGTCCTGGCCAACATCTCTGACGGCGCTGACGGAAGATCGCGGCATGGAGACCCGGTTTACCAGCCCGGGGTCTATGACGGAGGAACGAAAAAGGATATCATCGGCCACCTGGAACGCTTCATTCCTATTCATGCCTTCAGCAAAAACGCGGACTGCAAAATGGCGGCGATGGGGGTCAGGGCGGCCAATGCCGTGATCCATGCCTTCCGCCCTCATTATCAGATGCGCCTGGAAAAGCTGGGAACGACGAATACGGTTGATTGTGCAGTCGCTCGCCCCATGGATCCCCAGGATATTACTCCGGAGATCATGGAGCTGGGCAGGGTGAACGGGGTTATTGAGGCCGAGCCGGGGATGAAGGTTAAAAAAAGCGGCCGCACCTCCGGGGTGACAACAGGGAAGATTACGGCAGTGCAGGTTACTCTCAATGTGAATATGGGTCAGGGGTCCGATGTGGTGCGCTTCCAAACCCAGATCATGGCTGAGATGAAGTCTGCGGCCGGAGACAGCGGCTCCCTGGTGTTGGATGAGAATAATAAAGCGGTAGGGCTGCTTTTTGCCGGCTCCAACGAGTACACAGTGATGAACCCCAT
>DHAA01000145.1:0-14364 GCA_002397275.1 Thermacetogenium sp. UBA4966 | reverse complement strand
TTGTCTGCGCCCTTTATGCCGGCGGTCCAAATCTATCTGCTTTGCGGGAGGTTTCGCTGAAGCTGCGCAGAAAAGACATTTTCACCTGGAACTTCAGTCTCTGTTCTCTTATGCGGTTTATATTGAGTAATCTGAGAGATATGGCCAAATTTTTGGATGCTATGCCCCGGGGGCTGTTCAGCGGGGAAAAGATAGGCCGGCTGGTGGAAAAAATGACAGATAAGCGTTATTTCAACGAAATACCTATGCCTTGCGGCGTGGTCGCGGCCGACCTGATCACCGGCCATAAAGTGGTGTTCGTTAATTCTGCAGCGCAACCGCAATCCCAGGGAACAGTATTCTTTCCAAACGCGCCCCTGGGAGCGGCGGTTCAGGCCAGCTGCGCTATCCCGGGGATTTTCGAGCCGGTTCCCTATCGAGGTACATTGCTTACGGATGGGGGGTTATTGGAGATGGTTCCTGCTTCCCTGGCGCGCTTGCTGGGCGCCCAGGTAGTGGTTGGGGTGAGCCTGCAGAGGAAGGGAAGCATACAGGAACCGCAGTCCCTCATCCAGGTGGTGCAGCGGGGGATCAACATGATGAACCTGCAGAGTACGAAACCCGATCTTGATTCGGCGGATTTGGTCATCGAACCGCTAGAACTTGACGCTCAGTTAGAAGATTTCGGCCGGATTGCAGAATTGCTGGAGCGCGGGCGTCAGGCTGCGCTGAAGGCGCTTCCGGACTTGAAAAAACTGCTGTCCTAGAGTAACATTTCCAGCGGCGAACCATATCATGGACTAAAGAAGTAAGTGGGTTTTACACTGTTTCCCAGGGGCAGAACAGAGCAGATAAGGGAGGTTTGAGGGATGGGCAAAGCCAGGAGTACCGAAAAGATACGCCTTCTTGAAAACGTTTACGGATGCGGCTATGATGCCGGGTATGAAGACGGGCGAGAAGATGGCTTTGCCGCGGGATATAAGCTGGGCGCAAGAGAAGGAGCGAAGGACGGCTGGAGGGAGGGCAGAGAACAGGGTTATTTAGAGGGTCTGGAGGCAGGGTATGCGGCAGGAAAAAAGGAAAATGACTGTGTGTTTGAGCAGGGTTGGGATCAGGGGTATCGCAAGGGATATGAGGATGGCCTTACCGTAAGCGGCAGCCGCAAGGAATAAAGACCTAAATTATCATAATTATACATTAGGTCCTAAATGTACGAATAAAAGACAATAACCGCGTCTTGGTCAGCTGGTTCCCTTCTTTGGTAAATGAAGGAGCGAGAGCATCTTCGCCAAAGCAAGCATCTTGCCGTTATAATAAAAACATCTTTTAGAAAACGACCCGAAAGGAGCCGAAAACCAGGATGTTAACAAGAAAAGTAAGATTATCCCTTTCCGTGTTGCTTGTTAGTTTAATGATTGTCCTGACGCCGGTCACCGCATTTGCCGCAACACGCTATGTCTATTATCAGGGCAGTGTCAGCGAGCGAGTATTAACCCGGATTTTTGAATTAGTTTTCCCGGGTGATCAATTTAAGATTATTCGCTTGCAACCACGGTCTCAGCAGTGTCCGCATCCCCAGCCTGAGCCTGACCCGCAGCCGCAGCCGGATCCCCAGCCCGAACCGGATCCTCAACCACAGCCGGACCCGCAGCCGCAGCCTGATCCGCAACCCGAGCCCGATCCGCAGCCGGATCCACAACCACAGCCGGATCCTCAGCCCGAACCTGACCCCCAGCCGCAGCCCGATCCGCAACCACAGCCGGAACCGCAGCCTGATCCCGGCTCTGATTCCATTACGCTTAACGCTGATGAGCAGACGATGATCAGTCTGGTCAATCAGGAACGTCAGCGAGCCGGCCTGAAAGCGCTTGCTGTTGATCAGAGATTGGTGCGTTTGGCGCGGTTAAAGAGCCAGGATATGGTGGACAAGGGTTATTTCAGCCACCAGTCTCCCACTTATGGCTCCCCTTTTGATATGATGAAAAACGCCGGGGTGAGCTACCGCTGGGCGGGAGAGAACCTTGCCGGCGCAGGCAGCGTGGACAGGGCCCACGAAAGCCTGATGAATTCTTCCGGGCACCGCGCCAATATATTGAGGCCGGAATTCACTCACATCGGCATCGGTGTTGTTTCCGGCGGGCCTTACGGCAAGATGTATACCCAGATGTTTATCGGAGTCTAGCTCCTATCACCCCCCTTCTCCCTCCGGCATATTATATTACAGAAAATTGTGCTCTGGAAAAGGAGGGAGAAGGGATGATCCGCTGCGAAACATTAAAACTGGAACACGTGGTCGGCGAAAAGTCAAAACAGGCTGTCGTACAAGGTGATTTTCGTGTGCCAGAGCGGAAGCCGGGGATCGAGAAGATAATTTCTATCGACAAAACCATCAAGATAACCAAGGAAGAGATTATTAAAGACAAGGTGATCATCGAGGGGTACCTTAACCTTCATGTCGTCTATGTCGCCGACGATCCCAGTCAGCCGGTTCACCATACACATGCGCGTCTGGACTTTACGCAGTTTGTAGAGATTGAGGGCGCCGAGCCTGAGATGAAGGCGCGGGTTAAAGCTAAAGTTGAGGATATTCATGGGAAGGTCAAGGATGACCATGCGCACGACGACCATGGGCATGGCCGTTCGCGCAAATTTGAGATTACCGCCATTATTCTCATCTTTGCCAAGGTAACGGAATTGCGTGAGATATCGTTGCTGACCGATCCGCCCCGCGGCGTGGAGGCTGTTACGGAAAGGCTTCTTCTGGAGGAAGTGATCGCGGAGGGCAGCGCTCAGGTTATGGTTTCCGGGAAATTTCAGAGGCCGCATGAAAAGCCCAGAGTGGAAAAGGTCCTCGATGTGGATGCGGAGATAACCATTACCGACAAAAAGGTCATCGAGAATAAAGTGATTGTGGAAGGGGATCTGGCCCTCGAGATCATCTATGTTGCCGACGTGCCCAGCCAGCCGGTCCATCATATGCATCAGAACCTTCATTTCACCCAGTTTGTTGAGGTTTTCGGCGCTGAGCCTGAAATGAACGTAACCGTTGATGAAAAGATTACTCATATCGGCTTTGATGAGGTAGACCACTCTACCGTCAGTGTGGAAGTGATTGTCGATCTGACGGCCAGAGTCACAGAACCGAGAAGACTGGATGTCGTCGTTGATCTGGTCGGTATGGATGCTACCCGGGAATTGCTCAGGGTTGATAATGTGGTCGGCGAGGATCACACACAGGCCAACATCAAGGATGAAATAGATGTTCCTCATGAAAAGCCGTCTGTTGACAAGGTGCTGGATGTGAAAGTGAACAAGGTGGAGATTGAGCCGGAAGACATCGTTATTATTAAAGATAAAGTGATTGTCAGCGGCAAAATCGACGCTCAGGTTCTCTATGTCAGCAATATGCCGGACCAATCTGTACACAACGTAGACGGAGTATTTAAATTCCGCAATTTTATTCCCATACCCGGCGCTCTGCCGGAGATGAGCGTTAGTGTGCAGTCTGCAGTAGAGCATGCGGCCGGCCGGCCGTCGGATAGGGGCAGAAAGGTCGTCGTGGAGATTGTGCTCAAACTGACCGCCCGCGTGGTTGACGCGGTACAGATCTATGTGGTGCTCTGTGATGAAGATTTCCAGCGTCCCCCGCATTCACCGCGGCCTCCGCAATCTCCGGGGCGCCCGCCATGCCCCTTTGAGCATGTGGTGCAGAGCGGAGATACCATCTGGAAGCTGTCGATCAGATATAGGGTCACTGTAGATCAAATACTGGCCCTCAACCCCGGGGTTGACCCCTATAATCTTCAGATCGGTTCGGTGCTGATTATACCCTGTGATCCCTAAGGGTTTTACAGCTGACCCTGTTTGCTGCGAAGTTAGCAGACAGGGTTTTTTTATTTTCCGGCGATCGGCGGGCCGCGGCCGCGCCCCCCTTTTGTTTAATACAACAATATCTGGTAATAATAAGCGCAGTGATCTCTTTATTGGAGAGGATGAGATTAACGATGAAAAAACTGCTGATCCGCTGTGGAATAATTCTTTTCCTCGTATTCGCTATTTTTGCCATGCTGGCCCTGGCCCCTGTGCAGGAAGCGGATCTTGGTGATGAGGAACAGATTCAAAAGGACGTAGTACGGTTTCATGTCATAGCCAAGAGTGATCAGCCACTCGACCAAAGGTTGAAGCTGGAAGTGCGGGACGCTGTTCTGGATTACTTGCGGCCTGGCCTGCAAGGTGTGCAGGATCAAAAAGAGGCTGCTGAGATCATTCGCCGAGAACTGCCCCAAATTGAGGAAGTGGCAGTCCGGACACTGCGCTCTCAGGGGTGCGGCGACCCGGTGAAAGCTTATTATGGGGTTTTTGATTTTCCTGTCCGCGTCTATGGCCCGTTGAGCTTTCCGGAGGGCAAATACCAGGCATTGAGGGTTGTCCTGGGAGAAGGCGAGGGCAAAAATTGGTGGTGCTGTCTCTTCCCCCCTCTCTGTTATGTGGATTTGGCCGCTTCGGCCAAGCAGCTTGAGGATAAAAAAGAAACGGTGGCTGCCGACCCTCAGATGGCAGACGAGGAGGTGCCGCCGCAGGAAGAATCCGACAAGGATGATCCCCAAAAGAATAAGGATGAGCGCACTGAGGAGGAGCCTTCGCCGAAAAAGCCTCTCCAGGAGGACAATTCCCTCGGGGAAGAAAAGCCCCTGCAGGAGCAGACGAATAAAGTATTGCTGATCGATAGCTATTCGGAGCCGGAGAAGGAGTTGCGATTGACCACCAAGATAGGGGAATGGCTGAAAGACTCTCATGATCGCTCCCTGCTCTCCTGGTTCTGGGAGCGGCGCAGTTAACCGCTGAGCAGCTGGGAAAGCCAGAGGATCAAATAGCCGGCGACCACCCCGCACCAGCACCAAAACGCGCTTTCCTGCTGTGCCGCCGGAAGAAGCTCATCTTTGATCAGATAGATCATCGCCCCCGCCGCTAGGGCTAAAAGGAAAGACAGGCGCCCGGGGGAGAGGTAGAGCACAAAAACCCCGATCAACGTTCCCAAAGGTGTGAACACGCTGACCATAAGGTTGATTAAGAGGATATGCCGACGTCTGAGGCCGCCCATCTGCAGAGGGGCGGCCGTGGCGATCCCTTCAGGGATATTATGCAAAGCGATAGAAAAAGCCAGCAGCGGCCCCAGCTTGCCTCCCACAGCATAGGCGCCGGCAATAGCCATCCCTTCCGGCAGATCGTGCAGAGCAATCCCGATAGACATCAGATAACCCAGGCGCCTCATGGCTGTTTGACGGTGGAAAGGCGAGGCGACGGTGCGTTTCCTCAAAAAGCGGTCGATTAGCCACAGAATTCCGATCCCTGCCGCTGTTCCGGTTATCGCTTGCAGAGGGGCGCCTGTGCGCAGAGCGGCAGGGATCAGATCGAAGATAACGACTCCCAGCATCACGCCTGCGGCGCCGCCCAGTATGACGGCCAGGGAGCGGCTTCCCGGAGGCCTGGCGAGGAGAACTATAAGACAGCCTATAGCGGTAGCCATCCCTGCCAGCAGGCTGGGGAATAAAGATTGCATAGCATCACCCATCCTCTCCGCTTACATTTATGCAGCCCTTTGAGTTTTATGCCTGGCCGCTTGACGATCTTATCCGGCGATCTGTTGAGTAATTTGCATTTTAGAAGTAAAATTGAGGAGCAGCATGATTTTTTAAGGAGGAAGCGGCCATCAATATTCCCTCTTTTGCCAAGATAAACCTCACCCTGGATGTAGGAGGGCTGCGGCCCGACGGTTACCATGAAATCACTTCGGTGATGCAAACCGTCGGTATCGCCGACACCCTCGGTTTATCCAGGGTTCCGGCTGGAATTTCTGTCTCCTGCGGCGCGCCGGGGGTTCCGGATGGGCGGTCCAACCTGGCTTACCGCGCCCTTTCTACGATTTCCCGCCGCCTGCCTGGAGGGATAAGGGTGGAGATCGATAAGAGAATACCTCCGGCGGCGGGTTTAGGCGGCGGGAGCAGCAATGCGGCGGCGGCAATAAAAGGCGCGGACAGCCTTTATCATCTTGGATTGACAGAGGATGAAATGCTGGCCGCGGCAGCTGAGGTAGGTTCAGACGTCCCCTTTTTTATCCTGGGGGGAACAGCGCTGGCGAAAGGACGAGGGGAAAGGGTGAAGAGGCTCTCCCCCTTGCCGGTTTTCTGGGTCGTGCTTGCCAAGCCGCCGTTTTCCGTAAGCACCGGAGAGATCTACCGCCTTTACGAGGGGAAGAAAGCGCAAGCATGTACAGAAAGGTTTCTCTATGCTCTGCAAAGAGAAGATATTAAAGGGATGATCAGCGCCATGGGCAACGACCTGGAGCCGGTTACCATAGGGCTGTACCCGCAGATAGCATCCGTTAAAGAGAGGTTGCTGCAATTGGGCGCTCAGGCAGCTGTGATGGCGGGAAGCGGGCCAACGGTTTTCGGGTTGTTCGGCAGCCGGGAGCAAGCCATGCAAGCGGCTGCAGCAGTGCGGGAAAAGAATGAGGATTTGCATCTTTTTGTCTGCAGAACAATTGCCGGCGGAGAGAGAGAAGGGGGTTAACGATGGATGGCGGAACGAAAAGAAAAGAAGTTGCTGCCCGTCAGGCTGGATACCTATAAGCCCTTGCGGGAGGTAGTTTTTGAGACATTGAGAGAGGCGATTATCGGCGGCATCCTGGGACCGGGCGAGCGCTTGATGGAGGCCCAGCTGGCAGAGGAACTGGGGGTAAGCAGAACCCCGGTGCGGGAAGCCATCCGCAAGCTGGAGCTGGAAGGGTTTGTGGCCATGATACCTCGCAGAGGGGCATATGTAGCCGGGATTTCGCTGAAGGATATCACCGATGTTTTTGAGGTGAGGGGCGCTTTGGAGGCTCTGGCCACCGTTTTGGCTGCGGAAAGGATTACCGAAAAGGAACTGGAAGAATTAGAAAGGATACTGGTCCGTAAAGCCGAGCTTATTGAACAGCAGAACATTCCGCTGTTTATTGAATCAGATATAAAGTTCCACGAAATTCTTTATCAGAGCAGCAGAAATCAGCGTTTAATTCAGATTTTGACCAATCTGCAGGATGAAGTTCACCGCTTCCGTTCTGTTTCCCTGGCCTATCCCGGCAGGATGCGGGAAGCCCTGGATGAACACCGCAAGGTTGTGGAAGCCCTGGCCGACCGGGATGTCGCCCGTGCCGAAGCCCTGGCCTGGGAGCACATAGAGAACGCGGAGAACAGCCTGGTGGTAGCGGTGCGCAAAAAGGGGGATCTTTCTGGTGGTTAGTGGTTAGGAAAATAGAAGTCGGAGGCCTGAAGTCAGAGGTCGGAAAGTGGATGTCGGAGGTCGGAATAGAAACCGGAGGCCAGAATAGAGGAGTTGGATAAGATGATTGACAGAGTGGATGTTGTAGTTTTAGCAGGCGGCGGAGGAATAGAAGAGGGAGAGTGTGCTAAAGCGCTGGTCTCTCTTGACTCCAGGCTGATGGTGGATTATGTTGTTGAAGCGCTCGCCGGCAGCCAAAATATTGAGAAGATCGCTCTTGTGGGGGATAATAAAGAGATGGCGCCGCTGTGCGGCGGCAGGGAGGGGCTTTTTTTCGCGGAGCAGGGGGCTACGCCCTTGCAGAGCTTTGCTGCCGGAGTGGATGCGCTGGGGGAAACAAGCCGCTGGATCATGGCTTGTACCGGTGATATTCCATTTCTGACGGTTGAAGCTGTTGATGATTTTATCTCCAGGTGCCGCGAACGGGAAGCGGATTTTTATTATCCTATTGTGAAGAAGGAAACTGTGGAAAAGCGCTTTCCCGGCGCTAGGCGCACCTATGCAGGCTTGAAGGACGGCGCTTTTACAGGAGGCAACATTTTTTTAATCAGCCGAGAGGTGATCAGCAGCTGCCTGCCTGTAGCCGAGGATTTTGTCAGGCTGCGCAAGAAACCGGCGGCCCTGGCGCGCCTGGTTGGATTCGGGATACTCTGGAAATACGTTTTCGGGCAGCTGACTATTGCAGAGGCTGAGCAAAGGGTTTCCGAGATTGTCGGCGCCAGGGGGCTTGCTGTGATCAGCGGCTATCCGGAGATTGGGGTGGATGTGGACAAGGCCTCCGATTTGCAGCTGGCCCGCAGTTTGTTGGAAGCCGACTGATCTATTTATTATTTTCCAGGCAGGAATCTATAAAATCTTGGCGAATAAACAGATTCAGACAGCAACCGTGCATCAAGAGGAGGTTTAGTAATTAATGCAGGTTACAGAGGTGCGCATTCGCAAGGTTGGCCAGGATGGGAGCAGAATGAAAGCCGTCTGTTCGGTGACCTTCGATGATGTCTTTGTGGTGCATGACATCAAGATTGTCGAAGGTGAAAGAGGCCTGTTTATTGCTATGCCCAGCCGGAAGACGCCGGCCGGGGAGTTTCGGGATATCGCTCACCCCATCACTTCCGAAAGCAGGAAGAGTATTCAGGATGCTATTTTAAACGCCTATCAAGAGGCAGAAGCAGAATAAACTTCTGGAGCGAGGGGATCAAGCGAACTATTTAAGGGAATCAAACATTCCCTTTTTTTGTTGTACTCAGAAGCCGGATGAAGGCGCGGGTATAAACCGGGAACAGATAGGAGTGGATAGCTTTGCAGGGAATAGGAGCAATAATTCTTGCCGCCGGTCAGGGAAAGCGAATGAAATCGGAGATCCCCAAGGTGCTGCATCGTGCCGCGGGGGCGCCTTTGCTCCGTCATGTTTTGGAAGCTGTGGAGAAGGCCGGTATCGGCGAAATTGTAGTTGTTGTCGGCCAGGGCGCGGAGATGGTGCGGGAAGCGCTGGGGGATAATAAATATACTTTCGCTTTTCAGGAGAAACAGTTGGGTACAGGGGATGCGGTGCTTAAAGCCCTGCCCTTCCTTGCAGAAGAATGCCGGGAAGTGCTGGTGCTTTGTGGGGATACCCCTCTTTTGAGAGCGGAGACCCTGGAGAAACTGGCCGTTTCGCTGCGGGATGGGTCTTCTTCTGCAGCGGTTCTCACCAGTGTTTTTGAGGATCCCAGGGGTTATGGGCGGATTATCAAAACGGGGGATAATATTGTAGAGGCTATTGTTGAGGAAAGCGATGCGACTGTTGAAGAGAAGAGGATACAGGAGATCAACACCGGCGCCTATGCTTTCACCAAGGAAGCCCTGGAAGCGGCGATCCGCCGCTTGCAGCCGGACAACAAACAGGGAGAATACTATCTGACCGACTGCATTCGCCTGCTGCGGGATGACGGCCGTACCGTTACCGCGGTAACCGCTCCTGCCGCTGAAACGGCCGGGATCAATACGCGCCGCCAGTTGGCTGAGGCGGAGCGGCTCCTGCGGGAGCGGGAGTGTCTGCGCTTGATGGATGAAGGCGTGACGATTCACGACCCCGCCGCGACTTATATCGATAAAGGGGTGCAGGTCGGCCGGGATACGGTGATCTACCCCTTTACTTTTCTGGAGGGGAAGACGGTTATCGGCAAGGGGTGCGCCATCGGACCGGGTACGCGCATTTGCAGCGCTGTTGTGGGAGACGGGGTTTCCGTGCAATACTCGGTCGTTATAGAAAGCTCGGTCGGCGACCGGTGTAACATTGGGCCCTATGCCTATCTGAGGCCGGGGAACGCCTTGGCCGATGAGGTGAAGATCGGTGATTTTGTGGAGCTGAAAAAGACATCTGTGGGACAGGGGAGCAAAATTCCGCATTTAAGCTATGTCGGAGATAGCGACGTAGGCGCGCGGGTTAATGTCGGCGCCGGAACGATCACCTGCAACTATGACGGTGTGCATAAACACAAAACGATTATTCAGGACGGGGTTTTTGTCGGCAGCAACACCAATCTGGTGGCGCCCGTCAGCGTGGGGAAGGATGCTGTGATCGGCGCCGGGTCAACCATTACCAAAGATGTTCCCGCGGCTTCTTTAGCGGTCGAGCGCGCCAAACAGGTCGCGGTTCTCGATTGGAGGGAAAAAAAGAGGAATAAAAGGGAGCATGAAGAATGAAAGTAAGCAGGGAGAGAGAAGGGAACGGTGAAATGCTTTATACTAAACAGTTGAAGATATTTACCGGTAACGCCAATCCGCAGCTGGCGGGGGAGATTGCCGATTACCTGGGCATCGAGCTGGGGGATGTGCGTGTCTCCTACTTCAGCGACGGAGAGATCTGTGTGACCATTAATGAAAGTGTCAGGGGCGCGGATGTTTTTGTGGTTCAGCCTACATGTCCTCCCGCCAACAAGAATGTGATGGAGCTTTTGATCATGATCGACGCTCTTAAGCGGGCATCGGCGCGGCGTATTTGCGCTGTCCTTCCTTATTATGGATATGCGCGGCAGGATCGGAAGTTAAAGGCGAGGGAACCGATCAC
Source organism: Thermacetogenium sp. UBA4966 (assembly GCA_002397275.1). Lineage (GTDB taxonomy): Bacteria > Bacillota > DSM-12270 > Thermacetogeniales > Thermacetogeniaceae > Syntrophaceticus. The sequence continues at coordinate 4,016 of DHAA01000145.1, read as the reverse complement.
CGCCAAGCTTTTGGCCAACCTGATTACTGTAGCGGGGGCTACCCGGGTGCTCACTATGGATCTGCATGCCGGCCAGATCCAGGGCTTCTTTGATATTCCGTTGGATCACCTGCTGGGCGTGCCTATCCTCGGGGAGTATTTTCAGAATATCGGCATCGTGGATCCGATAGTGGTTTCTCCTGATGTCGGCGGCGTAACCAGAGCGAGGGATATGGCCAGCCGTCTGGAGGCCGCTATTGCCATTATCGATAAGCGCAGGCCGCAGCCTAATGTTTCCGAGGTCCTGCATGTGGTGGGCGATGTTAAAGGAAAAACCGCCATTCTGGTGGATGACATTATCGATACTGCAGGGACGATCACCAAGGCCGCGGAAGCGCTGCTGGAGCGCGGCGCCAGGGATGTTTATGCCTGCTGTACGCACCCGGTGATTTCAGGCCCTGCCAGGGAGCGATTGCAGGCCTCCCCGTTGAAAGAGGTCGTTGTGACCAACACGATACCTGTTCCCCCGGAGAAGCGATTCCCCAAGTTAAAGGTGCTCACCGTAGCTCCTCTTTTTGGGGAATCTATCATCAGAATACATCAGGATCTCTCTGTCAGCAAGCTATTTGAATAAAAGCTAAACAGGTTTTTCATCGTGAGGAGGCTCTTCTTCTGCGAATTCATCTCCCTGCATTTTAGACTGCAGGCGGCGCGCCTTGTTGACGAAGCGGTTGGTGGTTTCTCTGATGTTCTTGACTCCTTCCGCCAGCTTGCCGTCGCTTTTCGTAAGTGTTTTTTCTGCTCCCTGACGTACTACAAGCACGTCTTTGCCAATGGTTCGCACTTCCTCTGCCGGGAGAAACGCCTTCCCTTTCCAAAGGCTTTCAGCAGGGTTTCCGCTGACTTCGAAGGCTTCGATCTTCCCTGTGCCCGGGTCCACCAGGTACTCCACGACATGGCCCAGGGCGGCGCCTCCTTCGGTAATAACCCGGGAACCTTTGAGCTGTACATTTTCTTTGATCAGGGTGAGGATTTGGGGCAAGCTGGCCAGCCTTTCTGCATTGCTTGCCTTCTGTACGGTGAGAGCGCTGCTCCCGACGCTTACAACTCTGGGATAAGGGATCACCTTTTGTTCGGGGAAGATGCTGCCTCGCTGAACGAGAAGCGCAGCGACCTCCCCGCATGCGGGATCAACTACCAGACCCCGAATGCGCCCGATCTCTTTTCCTTCCTCCAGGGTGACCACGGGTAGGGAAAGAAATTGCCGGCTTCTGCGCAACTGACATCGCCTCCTTTTAAAGCGATACATAAGATACTGCTTTTTTCAGAGTAACTCTTAAAATATATTGGTCCGCGGGAAGCGGTATACCTCAAATCTCTTGATTTTTGACTTCTTTTCAGGCTAAACTAGTGAATGAACTGATCAAAGGCTGGGTATAGACAAAAAAATTTAGGAAACAGGAGTGTTTGTAGATGAAAAGTATCGAATTGAGTGCACAAAAAAGGGAGTGCGGCCCTAAAAGGAATGTGCTCTCTTTGCGCCGCCGGGGGATGATCCCCGCGGTTCTCTATGGAAAAGAGGTTGGCAATATCACCATCCAGGTTTCTACAAAGGACATGGAGGCGATTATAGCTACCCACAGTATTGGAAGCACACTGATCAGCCTGGATATTGCCGGCGAGGAAAATAATGAGCCGTATCTGGTGATGTGCCGCGAGTTGCAGCGCGACCCTCTGCGGCGGGATCTGCTGCACGCCGACTTTTTCCAGGTCGTACTCACCGAGGAGATCGAAACAGAGGCGCCTGTTCTGCTTGTCGGAGAGGCCGCGGGCATCAAAGAGGGGGGCATTCTGCAGCATATGCTGCGTACTGTAACGGTATCCTGCCTTCCGACGCGCATGCCTGATCGCCTGGAGGCCGATCTCAGCGCCCTGAATATCGGCGAACAGCTAACAGTGGGAGATTTGGAGGCGCCTGAAGGCGTAAAAATTATATCGGATCCTGACTCCGTTATAGCCCTGGTCGTGGCGCCTGTTTATGAGGAAGAGGAAGAGGAAGAAGAAGAGAGCGAAGGAGAGGCTGTTGGCGGAGCCGCAGCAGCCGAGGGCGCGGAAGAACAGGAAGAGTAAGGGGAGAAACGAATGTTCACCTGGCTGCGGGAGTTGGTTGACCCGGGTGATGTGAAAAAAGCCTCGCCTGAGAAAGCGATTGTCGGCCTGGGTAATCCCGGGCCGCGCTACGCTTGGACGCGCCATAACGCCGGTTTTAAGCTCGTGGAAAGCCTGGCCGATAACAGCCGGGGCTGGAAAAAATACCGCCGCCTGGCCGGGATCTGCACTGTGGAAATCGCGGGCAGGAACGTTCTGCTGGCGCGGCCCTATACTTACATGAACCTCAGCGGGCTGGCGATTAAGCCGTTGTTGCGTCAGCTGCGCCTTTTGCCGCAGGATCTGCTGGTGGTTCATGATGATCTGGATTTGCCTGCGGGTAGGATCAGGCTGCGCCCGGGGGGCGGCTCCGGAGGGCACAAAGGGGTGCAATCGGTGATCGATCAGCTAGGGTCCAGAGACTTCGCCCGGCTGCGCATCGGCGTCGGGCGCCCTCCGCAGGGGATGGATGCGGTAGATTATGTCTTGAAACCGTTTTCCTGGGATGAAAGACCGTTTTTTGAAAAAGCCTGGTCCCTGGCCGCAGACGCTGCCCGCTGCTGGGCAGCCGACGGTATTGAGGCCGCCATGAACCGCTACAACGGGTAGCTGCGCTTCACCATCAAATGGATGAAAATAGCAAAACATTGCTTTCAGGGGAAGTGGCCGGCTGGATTCTGCTTGCTCCCTATTATTACTGGAAGTGAGAAGTTTGAAGTGACCTCCAACTTCCAAATTAACCGGCGACTTTGCTGCGCCTGATGCCGTTACCCGGAACTCCATAATGGTCGCTTCACTGGAATCCAGCCGGCTGTTTCGCGATAATTGAGTAGCTTTTATTTTCAAGGTAGATAGCACGAGTCATTTATATGCTAAATCCATCCAAGCCGCTGACCGCCGGGCAGATGCATGAAATCACCTTTTCTGGTTAAACTATGGATGATGCTTCCTGTTGCTGTGTTTCAACAGAATCACAGCGCGGAACCTAGTTTAGCTAGGGGGGAGGTGACAACATGACAGACGAGAATAAGGGAGTTCAGGGCGATTCCGGCGGAGGGATCTCCAATTTGGCCGGACAGGGCTGGATGGCTCACATTATCAGGTTCATAGTAGCTGCGATTGTTTTAATGGTTGTGAGCTATATTACCCCTGGCTTTACCGGGCTGTCTTTCTGGCACGCGCTCTTAGCCGCTATCTTAGTTGCAGCCATCGGATTCGGGCTCGAATCTCTCTTCGGCCGCAACATTTCGCCGTATGCGCGCGGCGGGGTTGGGTTTGTGGTTTCAGCGGTTATCTTTTACCTGCTCCAGTTCATGATCCCTGGTCTGAACGTGACTGTTCTGGGAGCTCTTATAGCTGCTGCCATCGTCGGCATTATCGATATGTTTGTGCCTACGGGTATACGCTGAATGTAAACTCAGCCGAAAAACCCCGTCTTATATTTTATTGAGACGGGGTTTTTTGTCACCAAATCAAATCTTTTTTGGTATCTATTAGTGAAGGGGAAAACACTGCACAGATATTATAAAGCAAAAAGAGGAAGCGGCGGATACTGAATATTTCACCGGCAAATGTCAGGAAAAGATTGCAGCGGGCCGGAACATCACAATGAATACCTAGAGAGGGAATCACATGATGAAAAGAAATGGCGAGAATTATATGAAAAAAATCGCTGAGATGATTGACGAAGATATTTCAAGTAGTATTCCGGACGAGGAAAGCTTAAAAAATGAAATAAAAATATCACAAGAATTTAACAAGCGCATGACAGACCTCTTCCATGAGCAAAAAGAGAAACCTAAACGGAATTATTATAGACAGGCGGGGATGGTGGCCGCGGCGATGCTGCTGCTCGTCATAGCATTGCCGGTAACGTTGAATCTAATAAA
>DHAA01000053.1 GCA_002397275.1 Thermacetogenium sp. UBA4966 | reverse complement strand
AAACTCAAAAACCCCTTTTCAGGGGTTTTTTAATATCACTTTAGCCGTTTAAAGCGCAATACTCGCCCAAAAATGACGTGATCATCAGTTGCGGAGAGGCTTTTCCCTTTTTGAGCGAGAGATCGAGCTTCAACAAGCCATCCATAATTTTCTCAATCTCCGGGAGACGGTAGGAGCGCAGGTGTTTCGTCAGTTTCTTGGCCGCGAAGGGATGCAGCCCCATGACCTCGGGAAGCTCCCGGGGAGGAAGCCCTTCCTCCAGCAGCCAATAAGCCTCCAGCATCTCTATGAAATGCCTTGAAATCAAAGAAACCAATAGAACCGGCGGCTTCCCCTGAGCCAGAAGCTCCTGCATAACCTCCAGAGCGAGGTCCCCCTTGCGTTCAGCCACAGCATCCACCAGTTCAAAGAGGGTGCGCCCCACTGTGCGGCTGCCCGTATTTTGCAGCACCTCCATACTGATTTTCCGCTGTTTTTGGCCCACATAAAGCGAGGCCTTTTCTATCTCCCGGCTGAGCAAGGCGGTGCTCTCGCCGCAGGTAAACCTCAGGTACTCTGCCGCGGCGGCGGGCAGATCCTTACCCCTGGAAGCGGCCTCCCCCTGCATCCATCTGCTCAGATCCTTCCCTTTGAGGGGTTTGCACTCGACCGCCCAGACACGTTCATCCAGAGCGGACAAATCTTTTTTGCCCGGCTTCTTTTCTAGAAGAAATACAGCGACAAGGCGCGGGTTGCTCACCTTTAAATAGGGTTTCGCCGGGGAAATATCCGGATAAGCGATCACAACGAGGCGCCCCGCTCCGCCCAGAGGCAGCGTTTCCAACGATTCGGCAATCACCCTGCTCTCTGTTTCCTCTCCCCACTCCAGATATTCAATGCTATCAATCTGCGCTTGCAGACAGTTCTTCAGACCCCGGATCAACTCCCTGGCACGGAAGCGATCCTCGCCGTATAGAAGCAAAAACGCAGGGAGCTCTCCCCGGTTCAGTGCATCCTTTGCCTGATCGTAACTTACTACAGCCATTGCAGCACACCTTCCTCACGTCTTTCTATTCTCCTCCGGTGATTTTGATCCCTGCTGTTAATTTTGTGAGCGCAGCGCAGAACTTGCGGTTGTGAGCAGGATTATTACTCCCTGAGTGCAATATTAACATAAGAGACTTTTTTAATGAAAGGCCCTTACGGAAAGGAGGCAAAATTATGCGTGTGGGAATTCTGACCGGCGGAGGGGACTGCCCGGGGCTCAACGCGGTGATCAGGGCGGCGGCCAAAACCCTGTTTACCGGCGGCGCGGAGGTTTTGGGGTTCAGAGACGGTTACCGGGGGATCATCAATAAAAACTGGATGCCGATCGACAAAAATGCGATCTCCGGCCTTTTGCATCGCGGGGGAACGATCCTGGGAACGAACAACCGCGATAACCCCTTTAATTTCCCTGTAAAAACAGCGGAGGGAAAAACGAAATACTGCGACGTTTCCGACGTCCTGCTGGAAAACATACGGGATCTTAAACTGGATAACTTGATCTCAATTGGTGGAGACGGCACCTTATCCATTGCCAGAGAATTAGTTGAAAAAGGAGCGCAGATTGTGGGGGTTCCCAAAACAATCGACAATGACCTCGCGGCAACGGACCAAACCTTCGGCTTCGACACCGCGGTGGCTACCGCTACCGAGGCTCTGGACAAACTGCACAGCACAGCAGAATCGCACCACAGGGTGATGGTTCTGGAAGTAATGGGACGTTATGCCGGATGGATTGCCCTCTGGTCCGGAGTCGCCGGAGGCGCGGACGTGATTCTGATACCGGAGATCCCCTGGTCTTTGGAGAGCATCATGCAGAAAATCGAAGAACGGCAAAGGGAAGGGAAGCCGTTCAGCATCATCGTTGTCGCGGAGGGAGCCCCCGGCCCCAGCGGGGAACATGTGGTCAGGGAAAGGATCGAAGGAAGCGGGGACCCTCTGCGGCTGGGAGGCATCGGGCATTTAGTGGGCAAACTTGTGGAACAGGCAACAGGAGTGGAAACAAGGGTAACGGTTTTGGGTCACATTCAGCGGGGCGGTTCTCCTTCTCCACTGGACAGAATCCTGGCCACGCGTTTCGGCGTCGCCGCGGCAGAGCTGGCCATGTCCGGCCGCAGCGGCCTGATGGTTGCCCTTAAAGGTAAAGAGATCATACCTGTTCCTCTGGATGAAGCGACAAAAAAGCCGTACTTTGTTCCACCTGAGAGCCAACTCGTTCTTGCCGCTCGCTTCACCGGGATCTGCTTTGGGGATTAAAAAGCTTATTGCCGTCTGTAATAAGGGTGATCGCCCCCTCTTCATCTGTGCGCAGAACACGCGCCCCCCGTTCCTGCCAGAAGCTGATGGTTCGGGAATCGGGGTGCCCGAAGTTATTGGGACCGACACTGATCACCACCAACTTGGGGCGCACAGCGGCGGCGAACTCCGGGCTGATGCTGTATGGGCTGCCATGATGAGGACACTTGAGCAGATCAGCCCTAATTCCACCGGTTGCTCCGCCGTCCTGAAACCGAGCAGCCAGTTCAGCCATCCCCTCTTGCTCCAGATCGCCGGTTAATAAAATAGAAACCTTGCCATATGTTATTCGCAGCACGAGGGAGTTGTTGTTGAGATCGCTGCGGGTCCCGCTGAACAGCTTTTCAGGAGGCCCCAGGACAGAGATCTGCACAGCCGGATCGAGTTTGATCTCGGTCCCGGTACGGATATAGGAGGCCGGGATCTTTTTTTGCTCAAGCCTTTGCTCTACCTGCAGCACCAGCGGCGACGGGTGCCGCGCAGGCGACGCCAGATACCTGCCCGTTTTTATATTATCCAGAACAGCCGGTATCCCGCCCAGATGGTCCTCATGGGGGTGTGAGTTGACCAGCAGGTCCAATTTCCTGACGCCGTTATTAACCAGGAAAGGGACGACCACCTGTCTGCCGGGATCATAAGAACTGTTCCGGTAGGAGGGGCTTCCCCCGGCATCCACCAGCATAGTGCGCCCCCCGGGGGTCCTTACGAAAACGGCATCCCCCTGCCCGACATCGAGAAAGGTAACTTCCAGTTTCCCTGAGCCGCCCGCACCGGCGCCCGCCAACAATAAAGCAAAAGCTAAACAGAGAGCGAGCAGAGAGGGCAGGATCCAGCGGGAGGCTGCAGAGCGAAAACGGAAATGCGGGAAAGTAACTGTAAACCCCTCCCGCAGAGACCAGCCGAAAATGGCCAGTATAATAAACCAGAGCAAACACAGCCACAATTGCGGCGAAGGAACAAGAAAAGCGGCGCCCGGGAGCCCGGCCAACAGGCCGAGCATCCATTTGATGGGAGTAAAAAGCGCCCCGCCTGCCATAAAAAAGGGGTTCCAGACCCCCGGCGCGGCTATGGCCACCAGCATACCGGCCAGCCCTAAATAGACCCCCAGCCCGGCCAGGGGGGTTACGATCATATTAGCCGCCATGCCCAGCAATACAACCTGGTTAAAGTAGAGGGCGATCAGCGGCATAACGGCGAGTTGGGCGGCGGCAGGCACAGTTATCGCTTCCCGCAATCCTGCAGGAAAGGGGAGCCGAGCGTTGAGAGGAACCGCAAGGTAAACAATCCCCCAGGTTGCAGCAAAGGAAAGCTGGAAGCCTGGATCAAAGAGCAGCGCCGGTTGCAGGAGCAGAAGAGCCAGGGCAGCCAGGGCAAGTGAATTCACGGCATTTTGCCGCTGTTGCCAGAGGTAGGCCGCCAATCCTACGGTGGCCATCACCGCGGACCTGCTCACCGGGGCTGCAAAATCGATCAACGCCGCATACCCCCAGAGCCCGCCGGCTACCAGGATAAAGGTCGGAAGGCGCTTCAGGGCAAGGAAGCCGGCAGCCGCCATCAGCGCGATAAAAACAAAACCGAGGTGGAGCCCTGAAACAGAAAAGAGGTGCATAACCCCCGTCTTCTGGTAAATATCCCGGTCATCGGCATCGATACCCTCTTTTGAACCGAGCAGCAGCCCCTGGAGAAAGAGCGCCTGCTCCCGCGGCAGGGAGGAGTCGATGCTTTTTTCGATCTTAGCGCGCTGGGCAGCCCAGAAGCTGCCGAAACCGCGCCCCTGCGCCATTATCTCAGGGGGACTCTCAGCCATAACCTGAGCGATAACCCCCTGCCGCTCCAAGTAAGCCCGGTAATCAAACTCCCCCGCTGATCCGGCCTCAGGGACCAGATCCAGAAGGCCTTGCACTTTGACGGAAGCGCCGGGGGATAAAGAGGCCTCATTCTCCTGTTCGCCGGTATAATATACAACCTGGATTTTACCTTTCCCCTGCCATTTCTCCTCATTCAAGGCGACCCTAGGCTGCTCCAGCACAAAGACAAGCCTATTGGGATAAACCGCGGGCAGACCGTCCACAATCCCTTCCGCCTGTACATAATGCCCCAGCAAAGGTTCCAATCGCTGGGGAAAAGCAATCTGCTCGCTGCCCATCCAGGCATAGCCCAGGCAGAAAAAAAAATAAAGGCAGCCAGAGGAAAGAGCGTCTCTTGCCTTGCAGATAAGCCCAAACCCCTGCGACCAGCAAGAATACGGCAGCGGCAAACGCCGCCAACACCCAACTGCTTTTATATATCTCAGATAAAGCGATTCCCAGAGCAAAGGCGCCTGCAATTAAAACAAAAGGGGGCATCGCAAGCCCTCCCGCTAATATTTAACACATATATTCTACCTTCGTCTGGAAATTCCTTCAGGCTTCTCCTCTCCGCATGCAGCAAGACTCTACCAACCGCTACTCACTCCGGGCGTTCCTCCAGGTTGACCGCATGCGTTTCCGCCTTTTTATCGCGCCAGATTGTCACCTGCACCTCTTTGGCGGGCCCGGCTTCCCTGACTATTTCCAGTAAATCTCCTGTGGTTGTAACTTTTTTACCGTCAATGTCTGTGATAATATCCCCTTGTTTAAGACCGGCCTTTTCCGCCGGTCCCCCCTCGACTATATTTCTCAGAAGCACCCCCTCCGTCTCAGAGAGGCCGTAATGATCAGCAACCGTCGGCGTTACGTCCTGTATCTCCACACCGAGCCAACCCCTCTTCACCTTACCCTGTTTGATCAGGTCGTTCAAAACGCTGTTCACGGTATCGCTGGGAATGGCGAAGCCGATCCCCTGCGCCTGAGCGACCGCAGTGTTGATACCGATCACTTCCCCTTTCAGGTTGAGCAAGGGGCCGCCGCTGTTCCCCGGGTTGATCGAGGCGTCTGTCTGTAGAAGATTAGTGTAGTTCCGATCCTGGACAGTTATCGGGCGCCCTTTAGCGCTGATCACTCCGACGGTCACCGTATGGTCTAATCCGTAGGGATTGCCAATGGCAATAACCCAGTTTCCCACCGCCACCGCGCCGGAACTTCCCAGCTTCAATACAGGCAGATCATTCCCCGCGTCAATTTTCAAGACAGCCAGGTCCAGCTCATGATCAGACCCCACGACCTTAGCGGCGGCCGCGCTCTTTTGTCCCGTAATACTAACCTGGATCTCTTGAGCGCCCTGAACCACATGCTCATTGGTCAGAATATAGCCGTCCTTGGTAACAATAAAACCGGATCCCAAACCATGCTGCACCTTTTGCTGCGGAGTATCAAACTGCCCGAAAAACTCCCGGAAGAAGGGGTCGTCAAAAAAAGGATCCGAGCGCTCGCTTGTGGACACATACGTTTCTATCTTGACCACCGCAGGTCCGGTTCTGTCAACGATAGCGGATATGGTACCCTCATCAACACCCGGAGGGCTGCTGACATCAGGGGCGGGCTCGGATTTTTCACTCCCCATCACCTTGTCTAACCAGTAGTTGCCTGAAGTGAAGAGAATACCCCCGGCAAAAGTGATGCCGGCCAAAAAAGATACCAAAACCATCGCGATAATGGTTTTCCTTACCTTCAAGCCTGCTCACCCCTTACTTTCGGCCTGATCCGCTCGACCTTGAGATTGAGATTGATCATCGCCTGTTCCTTGCGCCGGCGCTTCTCCGCCTGCCGTTTGCCCCTCTCTCTCTGGGGAAATCTCCTCTTCTGCACCGGTTTTGCCGCTAGAATTAGAGGAGCCGCCCTGCCCGGATTCGCTGCTCTTTACGGTTTTAACCGGTTCTTCTTTGGTCACTTCATCCCACATGCGCTGCGCGTTTGACGAAGCCTTGCGAAATTCCTTAACCGCTTTTCCCAGGGATTGAGCGACTTCAGGCAGCTTCCCCGGTCCGAAAACAATAAGTACCACCACCAAGATCAAAATTAATTCCCATGGCCCGATATTAAGCATTCCAAACATTTCACTCACCCCGCTTTTATTATAACTATATTTGAAATGCCGGACAAGGTGCAAACCATCCCTTCCCCAAGCTCTGCCCGAACAAAAGAATAAAAAAGCCCCCGCTGCGATATGAGCGGGGGCTTCTCCGGCAAACATCATTTGATTTTATTCTACTTTATTCTCTTTCGCTTTATCCTTTTTCGCCTTGGCCGTATGCACCTCAACAGGCTTGGTGTAATAAGGGGTCCGCCATTTATCGACCTCGATGATGGCCTCCTTATTGCAAGCCTCCGCACAAACAAAACAGACTATGCAGCGCGCCGGATAGAAAACCAACTCATTTTTATCTTTGTTGATCTCTATGGCCGCGGCCGGGCAACGCTTTTCGCAATTGCCGCACAGAATACATTTATCGTCGTTAAACTCTATCTGCCCGCGCGCCCCTGCAAACGGTTCCCTTACCTGCACAGGATACATCCTGGTGGCCGGACCGCCGAACAGGTTGCGAAGAACAGTAGGCAGCATAACTGGCATTGTGCTACACCTCCTTTATATTCCAGGGCTACCTTTCAGTACAACTGATGCAGGGGTCAATTGACAGAACAATAACCGGTACATCGGCAAGTTCACATCCAGGCAGCATCACTAGCAGCGACGGAATGTTGGCAAAGGTCGGTGTCCGCACACGAAAGCGCTCCAGGTGCTGGGTACCGTTCCCTTTGGCATAATAGAAGCACTCGCCTCGGGGCTGCTCAGCCCTGTAAGTTACTTCATTGGCCGGCGGACGTCCCTTGGGGCGTTCGAAGATCTCCCCTTCAGGCATCTTGCTGAAGGCTTCTAGCTGCAATTCAATAGACTGCAGGGCCTCGCGCGCCCGCACCAGCGCTCTGGCGTAACAATCCCCTGCGGTTTCTACGATAGGCTCAAAGCCCAGTTCGCTATAAGCCTGCGCCCCTAACATCCTGCTGTCCTCTTTAACTCCCGAAGCTCTCAGGTGAGGGCCGTTAATTCCCAGCAGGATCGCCTGCTCCTTGGTCAAAACGCCCTTCCCTACTGTACGCGCCTTGACCGTGGGGTCGCTGGCCAAGACATTTATTAGGGATTCTGCTTCTTTCTTTACTTCCTGCAGAACTTTAATACATGTCTTTTCCTGTTCGGCGTCAATATCACGCCTTACGCCGCCGACAACGGAGATCGATTGCGTGACGCGGTGTCCGGAGGTTGCCTCTAAAATATCCAGGACCTTTTCACGGATCCTCCAGAACTGCATGAACATACTCTCAAAACCGAGAGCGTCGCACAGCAGTCCCAGCCAGAGCAGATGGCTGTGCAGCCTGCTCATCTCTGAATAGATGACACGCAAGTACTTGGCACGCGGCGGAACTTCCAGCGGCCAGAGTCTTTCCACAGTTTCACAATAGCTGATCCCATGGATGCAGCTGCAGATACCGCAAATCCGCTCAACCAAATGTATGTTCTTCGGGTATTCATTTAATTCGCAGGCCTTTTCAATACCGCGGTGACCGTAACCAAGGGCTGGTACCACATCTACCACTTTTTCATTTTCGTAAGTGATTTTCAGCTGAATTGGTTCCGGAAGTACCGGGTGCTGTGGGCCAAACGGTGCAACTGTACGCGGCGCCATTTACTCGCCCCCCTTCCCGCCGGCGGCCTTATCCTTGACCATAGGCAGCACAGGGCTGTCCTTGGCCAGCAGCATCAAGCCGCCGAAGTCGATGGCCATGCCTTTTACTTTTAATCCGTATTGTTCAAACATCTCATTTTCAACGAGCACGGCAGCAAGGTAAATCCCACTGATACTCGGAACCTCCTCATTTTTGTCCACTACCATCCTCATGGCGGACATATCCACGCCGGGGCTGTAGTTGAAGTAATAGGTAACTTCCAGCTTATCGCCCAGATCGCTGCAGACCGTGGTCACGAAGCGCGCCTTGGCGTCGGCAAACTTCTGTACCTCTTGCAGCAGCGTATCTTTAGTGATCTCTTTCAGATTCTCAATCATTTCGCCACCCCCACAGCTTTCGATAATTTTTGCAGGGCCAGCACCACGCCGTCGATAATCGCTTCCGGACGCGCCGCGCAGCCAGGCACATAAACATCGACCGGAAGTACTTTATCAACACCGCCCAAGATGTTATAGCAGTTGTGGAAGACGCCTCCCGTTGAGGCGCAGGCGCCTACCGCGATCACCATTTTGGGGTCGGGAATCTGATCGTAGAGGTTTTTCAGCACCCGTGCCGTCCTGTAGTTGACAGGACCGGTGACAACCAACACATCCGCGTGTTTCGGGTTTCCCATATTGACGATCCCGAATCGCTCAACATCATAGAGGGGTGTTAGAGAAGCCAGCACCTCGATATCGCAACCGTTGCAGGAACTGTTGCAAAAGTGCATGATCCAGGGAGATTTTACTTGAGATTTTTGTATGATACCCATCTAGAACACCCCCTTCATAATCCACCAGTAAGTCAGCGTCACAATACACAGTACCAAACCCACCGCCCAGGAAAATCTGACCATCCAGCCGCCGGTCATACGAGCGTTAATGTTATCAACAAACAACTCCAGGACGAAGGCAGCCAATGCGATCAGGATACCTATCCACAGCGGATTGGCCCAGAAGAGAGCGACGATCCCGAGCAGCAGCACCAATTCATACCACTCGGTTAGAGTAACCAGGGCGTAGTAGGGTCCTGAAATCTCAGTCATAATACCCTTGACCAGTTCCTGGTGCCCATGATGCGAAGTGGCGATATCAAAGGGCGATTTGCGCATCTTGATCGTCAGCACCACCAGCAGAGCTATAAAGATCGGCCAGATCGATGCTAACAGCGGGGCCTCGCTCGCCAGGATATCGCTGATCATAAAGCTGCCGGTCTGTGAGTACACTCCCAGAGCAAACAGCAGAAGAATCGGTTCATAAGACAGAATCTGCAGCAGTTCACGGTTCGCTCCAAAGTGGCTGTAAGGCGATTTAGTGCTGAAGCCGGCCAGCACAAAGCTGATTCCGGCAAAGCCCAGCAGGAACACCAGCAACAGGATATCCTGCTGCAGTACCAGGAAGAGAAGACATGCTATCATGAAGACCAGATAGCTGATGATCCAGATGAACTGTGTCTTGCTGGTAGCTATCCTGCCCTTGCCTAGCAGCTTAAAGAAATCATAAAAGGGCTGCACGATTGGGGGGCCATAGCGTCCCTGCAGTCTGGCGGTTACCCTGCGGTCAATACCGGACAGGAAACCTCCGACGAACGGCGCTGCAACAACCGCGATAACGGCTATCCATAACTGGCTCATATGATCACCCCCACTACAAACATTAAGACGAGCAGAGCAATGGCGCAGGCGTAGACCCAGGGATTGATTGCCTCTTCTCCCGCGGCCTCCTCATAGTAGAAACCACCCAGCTGCAGCTTGCTCTTTTGATCCCCGATGCAGTACCACTCGTCGCTATCCGCTTCTCCCGCCTGTTCGCCGCACAAATAAACAGGGCGGAGTTCCTGCGGTTTCAGTGTAATAAAGAGCAGCGGCAGGATAACGGCCAACGCAAAGACGATAAACAGCGGCCATACCGGGAAGGAGCCGATAATAGCTACGCTTCCGTCGGTTAAGGCGGCTACCGCCTTGGGCAGCGTAATATTCCAGCCGTCCGCTATTTTATCCAAAGCGACAAAATTATTTATATTGCCGGCATATCCGGCGGAGACAGACTCCACTGCGCCTTGGAGAAAGTTTTTAAATACAGGCGCTATTCCGATGCCAAAGGCGAAGATTCCCGCTACCAGTGACCATAAGGGCACCGTATAGCTGAGTGACAGGCTTTCTATCTTTCTGCCTAATTTCGGCGTAACCTCTAAGAGCCGGCCGAGCCACTTTGCCCAGAAAACCATGGTTACCGCGCTGGCCAGAACAAAGAGCACCGCGGCCAGCGGAACAGCGTAAGAGGCCTCCAGGGCCACCCACTTGCCGAGAAGCATACCGAAGGGCGGCAAGAACATGGAAAGCATACCGATAATGGTGATGAACGTGGTGAGCGGCGCTTTCTCCGCCAGACCTTCCATATCCTCGATCTCGCGGCTCCAAATCTGGTGCTCGATGGTGCCGGCGCACAAGAAGAGGAGGCCCTTGGAGATGGCGTGGAAGATGATCAGGAGAATCGCAGCCGCCATAGCCAGATCTGTTCCGATGCCCGCACAGGCGACAATCAGACCCAGGTTGGCGATGGTGGAGTAAGCCAGCACCCGCTTGCCCGTGGTCTGTGATATAGCCAGCACGGAAGCAGCGAAGAAAGTAAATGCGCCGCAGATAGCTACCATCTGGCCCAGAAGCGGGCTGAACGCCGGAGCAAGCCTCAATACAAGGTAAACCCCTGCCTTGACCATGGTGCTGGAGTGAAGCAGCGCGGAAACAGGAGTCGGCGCAACCATCGCTCCCAGCAGCCATCCCTGGAAGGGCATTTGAGCCGCCTTGATCATCCCTGTGAAACACATCAAAGCAACCGGCAGCAGGAGATAGGCTACGGCGCCGCCGGATTGAATAATGGAACTGAGCGTAAGGTATTCAACAGTTTGACCGTTATTAAAGTAAATGTAGATCATGGCCGCGATCATGGCGGTCCCGCCGATGGAGTTCATCCACAGGGCCCGGGCGCCGTTGTTGATCGCTTCCTTGGTCAGATCATGAGCGATCAACTGGAAGCAGCACAGTGTGGTAACCTCCCAGAAGAAGTAGAGCCACATCAGGTTATCGGCCAAAACAAGGCCGTTCATTGCCCCGAGGAACATAACCAGCCAAAAGAGGAAACGGGACTGCCGCGACTTCTCCAGACCCTTATGCTCCTCGTGGTCTTTCATATAACGAATTGCATAGACGCAGATCAGCGAACCGATGATCGATATTATTAAAACCATCACCACAGAAAGCTGATCGATCATGAAAGCCGGTTTAATTGTCTCCAGCGTCTGACTTGCCCCTGCGCTGAACTCCCACCAGGCCAGCGGGATAATCTGAGCCAGGGCAAAAATCAGTACAAGCCAGTTCTTAAGCGACAAACCGGCATAGATGTAGAAGAGCAGTATCGCATAGTCGAGAACAGTGATAATTGTACCCCACAAATGATTTTCCGGTGTAAAATCAGCGGGCAAACCCAGTTTCAAGAAATAAATGGAGTTGACAATTAACACTATTGCCGTCAGGATTACAATAAATCCGCGTGTCTGATAATGGCGGATAAGAAATACAAGAATACCGGCAATTAGTGGAAGCAATACTGCAACTGCCAACATCCATCCCTGGATATCCATATACTTTCCCCCCTTAAAACATTAAACTTGGCAGTCTGGTCAAACAGAGTGACATTCCTTCTTGGAATCACCACCCCCTGAAAAAACACACATACAGGTGACAGCATCCATAGCTGCCGACCAACGGCCCCCCTCTTACCTCCCTCCTTTCCTATGCAAACACTTTCCCCCATAAAAAAAAGAAGAACTTACTTTAGATTATTCTTTATTTGTGGTAAAATTCCTGCCTGTCCCTTAAAAGAATTGGATATATCGCTGCTATCGTCATAACGGGCATGGAAGGAGCAGTCAGATGCAGATCAAGTCCTTCAGCTGTTCATAGCGGCTCTCGCCGATCCCCGAAACTAGTTTTATATCCTCGACTGACCGAAAAGGACCGTTTTTTGTCCGGCGGTCAATGATCCGCTGAGACAGGGCGGGGCCGAGCCCCGGCAGGGCATCCAGCTCCGCGGCGGAAGCCGTGTTGATGTTAACCTTCGCCCCGCCGGCGCCGTCTGCAACGGAAGCATCTGCTCCCGCAGCGCCGGAAGGAACTTGCTCCTCCCCCTCTTGGGGAAGATAAATCTTTTCACCGTCGACAAGCCTGCGCGCCAGATTGAGTTTGTTTAAGTCAGCTTCAGGTAGAGGCTCCGCTCTGCCGACCGCGTCCTCGACCCGGGCGCCCGCAGGCAAATGATAAACTCCGGGATTCTTTACCGCGCCGGCGACATGCACGCCCAGGGTCTCTACCTCTCCCTTTTCCTCAGCTCCATTTTCCTCAACATCATTCTCGACGACGGTCACTTCAGCCTCTGGGGAGTTGCGGGAGGCTAGAAAATGGGCGTACTTGTACCCCCCGGCAAAGAGCAGAGCCGCGGCAATTAGAATGATAAACAATTGCGCTTTCCTGTCTATCTCCCACATGCTCAAGAGAGATCACCAGCCTCCCCGGAACAGCCGGGACATTTCTCGCCGGGCGCTCTTTGAGGAACGCTCCGCATTATATACCATTCGCTGCCATAATAATTAATTCCTGCTATCTATCTCCACATTTTCGAGGTTTTATTTTTTCGAACTGCTCTGCCGCACCACCAAATTGACCAGCTTGCCGGGAACGCTGATCACGCGCGCCACTTCTTTGCCCTTGATCAATTCTTTGACCCGGGAGCGAGCGAGCGCCGCATCCTCCATTTCTTTACCTTTTAATTCCACAGGGATCCGGACATGATCCCTTACCTTGCCGTTGATCTGCACCACGATTGTAATCTCATCTTCCTGGAGCGCTTCCTCATCCACCTCAGGCCAGCGCTGATCGTGGACGCTGCCCTCCCCTCCTGCCGCTTCCCAAAGTTCTTCGGCAAGATGGGGGGTAAAGGGCGCCAGGAGAGTGATCAAAGCCGCCGCGCCTTCACGGAGCACCCCGCTATGCCCTGATGATTGCTCTGTTCCTTCCGTATAGTGATAAAGAGCATTAGTGAGTTCCATGATCGCGCTCACCGCGGTGTTAAAATTGAACCTCGTCTTGATATCATCGCCTACCCGCTGGATGGTCCTGTGGATAACCCGCCGCACGGCCTTTTCCGCCGCTCCCAGGGCGCCGGCTTCCCACTGAGTTTGATTGCCTTTGATTTCAGGCAAGAGATGATACACCAATCTCCAGACACGGTTGATAAACCGATAAGCCCCGTCGACAGCCTCATCGCTCCATTCCAGATCACGCTCCGGAGGAGCTGCGAAAAGGATAAAGAGGCGCGCGGTATCCGCTCCATAGTTGTCGATGATCTCCTCAGGGCTGACCACGTTCCCCTTGGACTTAGACATCTTGGCGCCGTCTTTCAAAACCATGCCCTGGGTCAAAAGATTGGTAAAGGGCTCGTCAACAGGCGCCAACCCCTGATCATAAAGGACTTTGGTGATGAAACGGGAATACATCAGGTGCAAAATGGCGTGTTCAACTCCGCCGATATACTGGTCGACAGGCATCCAGTAGCGCGCCTTGTTCAAATCATAGGAACGCCCGCTCTCCCCGGGGCTGCAGTAACGCAGGAAATACCAGGAGGAGCAGACGAAGGTATCGATTGTATCGGTATCCCTGCGGGCAGGCGCTCCGCACCTGGGGCAGGTGGTTTTCAGAAATTCCTCTGCTTTCAGCAACGGCGATTCGCCTGTAGGCTCAAAAGCCACATTCTCCGGGAGCAACACAGGAAGGTCCTCTTCAGGTACCGGGACGACGCCGCAGCGGTCACAGTAGATGATCGGTATAGGCGCTCCCCAGTAACGCTGCCGGGAGATAAGCCAATCCCTCAAGCGATAATTAATCTTCTCTTCTCCCAGGCCTTTCTCGCTGATGCAGCCGCTGATCTTCAGCCGAGCCACCTCGCTGTCCAGGCCGTTGAAAACACCGGAGTTGACCATCACGCCAGGCGCCGCATAGGCCTCTTTCATGGCGGCGGGGTCCAGGTCATCCCCCAGCGGCTGAATGACGACCTTAACCGCAAGATGATATTTGCGGGCGAACTCCAGATCGCGCTGGTCATGAGCGGGAACCCCCATCACCGCTCCCGTGCCGTACTCCAATAAAACATAGTTGGCTACCCAAATGGGTACCTGTTCTCCGCTTAACGGATTGGCGGCAAAAGCGCCGGTGAAGACACCTTCTTTTTCCCCTTCGGCAGACGTTCGCTCTATCTCACTCTGCTTCTTCACCCTTGCCGCGAACTCGCGCACCCGGCCGGCCTCAGCCTTGCCCTTAATCAGTTCCTCCACCAGGGGGTGTTCCGGAGCCAAAACGATATAGGAGACGCCGAAAATGGTATCAGGGCGTGTGGTAAAAACGCTGATCTCTTCTCCATTCTCCGCGGTGAACTTCACTTCAACCCCCCGGCTCCTGCCGATCCAATTCTCTTGCATCAGCTTTACCTTTTCCGGCCAGCCTTTCAGTTTTTCGAGGTCATCGAGTAGGCGCTCCGCATAAGCGGTGATCCTGAAAAACCATTGCTCCAGGTCTTTTTTAGTGACCTCGCTGTCACACCGCTCGCAGCATCCGGCCACCACCTGCTCATCGGCAAGCACCGTGGCGCAGGAGGGACACCAGTTTACCGCCTGCCTTTTTTTATAAGCCAGCCCATGATGATAAAGCCGGAGGAAGAGCCACTGGGTCCAACGGTAGTAATCCGGGCTGCAGGTAGCCACCTCCCGGGACCAATCATAACTCAGCCCCATAGCTTTCATCTGCTCACGCATCTTGTTGATATTAGCCCAGGTCCATTCAGCGGGAGGAATGTGGTTTTTGATAGCGGCGTTCTCAGCGGGGAGTCCAAAAGCGTCCCATCCCATGGGATTGAGTACATTATAACCCTGCATCCTGTAAAACCGCGCCACAACATCCCCGATGGCGTAATTGCGAACATGCCCCATATGCAGATTCCCGGATGGGTAGGGGAACATCACCAAACAATAGAACTTTTCCTTCTCCGAATCCTCAGTCGTCAAAAATGCGCCGCTCTCCTCCCAGCGCTGCCGCCACTTCTTTTCCACTACCCGAAAGTTGTATCTGCTTTCCACAATCGCTCACCATCCATCTTTAAATAACTCCCGTCCCTGAACTAACAGAGACGGGAGTTTGTGTGTAATCTCCTAGATTAACAATGATTGGTAAATAAAATGGTGGAGCTGGCGGGAATCGAACCCGCGGCCTCTTCCATGCCAAGGAAGCGCGCTCCCGCTGCGCCACAGCCCCAAAATAACAAATGTCTGCTACCCGGATCCGGAGGTCGGAATTTCAACCCCCGGCTGGGCCACCGGCTCGCACCCCGTTCAACCGGTTCTCTGAAGGCCTGCCGGAGTCGTTTTGTTGATCCCGCTCCCCGCATTTGCCGAACACTATTATATGAAAGATAATGAAGTATGTCAACTAAAGTTCAATTAATAACGTGTAAAAGCTCATAGCCGCCGCTATAAAAATAATCCTTATAAATTCGTCAATATTACCCTGGCGTCACCCCATAGGTGTTCAAGATCATAAAACCTGCGCGCCTCTTCACTAAAGATATGAACGATCAAGTCGCCGTTATCCAGCAGAATCCATCCTGATTGCGGGCTGCCCTGTCTGCGATAGGACCCATTTTCCAGCTTCTTCATCTCATCTTCCACTTCCCGCGCTATCGCCGTTAGTTGAGTCGTGCTGCGCCCACTGCAGATCATGAAGTAATCTGCTACGGGGAAGATGCCTTTTACATCAAGAACTCTAATATCGATAGCCTTTTTCCTGGCCGCTGCCTGCGCAGCGCCGACGGCCCTTTCCTGGGCGGAATCCAACAGTAAAATTCACTCCTTTCGCTCGATAGAATAATAATTCCACGCCTCAATCGTCTGCGGGTGGATAAGCCGGCCCCTCTCCAAACAGCAACGAATGCTGGAGGCAATGCATGCCGGCAGCGCCTGGCGCAGATTTGTCACAGCAAGGCTTCGCAGATAGTCCACACCCGGGAAGTCTCTCCCCGCGGCGATCAGATCCGCTATGTAGATCATCTGAGCCAGCCTCCCTATAGCGGGACCGGCAACGGTGTGCAGAGCGACGGCCTCCAGCACCTGCACCTCGGCAACCCCCAGCTCTTCTTCAACAAGGGCCGCTCCTACAGGCCCGTGGAGCAGAATAGGAAATTGTTCTTCAACCTTACAGGTGATCAGGTTTCTGGAACGGCCGATGGCCAGCAGTTGCTCGGGATCCATATCCCGAGCGTAATCATGCAGCAAACCGGCCAGTTCCGCATTCTCCCGGTCAAGGCCATGAATTTTCGCCAGCTCTGCGGCACAATGGCGCACTGCGCAAACGTGCTCATACCTTTTTTCCGTTAATCTTTCTCTTATTTTTATTTCATACTCCCGCATCTTAGCGCAGGGTTGATAGTCCCCGCCGGATATTTTATTCGTCAAAAGCGCCTCCCGGTCCGGTTTTATCAGAAGAATAAAGTCCCTGTTGTCTGATATACCGCTCTACAACCTCGGGAACAAGGTACTTGATCGACTTCCCCTCCTGCACACGCCGGCGAATGTCTGAGGATGATATATCCATCTGAGGCATATCCAAAAACTGTATGACATCTTTAAAATGCTCTCCAAAGATCTCCTCAACAATTCGTTTATCATACCCGGGGCGGGTAGCGGCAATAAACTTACAGAGTGTAAACAGCTCTTTTGGCTCCCGCCAACTGAAAATATCCAGGATTGTATCGATACCGGTTATAAAATAAAGCTCCGCGCCTTCGCCATAGATTTGGCGCAGCTGACGCATTGTATCGACCGTATAGGTAACACCTCCGCGCTCATATTCAAGACGGCTGACCTTAAAATTAGGGTTTCCCAGTACAGCCAGGACAACCATCAGATACCGGCGCCAGAAATCCGTAACTGAATCCGGCTGCTTATGCGGCGGATTAGCCGCCGGCATAAAAACGACCTTATCCAGTGAAAAATTTTCCATTGCCGCATCAGCCGCCACCAGGTGTCCATGGTGAACGGGGTCAAACGTGCCTCCCAGTATGCCAATCCGCTGCTCGTTCATGAGTGCGTTCCTGCCCCTCTTTTGCTGCTTTATGATCTTCTGATCTGGCCGTTTCCCAATATAATAAATTTGCTTGATGTAAGTTCTTCGACCCCCATAGGCCCTCGGGCGTGAAGCTTTTGGGTGCTGATCCCAATCTCAGCCCCGAAGCCGAACTGTCGCCCATCGGTGAAACGCGTCGACGCATTGACAAAAACAGCGGCTGCATCAACCCTCTGTACAAAAAGCGATGCCTTTCGGTAGCTCTCGGTAATAATAGCTTCCGAGTGTCCGGTGCCATACTTGTGAATATGCTTAATCGCCTCATCTAAATCATCGACAATCTTTACCGCCAAAATAAAGCCCAGATATTCTGTCCCCCAGTCGTCTTCCGTCGCCGGCAGGCACCCGGAGACGATCTCCCGGGTTCTGGGGCATCCTCTCAGCTCGACCCCCTTCTCCTGCAGCGCGGCTGCTATCGGAGGCAGAATTTCCGCCGCGGCTTTTGCATTAACCAGGAGTGTCTCCAGGGCATTGCAAACCCCTGGACGCTGGGTTTTAGCATTAACAACAATATTCAGAGCCATATCCGGATCAGCGTCCTCTTCGAGATAGATATGGCAATTGCCGACGCCGGTCTGCAGCACCGGTACTGTGGCCTGGGCGGTCACCGTCTTAATCAGACCCGCCCCGCCGCGGGGGATCAGAACGTCAATATATTCGATCATAGTCATCATCATGTTCGCCGCTTCCCGCTCGGCGGTCGGTATCAATTGAATAGCTCCTTCAGGGATTCCGGCGCCTGTTGCCGCAGTGCTGATTACATTGGTCAAAGCCTTATTTGAATTAAGAGCCTCAGAGCCGCCCCGCAAGATCACCGCATTTCCGGCCTTAAGGCAGAGTCCGGCGGCATCTACGGTCACATTGGGGCGAGCCTCATAAATAATCCCCACAACCCCTAAAGGAACCCTCATCTTTCCTACCCGCAAGCCGTTGGGACGAGCAGACATTCTGGTAATCTCGCCGATTGGGTCAGGGATGGCGATCAGCTCCCTGAGGCCTTCAGACATGTCCTTGATCCTGTCCCGGGTAAGCAGCAAACGGTCAAGGATGGCGTCGCTTAAGCCTTTCGTTCTTCCCTCATCCATATCCTGCCGGTTGGCGCTCAGGATCACCTCAGCCCTCTCTTCCAGCGCCCTGGCCATCGCCTGCAGAGCGTGGTTTTTAATCTCTGTAGAAATCCCGGCCAGAAGATAAGACGCACTTTTCGCCGACTTTCCGATCTCCATTATTTGATTTTCCAGCATCTTTTACCAATCCGCCTCTCAGCTATCATTATGCGAGATAAGTGTAAGATTATCTCTGTGCACCACTTCATCATAGTCATGATAACCTAAAATCTCTTTAATTTCACGACTATTATGTCCCTTGATCATCTTTAACGCCTGAGCATCATAATTGCTGATGCCCCTGGCGATCTCCTGTGCGCTTGGGTCGACGATACTGACGACGTTCCCCACTGCAAAACTTCCCTCTACACCGACGACACCGGTGGGCAGCAGGCTCTTGCCCTTTTTTAAGAGCGCACCTGCAGCCCCGGCGTCAACAATCAGCCTCCCCTGTACAGGAGAGCCGAAAGCGATCCAGAGCTTGCGCGCCTGCATGCGTTCTTCCAGGGGGACGAAGATGGTTCCCCTGCGCTCGCCCTTTAAAACCGCGGTTAGTGTTCCTTCCTTCATACCGTTGGCAATAACGAGGGGTATCCCGGCCTGCATGGCGATCTTGGCTGCCGCCAGCTTCGTGCCCATACCTCCGGTGGCTAAAGCTGACCCGCAACCGCCGGCGGCTGCTTCGATCTCCGGCGTAATGGCATGAATTTCGGGAATCAGTTGGGCGCCCTTGTTTTTATGGGGATCGGCCGTATAATAACCGTCGAGATCGGTGAGCAAAACAAGGAGATCAGCGTCGGCCAGGCAGGCGACCAGAGCGGCAAGGGTATCGTTATCGCCGAAGCGGATCTCTTCCACCGCCACCGTATCATTCTCATTGACGATAGGGACAGCCCGAAAGCCCAACAGCGTCTGCAGGGTATGGCGCGCATTTAAATAACGCTCGCGGTTGGTAATATCATCTCTGGTGAGGAGCACCTGAGCAACGATCACACCGCAGGGGGTAAACAACGTTTCATAGCGCTGCATCAGAACGCCCTGACCAACAGCGGCCGCCGCCTGCTTTTCAGGAATAGTTCTGGGTTTGCGTGAAAGTCCCAGCCTTCCCACCCCGGCGCCGATCGCCCCTGAGCTGACGAGTATTACCTCAAACCCCTCTCGCCAGAGGGCAGCCATTTCCTGCGCCAGGCTTTCCATATGCGGCAGGTCAAGCCGCCCCTTGTTTCCGCAGATAATTTTTGTTCCTACTTTGACAACAATGCGGCGCGCTTCTCTGACTTTTGCGCCTTCCCTGCCGGGCATCGCTACTCCCCCTCACCCGCTTGATCCTACCCTGAAAGCCAATGTTCTGCTACTTTCATCGGATGTCTACCATGTCGTTGGATTCCGCTCGCTCCCTATTACGTCCCGGACAGCCATCTTGGCTTTGCATCAGGCCGGCCACTACCCCTGAAAGCCAATGTTCTGCTACTTTCATCCATTTGATAGTGAAGCTAAGCTTCATGAGCGTCTATTCCGGCAAAAGGATCTCCGCATCCTCCCCCCTCCGGTAGAGAATCACATTGCGGCCGATCTGCTGTACAAGCTCTGCTCCTGTCCGCTCGCACAAAGCAGAAGCGGCCTCGCTAACGTCAAGAAGACAGTTGGAAAGCACCCGCGCCTTCACCAACTCCCTCGCCGTCAGGGTTTCATCCAGCTGTTTTACTAAGTTGTCGCTGATCCCGGACTTGCCTACCTGCAGAACAGCACTCATCCCGGCAGCCAGGGATCGTAAATATCTCTTCTGTTTTCCCGTCAGCAATTCCTGCCACCCGCATCCTTCACTGATCATTTGTTTGATTCTAATTCTGCCACTCAAATTCAAAGCTGCCGATGTTCACCGTGTCCCCTGCTTCTACCCCGCTTGCGCGCAGAGCATCCTCGACGCCCATGGTCCGCATCATGTGCTGAAAATATCTAAAGGCATCCGGAATCTCCAGGTCGAGGCGGTTGACCAACAGCTCTATCCCCTTCCCGGAGATCAGAAAATGGCCATCTCCGCTTTTGCTGATTTCAAAGGACTTTTCATCTATCTGTACAGCTGTAATCAAACGCGGTTCATCATCCGCTTCCCTTTCCTGAACGGGATCGGTTTCCTCTTCCACCTTGCGGGAGAGGGCATATAAAAGCTCCTCTATGCCAACGCCCGTCGCCACAGAAACGGGGTAAATATCCAATCCGCTGTACTTCCGCTGCAGAGAGGGGAGGTTTAGCGCAGCTTGCGGCAGGTCCATCTTATTGGCGGCAATCGCCAGGGGTCTGCCCGCCAATTCCTCCTTATAGAGCTTTAATTCCTCCAGAATGATACCCACATCCTCCGCCGGCTCACGCCCTTCGCTGCCCGCGGTATCTACAACGAGTAGAAGCACCTTCGTGCGTTCCACATGGCGCAGGAAACGATGCCCCAGCCCGGCGCCTGTATGGGCGCCGGCAATAAGCCCCGGCAGATCAGCGGCCACAAAACTCTTGTCACCGACCTGCACAACCCCTAATTCCGGGTTGAGGGTAGTAAAAGGATAGCCCGCTACTTTTGGCCGCGCCGCGGAAATCCTGCTGAGGAGGCTGGATTTTCCTGCGTTGGGGAAACCGATGAAACCGACTTCCGCCAGCAGTTTAAGCTCCAGTTCCAGTGTGCGCTCCTCTCCCGGATCCCCTCGTTCGGCAAAACGCGGCGCCTGCAGTTTCGGTGTTTTAAAGCGGGCGTTGCCTCGCCCCCCTTTTCCGCCGCGGGCGACGACAACCCTCTGCCCCGCTCTTTTCAGATCGGCGCAAAAGTCCCCTTCAAGATGGCGGATGATGGTCCCCGGAGGCACCCCGACAATGAGGTCCTCCCCATTTTTGCCATGCTGATTCTTGCCGCGGCCGTGTTCCCCCCGCTTGGCCTTATAGTGTCGGCGATAACGAAAATCGATCAGGGTATGGAGATTCCGGTCAGCGGCGAAGATAACATCCCCCCCCTGTCCGCCGTCTCCGCCGCTGGGTCCCCCGGCGGGAACATACTTCTCGCGGCGGAAGGCAACGCACCCATTCCCTCCGTCCCCTGCTTTCACAAATATTTTAGCGTAATCGTAGAACATACTTTAGCCTCACAGACCCGCTCATGCGGGGTAATAACAAATTCCCCTGGTCCTAAGGCCAGGGGAGGTCTTCGCTGCTTCTCGACATCAGACCGTTTCAGCGTAAACGCTGACCTGCTTCTTGTCTTTGCCCTTTGCTTCGAACTTCACATAACCGTCGATCAAGGCAAAAAGGGTGTGGTCTCTGCCGAGGCCGACATTCCACCCGGGAAATATTTTCGTACCCCGCTGACGGATAAGGATGTTTCCGGCGCTGACAAATTGGCCGTCGCACCTCTTCACCCCCAGCCGCTTCGATTCGCTGTCCCGTCCGTTGCGGGAGCTTCCCATACCTTTTTTATGTGCAAACAACTGCAGGTCAAACTTTAATGTCTTCATTTATTTGAGCACCTCCTCACTTCAACGTATTTTCCGTAGCCCGCGGCGATCCCGCGCATCCCCAGTTCCATGGTTTCCAAGATCACCCGAGCGGTCGCTTTTTCCTCATCAGCTAAATTTTCCGGCAGCATCAATTTCACAGAAACATCGCCCAAGCCTTTGGTCCGATCATCTATGCGCGGCGCCACCGGCAGGAAACGCTTCAAGCCGGCGGACGCTGTTTGTACGAGAGCGGAAACACCGGCACAGATGATGTCCTCGCCGGCCGGGGCATATCCGGAGTGTCCCTCTACCAAGAAACCACGCAGCTCTCCGTTTCCGTCTGCAAAAAATGTCGCCTGAATCATAGCCAAAGAAACTCTACAACTCTGCGGCAGCTGGGGTTTCCTCCTGGCCACCCAGGGAAATCTCCCGCACGATCAACTCCGTGAACAACTGCCGGTGCCCTTGACGACGACGGTAGTTTTTCTTGGCCTTGTACTTGAAAACGAGAATTTTTTTGGCCTTTCCCTGTTTGAGAACCTCGGCCGTCACCCGCGCTCCGGAGAGGTAGGGGGTCCCCACTTGAAACGCCCCGTCGCTATCCACTCCCAAGATCTTATCCAGCACCACCTGGTCTCCTACGGCCGCCTCTATCTTTTCTACCCGCAGCACCGACCCTTGCTGAACCTTATACTGTTTACCGCCGGTTTCCACAATTGCAAACACAAAATTTCCTCCTTCGCCGGGGTCACAGGGCGGCGTCGCTTGCACGCGCTTTATCGACCCTTCCCGAGCGTTTTTTTATACAACAGTTACAACGGAATTTTAGCACCATATACCATCAGCTGTCAAGCTGAGCGGAATTCTGGCAGAAATCTCGTTTCCGTATAATAACAATACCATATTTTAGCCGCTGTATAAAGGATAGCCGCCTCTTCCAAGCATAAGCGATATATTTCTTTAATAATGAATGATTACTGTTTCGGTCCTCCGGAGTACATATCCAATCTTTTTATTGCCTTATACTTGCACCATTTCATACAGTCTCCGCATTTTATGCACTTTTGTTTATCGATCACATATGCTTCCCCACGTTCTCCTCTGATCGCCCCGGCCTTGCAAGCTTTTTTACATTTGTCGCAGCTCCGGCATTCTTCAGCGTTAATCTGATACCAATAGGGAGCTGTGACTGGATTTCTTTTCGGCTTCCCATCTGCATTCTTTTTGAAACGAGACAGTATACTCTTTAGCATTTTGCGCCTTCTTTCTTTAAGCAACTATATATATCCCCCACACACATGTGGGTAAATATTATTTTTCTTTTTCAATCTTATCAGCCGATTTACCGTCAAAAAGATCGTTAATTTCTGTGAAAAACCGTAATATTGTAGCTTTTTCATTGTCGCTGTAGTGTTCGAAAAAAGCCAACCACTCTTGTCTGACTTTGTTATGGATTTTTTTATGCTCATCATAGACAGACTGTCCGCCCTCAGTCAGCCGAAAATAAATCTCTTTTTTATTGTCCGGGTCCTGGTAACTCTCTATTAAGCCCTTACTTATTAACCTTTTGCTGATTTTACTAATGCCTGCCCGCGTCAGGCCCATCTGTTCTGAAATTTTTGTTACATTCGGATGGTCAGTCATACCAATATAGTCAATACAGTGTACTTCCGTAAGGCTGATTTCATCCAGCAAACCATCTCGTTTATGCTGAAATACGTCCGAGTACTCCTGTATTTTTATAAAAATATCTAAGATTTTTAGCGCTTGATTCATACGATCTCTCCTTTTTTGTTAACTAGTTAACAAAAATAATCTATCACGTTTTTGTTAACGCGTCAACAAAAATATTTTTGCACTGATGAGCGGTAAAATCACCGATTCTTCACTCATCTCCGAAAAGCCTAAAACGGCAGCCTTAGTGATAAGATGATTGCAAAGTGATTGCATATCGCAATATAATCGTATACAATAATGCTATGGGAGGTGTTCAAAATAGCGAAAACAGCCAATATTTTCGCCCGTGTTGAGCCCGAAATCAAGGAGCAGGCCGAGCAGGTGCTGGAGCAACTCGGCATTCCCATGTCTAACGCCATCGGCCTTTTCCTGCGGCAGGTCGTGCTGCAGCGCGGGATTCCTTTCGATATGAAGCTGCCCAAAAGCAAGCCGTTCGCCTTCGGCTCTCTCAGCGAAGAACGGTTCAACGCCGAGATTGAAAAAGGCCTGGGCGACCTAGCCGCCGGGAAAGTCGCGTCGGCTGATAGCGTCGCCGACAGGATACACCGGGATTACGGAGTATGAGCGCCTGGGACGTTGTCTACACCGAACACGCGGAGAGAGACCTGCGCGACATTTACGAATATATCGCCTTCTCGCTGCTTGAGCCGGGAACCGCGAAAAAGCAGGTCCGGCGCATTCTGGACGCGGCCGCTAGGCTGGACGAAATGCCGCTCCGTTTCTCGATCTATGAGAAGGAACCGTGGTGCGGTAAGGGGCTGCGGGTTTTGCCGGTCGATAGCTATCTGGTGTTTTATCTGCCGGTTGAAGCCCGGAAAACGGTCGTCGTGATCCGTATCATGTACGGCGGGCGGGATATTGACGCACAGCTGCGGCAGATGGAAAACGGAGGGGATGGTAATTAGATACAATCAAAAGCGCCCCCATGAAATGACAGGAGGCGCTTCCGTTGTTGATTAACGCATCTCTGATCTATTTTGGCTTTACTGCAGCAGTTTTTGCAGCGCATCTTCCACCGTGTTGTTTACAGCCATGGGGCCGCCGAAGATGGTAAAGCTGGTAGCGGCTGCCGCTGCTTCTGTCAGGTAATCCTTCACATCTGCAATGTTATCCTTGACGTAGATGATCGGGTCGCCGTTGACCGCGGCTCCCACCGCGTCCGCCAGTTTCAGGTAGCCGACGATGGAGAAGTCCTTCGCTCCGGCAAAGGCTTTTTCCGCCACATCAAGGCTGGTCTCGATGCGGCTGTGCCCGGCGTAGCGCTCCTGTGCCTTTAACTCGTTGTAGACTGCCCGGCTCACTGCGTTTTCACCGCCGATAACGATGATCTTCGTGATGCCCAGGTCTGCGATGGCCTGTTTTGTTTCCGCTGGAACGCTGTTCTTCTCCACCAGCAGGATGGGATATTTACTGCTAAAAGCCAGGGGCCCTGCTACCAGGGAGTCTGCGGGTGCTGTGCCGCTGACTACGATGGCGGTGTCCGCCGGGCCTCCCCTGGCTGCGATCGCGGCCGCGGTGGCGTAGCGGTTATTGCCTGTGATGCGCTCCACTTCCAGCTTCAGGTTTTTCAGTTTGTTTTCTACTCCCTGTGATACGGCCAGCTCGCCCCCCAGGACGTAGGCTTTTTTGGCGCCCAGTTGTTTGATGGCGTCTGCTATCTCCTGGGGCAGGCTGCCTGGGGCGACGAGCAGGATCGGGGCGTTCTTTACGCCTGCCAGGTAGCTGGCCGCCAGGGCGTCGGCGAAGTCTCCCTGGTCGTCCCCCCGGGCGATGATCACTGTCTCCGCTCCCTCCGGATAGGCTTGCAGCGCTGTTTTAGCGGAGGTGTCGTAGCGGTTGTTTCCGGCGATTCTGCTCACTTTTCCGCCAAGAATAACTAGCTGTTCTTTGGCGGCTGAAAGCGCCGCAGTTGCGTTATCTACCTCTTCCTGGGTCGCATCCTCTTTGGCGGTGACCGTCTTGGCGGCCTGCAGCGCCTCTGTGAATCCCGTCCAGCTCTCTTCTGTATAGTCGCCGCTCTTCAGCTGCTCGGCCTCGGCGATCAGGGCGTTGAGCTCATTCTTTTCGATGGGCGTAGGCTCAACCGGATCACCGCCCAGCGCCATCAGCGCGGCGTCCACCTCGACCTGTGTGCTATCCAGCTTAGTCAACGCCTCCATCGCTGTATCGAAATAGTCTTGGTTGTCGCCTGTAGCAAGGAACGCCGACTTCTCTTCATCGCTCATGGCGTTGATCTCCGCAACGCGCCAGGTCAGCTTGTCTTTGTTGGCAAGCGGTTTTAAGGATGTACTGCCCCACTCGGAATTATCTGCGTCAAGGTCGGCGCCGTAGCCGTAAAGCGTAAACTGCCAGCGCATCACGTCGCCGTTGTTCAGCGGCCACGCGGCCGAGCCCACGTTAGGAAAGGAGTTGTTGACACAGAACATCCAGCCGGACATCCAATAATAGTCAAACTCACCGAGAAACTCGTCCGCATTTACCGGATTGTACGCGTCGCCCATTGCGTCCCTGATATGCTGCGGAATAGGCGGATCGTCATTCGGTACCGGCGTATCCTTGATCGCCGCCAGATAAAAGCCTAATTGGGGGGTACCTGTATTTTTATAGAAACCCTCGCCCAGGTTTTCGTCGATCAGGTCGGTGATAACAATGGACGCCTGCGTGCCTCTCGGCACGGTCACAAGGGTCGGCTCGATGATATATCCCTGACCCAAGGTGAATTTCTCCACCGATACCGCGACTGTGGCCTTGTCCTTGTTAGAGGCGGGCACTGCCGCCATTGCGCTAATCGCGGCGTTCAGCGAGTTTTGGATGTCAGGATAACTGCTGGCGCTGCCAATGTTGGCTATACCGGCCTCATACGCCGCTACCAGCAGTTCCCACTCGGATGCTTCATAGTCGCTGCTGTTGTACTTGCTCTTTTCGGCGTCCAGCGCGCTCAGGGCCGCTTCACGCTGAGAGGCGAAAGGATCGGTAACGCCGCCCTCCGGAGACCAGCGGGCGTAAACCGTCAGGTTTTTCGCCGGGAACGCGCTGGTATCAAAGGCTGTTGTGTCGTTAGGATTATTGGTGTAATACCAGCCTGTGAAAATCTGACCGTCCAGCGCGGGCGTTTCGGGCAGGGTGACCGGGCTTCCGATTTTGCCTGTCCTGATCACCGTATCTCCGCCGTTATTCGGCTCAAAAGTGACGGTGGTATTGCCGTACCAAAGATAATACGCGCCGTAATAGCCGGAGAGCAGCGTGGTGCCCGGCGCTATCTCGAATACGTCGCACACGCCGTCCATGCGGGATTGCGTGTCAAACTCATCCGGGTTCGCGAGGTCAATTTCATCAAAGAATTCAGGGGCTTCGCAATATTCCCAGCCGTTTGCAGTCTGCTTGTAAATGTAGGTGCCATAGTAGCTGGATGTCCCAATGCTGATGAAGAGCCTACCGTTCACCAGGGCGTATACGCTGCCGTCCGATATCTTGATGTCGCGTATTTTTTCATTATTGCCGGAAGATACATCTGGCAAGCCGGACGTGTCAATAAGCGTCGCCGTACCGCTTGCGGAAACCCGGTGATACTGGTAGTTGTTCGCTTGCGTACCGGTCCGGACGACGAGTTCGCTGTCCGGGGCGACGCTTAACACGGTAGCCGTGCCGGTCAGGGTGGAGAAGGCCGACCAAGAGCTGCCGGAATACTTGTAGAGTCCGCTTGTGCTTCCGGCGTAAGCTGTGGTGTCGTTAACCTTTTTTATGGAATTGAACGTATAACCGTGCGCTGTCCACGAGGAGCCGTTCCAATGGGCTTTGCTGCTCCAGATGTCATTGCCGGAGAACACAACGCCAACTTGATAAAGCTCAGGATACAGTGAATCGGTTGAATCTAACACGGAACCGGCTATTTCCGTCCAAGTACCATCACCTGGTGTGTATTCATAGGCGCAGAGCTTAAACGTCCCGTTTCCCCCTCCTGTGGGGATAAACACATGGGCGAGCGCGATGATATGGTTTGCCGTACCGCCCAAAGCGATGAGCTTGCCGTTTTGATATTCGTTGGTATTCGGGCTTAACTGCAAGGTCAAGCCGGATACATACGCAAAGCCCGTGCCGCTCTCGTTCAGCTTCAGCAGCCCGCCGCCGGCCGCGGCGTACAGCGTCAGCTTGCCCGTCTTGCTGTCGATGAAGGAAAGGGTGTCGTAAATCCTGTTCGTCGTGACGGTGGTCGGCGAGGACAGGTAATTCAGGTCTATCGTTTCAACCGGGTCTAAAACAGCTATGTCATACGTCTTGACGACTTCTTCTAATTCCCCGAATTTTGCGCTTACCGTCACCTGTGAAAGCTTAGGTATGATGTTGAAATCAAAGTCAACAGTTCTCGTTTGCGCATATCCCGTGGTGGTAAGGTCGATTTGAGCATACTTACCGGAAACAGTTTTTAGCGGTGTTCCGCTGGCGGAATCACCGGCATACAGCTTGCACTCGACGTCTATTTGTGTGTTGAGATCGTTAAGAATAGGGCCGCCAAAGCTGTGGACAAGACTTATTCTTGCGCGTTGTCCTGCAAAAACCGGCTGTGAAACCGACTGTGAATTCATTATGTTTCCTATTGGAGAAACCCTGTTTAGTCTGACAGGCGCGCAAATAAGCGTATCGCCAAGAATGACTTTTGCCGGTGCGAAAACTGCGCGGTAGTCCCTGTCTTCATCAATAGTAACTTGATAAGGATTTTGACCGATGAAATTGTCGTCTTTTATCCAATTATCGCCTGTACTCGCACCTTTGTATTCCCAATAATCAAGCCCGTATCCGATGTTAGGGGTAGAGTTGAGATAATACAATTCAGAATTTCCTTCTGCCCGACTATAAATCGGGTCATCTACTGTTCCTTTACTGCTGTCATTCGTAACAGCAGTAATTGAATACCTCGTAGCACTAGATTCTACCTTGTTCCAAACAAATGTGATATCAGCATCTGTCAGCGGAGCATTTATAGATACTCCCGCTTCAATGGCTGCGTCTAGCGTCCCAAACATACCCCACGAATCAACGCCATATGATATTGTGTATTTTATGCTTCCGACAGTCCCGGATTTGATGAAAAACCCCGCTTCACCCCAATCACCGTTACCATCTTCTTCTGTGAATCCATCAGACATTGACACGGTGGCGCCATCTATGATGATTGATTCCACGAATCGCGATGTGTCTGACGGTTTCGTTACCGCGTATCCTTTGCCGCTGGTCATTCTAAGCGATTGCGAACCTACGGAAGTAAGGTTTGTAATGTTCTCGTGTTTAATCGTTCCGTCTGCTGATTCAGCAAATGCTGTCAGAATTCCTGCGGGCAGCATTGACAAACACATCGCTACAACAACCAGCACCGAAAGAAATTTTGTTAAACGTGGTTTGTGCATAAGTAAACGGGCGGCACGAAAGAGCGTGCCGCCCTTCCTCCTTTCTAAGGATGAATGTTCCTTTAAGGTTTGTCTACAACATATAGATAATTAGCGTCATCTCCATAGATGAGATAGCCATTATCCGAAGCAAAGCCTTGCAAGGCATAACGGTTAGTGCTGGTTCCGGGGGCGCTCCATCTTGATTGAGCTGTTGTGCCGTTAAACCTGTTGCAATAACCGCCACCATTTCCGGAATTAGTGGTGAAATAAACATAATCCCATACACCGTCTGTGTAAACAATCGGCGAACACTGCACGGGGTCACCGGTGTAAACATCCCCCAAAAGGCTAAGTGATGTATTATAGGCTTTCACTCCACCGGTGCTGAAGCTCACATAGTAGCCGACATAAATAATACCATTCTCCGAAATAGCCGGCGTTGAGGTGGAGGACGAGCCGCTTTGAATGGTAACGGAAGCCGCAACAGCCGGGGCAGTAGACACTGAAGCCTTTGTCATTTTCCACAGGATGGAGCTTTGGCTGGTAAAGTACAGGCTGCCGTCGTGCTGCGTAATGGTAGACCGCACATTGCCCGCACCGGAAAGCGTAACTGTGTTCTGATTCGTGCCTGAGGTAACAGAGGTGGTTTCAAAGTTGTTTACAGGCACATAGTACAGATACCCGCCGTCTCCGCCGAAGTAAACATAGTTTTCGTCAGCCCAGGCGCCGGCCCAATAGAACCCGTTTGCACCGGTAAAGATATTTGTATCCCCGTTGGACGGATTTAATTGGTAATACTTATTTTGTCCGTTATAGGTGCCGTAATATAGGTAATTGCCGTACTTTGTAAGCGGCGTGTTGATCTGTCCGCCGAAAGTAGCGCCGCCAACGGATACGGCGGTGATGTTCGCGCTTGAGGTGGGGTTCGTGACCTTTTTAATAGACGCTACGCTTTGCTGATTAAGCCTTACGTAGTCCGCTTTCACCGTCGCGCCCGCCGCGGGCGTAACAGTCAGGGTGATGGTATATTCGCCCGTACCCGTTGCGGTGAAATACGATGACACAAGCTTTTCAATGTAGACCGGGGAGTTGGCCGAATTGATCGTGCCGCTGTCCAGCACCACCGGTGAGCCTCCTGTTTTTGTCGCCGTAAATTGATAGGTGGCGGATGTCCCGCTGGTAAGGATCAATTGGCTGATCAATTGAAGGTTTGAGATGTTGCCGATTGTAACCGTTTGGCTTACAGAGCCTGCGCTATTGGCAAAGACAGCATAACCGGGGGCCGTGGTGTCAATGGACGCGCTATCGGCTGTCTCCCAAACCGTTTCTGTTAAAAAGTCGTCATCTGACAGCAAGCTGAAGTAATCCGTCACCGCGACATACAGAACAGGGCTTCCGCTTGAAGTATCAAGATACGGGGAGGAAAGCTGGAAGCCACCGGATCTGGAAAGTGCATAAGAGGTGCGTGCTTTTGTGTTGCAATTAACAACGGCCAGTCTCGCGCCGCCCGTTCCCGGATAAATACCGTTGACGGGAGTGGTTGACCCGCTATACGTGCCTGAGTCTGTGATTACGAACGCCCATGTTGTACCGTTACTGTCGGTATACATAACGGGCTGGGTGTCCACGCCGGAAAACGAGCCTCTGCCAGAGTCCGGAAGAAGCGAGGTTACAGTGGGGCTGCTTCCGGTGTAAGGCGTTCCGTTTGTAATCCTCCCGAGGTGATTTGCATCGCCCTGATATGTCGGCCATGAACTTGCCGCCGCTGCAAACACGCTAACTGTTGCCGACAACGCAATCGCCAGTGTGAGAACCAACGCGAGGGAAACGCCAAAGATTTTTTTATTTACTTTTGGCATTTTCATAGTTTCGTCCTTTCCGTGCGCCTTTGGCGCACAATCAATTTTGTTCCGTCTGTTTGTGTACTGTGGGAAAATAACGGCAGGTGTTTACGTCCTTCGCAGACGGATTTCAAAAGACACATACACCGCCATGTGCCTGCATACTCTATGCGGGCTGGTTGTCAAGGTGTTTTTTGACGCCTTTCGGATACGCCTCCGGTTGTTCCGGTCAGCGGGAAATCACCGTTGTTATTCAGCCGGCGCTTTCCTTACACTTTCTATTTTCCGTCCGTCTTTCTTGGGCGCAAAGCGGAACGGCCTTCGCTCCTGCGCTGCCCGATTCGCCGGTTCTGCTTGCTACCCTGAGTCAAATACCATCATACCCCTCTCCTTCCTGCGGCATAAGAAGCCGCTGATATTGTAGACTTCTGCCCTTGTCGCAAGTACAACACAGCTTGCGGGCAGATACTAGGTCAGCGGAATATCTCCATATTCTTGTTCAATAAATATAGTTGAGTGATCTCATACTCCGCCGTCCGTTCCGCAAGCCGCGGTTAGGTTCTTTGGTCTAAAACATCCGGGGATTTTCACCATCTCTCCCGGCGACCCCCGTATCCGAATCACGGAAATTAGCATGGATATGTTCGTGTTCTCAACGGTCAAACATCTTTGCTTATGGGCTGGTCTTGTTCTGCAAAACGATGAGAGTGCCGGCAAGAAGATGAAACGTTTATATTCCTGCACCCTTCCGTCGCAGAGTTCTCAAAAAAAGCTGTTTGTTCACACCAAATGAGTTATGAACAAGGGTTCTGTAAAACTGTTTTTCAGAAACTAAAAATAGCTGCAACAATCAAATCTGATCGTCACAGCCGTTTTCCTGGCAATCAACGCTTGTCTTGTCACCTTTCACCATAAGGCGGCAAGCAAATTCTTTTTGTAGGTCTTCTGACTTTGCGCTTCGGCAGATTTATCTATGCCTATCAGGCTCTGCCTTCCCGGTTTCCCAGTGACCGACTTTCGTCGACGAGCCTTGATTAGCGGCGCTCACAGCGGCGGTTCCGTCCGGGATTCGCACCCGGTTCCCTTGTCCACCCCTGCGGACTTGTTTGTGCGCCGCAGGGTCACAAAAAGATGTATTCAGTTTTTGAAAAAGCTCAAGGAATCGATCCACCTCTTCTTCCAAGTTGTTGGAAAGCCGCTCTTTAGCTCGTATGGGAGTTCTTATACTGTCGAATTTTTGGGATTTAGACATGAATGTGTCTCAAGCGGATATGTTTCTTGGTATTTTATAGCGTTTGAAGTGGGAGAAAAATTCTCTAATTGCAGTTTATCACAATACATTCCTGGATTGCAACCACTGTCAAAACAGTCTCTTTCTGCAAAAATACCAGTAAATATAGATTATTCATTATTTTTCTCTTGTATGCATAAGTTTCCTATTAGTTTGAACATTCTCCTTCTATTTAGCTATATATCCTTCCC
>DHAA01000070.1 GCA_002397275.1 Thermacetogenium sp. UBA4966 | reverse complement strand
TGCCGGCGGTGGCAGAGAGATATAGAGGAGGCTGATCCGGGTGAACGATGAGTTCATCTATCTCGATAATGCGGCGACAACCTGGCCGAAGCCGGAGCCTGTGTATAGAGCGGTCGAGCAAGCCATGCGGGTAAGAGGAGCAAACCCCGGCCGTTCCTCACACCGCATGTCCATGCAGGCTGAGCGCATTATTGAAGAGGCGAGGCTGGCCGCGGCGCAGTTCTTCAACGCCCCTTCTGCTCAGCATGTGGTATTTACCTTAAACTGTACGGATTCTCTCAATATCGTCCTCAAGGGGCTTCTGAAACCCGGGGACCGGGTGGTGACCGGGCCTTACGAACACAACTCCGTGATGCGCCCGCTGCGCGGCCTGCAGGGCGCCGGCGTAGCGGTGGCCGTCGTCCGGGGAACTGCTGATTTCCGGATAGATCTCGACCACTTGAGGAGCTTATGCAAAGACGGTATTGATTACGCGGTATTGTCGCATGTTTCCAATGTCACCGGCTGTGTTCTTCCCATCCGGGAAATCGCGGAGATCGTCCGCGAGGGAGGCGGGGTTCTGATCCTGGACGCGTCGCAAAGCGCCGGTGTCATTGATATTGATATGAGAGAACTGGGAGTGGACATCCTGGCTGCTCCGGGCCATAAATCCCTTCTGGGGCCTATGGGCGTGGGCTTGTTGGCGCTGGGAAGGGATATTCCGATCAAACCCTTGCGGGAGGGGGGAACAGGCATCAAGTCGGAAGGGGATTATCATCCGCAGGACCTCCCGTGGCGCCTGGAGGCCGGAACTGCCAATCTTCCGGGGATTGCCGGCCTGCTTGCAGGAATTGAGTTTATCCGTTCGGAGGGGATCGGCGCCATAGCTCGGCATGAAGCGGAACTGGCCGGCGCTCTGGCGGCCGGGTTAAGGGCTATTGACGGAGCGCGCCTCTTTTGCGATCCCGGCGAACCACAAACAGGCGTGGTATCATTTGTTTTAGATGCAGTCGATGTTTCCCTGGCGGGGACGATTCTGGATCAGGCGTTCCATATCGGGGTGCGCGCCGGCCTGCATTGCGCCCCGGCGGCTCATCAAGCCCTGGGTACCTTTCCGGCAGGAACGTTAAGAGCCGGTTTCGGCTATTTCAATAATGATCAGCATGTAGAGCGGCTTCTTAGCGCTGTGCGCGAGATTTTGTCGGATAAGACTTAGCGGCGCTGCCGGTTATTTCAGCTTTCCAAAACTCCTGCCCTTATCTGGAAGGCGGGAGTTTTAGCATTTGATCTGAACCTACCTTTCGGCTTTGTCGATAATACTCAACGATATATTCGTCGATCATTTGGCTCATTTCTAGTATAATTTCTCTGTTCATCTGCATGTTTACAGCGTTATTGAGTGCGTCTCTTGCTGTTTCTATTTTACTTTTTATGTTCATTTTCAATCCCTATGCACTCCCTGTGTGAATAATCTAGACATAATATTACATGTTATGTTGGCTTATTGCAAATAACAATTTAATGCTCGCTGCAGATTCAGATATACCGCCAATTCAGATAAAGTAGCTAAAATAGGGAGTGAATGATGATGGAAAAGGACGCAGAAATAGATAATGAGGCTATTGGGCGGAGAATACGGAGAGAAAGAGAGATGTTTGAGTTATCACGGGAGGAATTTGCGGAGATCATCGGGCTGTCGGACTACTATGTCGGGCAGCTGGAAAGAGGGGAGAGGCAGATGAGCCTCCCCGCTTTAGTTAGAATAGCCAATTGCCTGCATGTATCCCTGGATTACCTGATCTGGGGAAAGACTATCCTCAGAGCATATTATGTTCTTGATGCACATTATAATTACGGCGTTTATAAGGAGAGCAAAGAAACGGAACTGCATGAACTGATCAGCAAGTGCTCGCCAAAGGAATATGAGTTGATCAAAAAACTCATCAAAACTATACTCCTCCATATCAGCAATTATTGAAAGAAATTCACTCCTTCCCCCAGGCGCTGTCCATCGCTTCCTTCAGTTTGGCTATGGATATCTGCACGCCGCGCAGGTAGAGCCTCAGGTCTTTGCCGACCAGTGTTTGCTTTTCCTCCCAGGTCATCTCGGGGAGATCGAGCAGGGCCTTGCCCAGCAGGTGGTCTTCGTTGCGCACCATGGGCGAGATAAAGGCGGCGTATTCACTGCTTGATGTCAGATGAGAGAAATAGCGGGAGAGGCGGTCATAGAGCAGCCGCTGTTTTTCCTCGTCAAGGCCCTCCTGTGCAAATTCCCCCGCTTCTTCCAGCACATGTTCAAGGCCTTTTTCTGTGTCCGCTAAAATCGCATTTACCCGCCTTCTCACCGCTCGCAGGCTGTTGGCCTGAACATGGCGGCGGAAAGCAATCGGCTTGTCCTGCGTTTTGCTTGACAGTTGATCGATGACCTGCGGCCAACCCATAAAAACAGTCCCTGCGATCCGGGCGCCCTTTGGCGAGGTGTTGATAATCCGTATAGAGCGCGCCCCCTTAATGAACAGCTCCATGCTCCGGCGCATCCTGTTAAACGACTTATTTGTCAAGGCCATGCCCCCGTCGTTGGCTTCAACCTCAAAGGCGTCTCTCTTTTCCTCGTCGCTGACGCTGTCCGCTCTCGCCGCCCCTACCCCTTCCGCATAATAGCGGTCGCCATCAAAGGCGAGGTCCTGTCCTGCCAGAATAATCTCCTGAACCCCCAGCTTATGCAAAAGCTGCAAGGTAACCACAGCTATCGAGGGGGCGTCCCCCACCACCTCGATAGGGTCGAGTCCCCCTTTGAGAAACCGGAAAAGGGTGTCCTGCCCCAGGATAAAATGAGCCCTGGCCCCCATATGGTTTTTGACCACGTCATTGTTGATCGTGCTGCCGAAGACCAGAGGAACTCCCTTGTCGAGGGATGGCTGCAAAGCCTTAAAGTTTGCGGGGAAGGGGTCGTAGGAGACGAAAAGATCAGGGGTCAGCCCCTGCCTGAGCAGGCCGTTGACGCTTGTGCCCGCGGCGATGAGCAGCGCCTTTCCTTTTTCCTTGATTTGATGCAGATAAGGGAGCGCTCTGCTTAAAGAGGGGCCGGAGGCGGTCATGATTGCCGTACGCCCCTGAAATTGCTCCTTATAAGTGAAAACAGAATCGCACTGCAAGATATAGGGCAGGTTGAGCAGGGCGTTTACGGTCCACTCTTTTTCAAAAACGATGTTGCTCTTCAGAGTGTCCAGATAGTCGGTTTTTTGTTTGGACAAACTGTCTTTAAGCTCGGAAAAACGTGCGGGAAAACAGCGTTCAAAGGATGGTATGGAAAGAAAGCCCCAGCCGCTTTTGACCTGGCTGATCACACGCCCGATAAAAGTCTCGTATCGTCCGCCGCCGTCCTCCAGGATCAGATAGACGCGCTCCCAGGGGAAGGCGGACCAATCTCTGTAGTCCAGCCCCGCTAAAAACAGATCAAGGTCAGGTTCATAGATATACAAGCGCAGCCGCGGCTTCCGCTTGAGCAGGGCTTCGGCATGATAACCCAATCCGAGCCCTAATAAAACCACATGAGCCAGGCCCTCCAGATCCTGCTCCCCGGCCCACATTTCCGCTTCCCGCTCCGGGTTGTACCTGCTGTGCAAAGGCAGGCCGCCTTCCCGGGGTTCTATGTAAAACATACCCCCTGTCCTGGCGGGGGCAACACGATACCTGCCGGCGGAGTTTTTGTCTTTGATCTGTTGCAGAATATCCTGGTTGTTTTCCTGAAAAAACTCTATATTTCGCTGACGCAGACTCTTGTTGGACATGGTTGCACATCCTCAATTGTTCGGGGAAATTAGGGCGTCTTCGGCTTTATCCAGCCAGGCGCTCCACTCATAGCTCAGCAGGTCGGCTATGGTGATGATGTCCTTGGCCTCCATGGCCTGCATTAATTCCTGCAGCATCCGGTTAAACTGTTCACGGCCGAAATCACAGTTCAATAAGGTCAATGCCTGGCAGATAAAGTCCATCCCTTCGATGAAATCAGATAACAGTTCCCAGGCCGGGCGGTCGGGACCCGCATAAAACCGAGCGGCCAGCCCCTCTATAGACGCGGACAGGCGGCCAAGGTACTCTTGCGTCGATTCCACCAGTTCCAGGCGCAGCGTTTCCTGTGTGGCGGTGATTATCTTCACCTCTACATCCAGGCGGATGTTATCCTTGAGGAACTGCTCCCAACTGTCCTCGTAGCTGTACTGCTCCCCCCGGCACTGATATAAATAAAAGATATATTCACTGTTCTCTCTTTTCCAGCCGGCCAGCGCCGCGGCAGCGTGTTCAGTGTCGCTGAAGGCGCCCAGGCTCATGTCGTCGACCCAAATTTTCATGTGTTCCACCTGTTTTCTGCTTTATTTCAGCAATTATATTCTACAAACAGCGCGATTTTCCTACTTAAATACAAAAAAGAGGGGCCTCCCCCGGCAGAGAACCCCTCTTTACTGCTGTAATTAACTTCCGAGAAGCTGCAGCACCATCTGCGGCTGCATGTTGGCCTGCGCCAGCATGGCGGTGGCCGCTTGCTGCAGGATGTTCATCTTGGTGAATTCCATCATTTCTTTGGCCATATCCACATCGCGGATGCGGGATTCTGCTGCGCTCAAGTTTTCGGAGGCGGTACCCAGGTTGTTGATGGTGTGCTCGAGGCGGTTCTGGTAGGCGCCCAGCTTGGAGCGCTCGCTGGAAACTTTATCAATTGCAGCTTGTATAGTCGTAATTGCGGCGTCTGCGTCGGCTTGTGTTAATATCCCACCGCTTGTGGCGCCACTGGCGACTGTTAACGCGCTTATACCGCTGCCACTACCAAGGTTCTCAGCGTCCATGGAATTGATCGTGAGTTCAATGCTTTGACCTGCATTGGCGCCGATATGGAAAGTAAAAGATTGTCCGCTGCCTGTAAAACCGCTGCCGCTAAATTTGCCTAATAAGTTTTTGGTGTTAAACTCGGTATCTTTGGCGATACGGTCGATTTCTTCAATTAGTTGGTTTACTTCTTT
Source organism: Thermacetogenium sp. UBA4966 (assembly GCA_002397275.1). GTDB lineage: Bacteria > Bacillota > DSM-12270 > Thermacetogeniales > Thermacetogeniaceae > Syntrophaceticus. Next base: position 7,187 of record DHAA01000070.1, on the reverse strand, counting down.
TTGCAGTTCTGCTCTATCTTCCGGTGTGTTGGTGTCGCTGGCCGCCTGCACCGCCAGTTCACGCATGCGCTGCAGTATGGAATGGGTTTCATTTAAGTTTCCTTCAGCTGTTTGGATCAGAGAGATGGCGTCCTGGGCGTTCTTGGTGGCCATATCGAGGCCCCTGATCTGCCCCCTCATCTTCTCGCTGATGGCCAGACCTGCGGCGTCGTCCCCTGCCCGGTTGATCCGCAAACCGGAGGACAGCTTCTCTAACGATTTGTTGCCCAGCGTCTGGTTGGTGCTTAACTGACGGTAGGTGTTCAAGGCTGAAATATTGTGGTTGATCCTCACTGTTCATACCTCCTTGTTTGATTAAAGGCGGGCATCCTTTCCCGCCGTTTTTATATTAAGCGGCCCGCAGTCCGTCCGGGGGTAAGGGCCGGCTCAATACCCGTGCTCTTTCTTACGGTAATCCAAGGGTCCTAGGCCCTCTCAAGAGAGTCCTATTATTCTTATCGGCTAACGCGCAAAAAACTTTACCGTTAAATTGAAAAGTTTTACGCGGTTCACGCTTTCAGTTCGACGATAAATGTCGTATCTGCCCCGGGATTGCTTCGAGCATAAATATTCCCCTGGTGTTTTTCGACGATTGATTTAGCGATAGCCAGCCCTAAACCGTATCCGCCGCTTTCTCTGGCCCGTGAGGTATCGGCGCGGTAAAAGCGTTCAAAGATTTTTTCCAGATGTTCGGCAGGAATTCCCCGGCCGCTGTTCTTAACAGTTATTTTAATTTTATTTTTTTCCACAGCCAGCGAGGCTGTAATCTCTCCGTTTTCCGGTGTGTTTTTGACGGCGTTGTCGATGAGGATGTTGATCACTTTTTTGATCCCTTCTTCATCGCCGTTGATGAAAACATCCGCTTGTATCTGGGTGTGGATGGTTATGTTATTTTCGAAAAAGATGGCCTCAAATGATAATATCGTACTGCTTAAGGTTTTACTTAAATTGAAGCGGTTGAAAATCGGCTTAATTTTCATATTATCCAACACGGAGAGGGCCAGCATATCCTCGGCCAGTTCGGACATTCTATCGGATTGGGAACTGATATAGTCCAGCCATTTGGCCTGACTTTTCACGGTTTCCGTGCTGTTGGCAGTGATCAGCGCCAGATTTGTTTTGATCACTGTTAGAGGCGTTCTCAGTTCATGCGAGGCGTCGGCAATAAATTGTTTTTGCTTTTCAAACATCTCTTTGATCGGATCTATCGATCTATTGGCGAAATAGATGCTGACTAACAAAAGAATGATCAGGCTGCCCCCGCCTACCAGTAAGAAGTTCAGTAAAAGATCCATGAGGGTTTGGCGCTGCGCGGTGCGGTCGACAAAGACGATCTTTGTGCCCTGCGCGGAACTTTGCTTCAGAAAGGCATAATATGTGTCTTTGATTTTGATATTGTCCGATGAAGCTTCGGCTTGCAGAGCCTGTTTGATAGCCTCGCCGACGACGTCATTGCTGATGTTGACAAAGGATGATGTTTTAACGACCGCTCCCTTTTCGTTCAGCTCCGCCACTATGCTGGTCGCTGTGCGGGGATCGCCGGCATAAGAAAGAGACGGCGAGAACATCAGCTGCGTTAAGGCCATTTCGGTTTGGCGGTCTGCGGCGACGGCTGTTACTATGTAAATAACGGAGAAAATAGCCGCGAAAACAAGGGTCAGCAGAGACATATTGATGATCACAAATTTTCTTTTGAGTTTATCAAACAAGGTTTATTCCTCCAGCTTATAGCCGATCCCCCGCAATGTGGTGATCATGGCTTTAGAGCCGATATGGTCCAGCTTTTTGCGTATAAAAGAGATGTATACCTCAATGTTGTTGTAATCCGCCTCAGAATCAAAGCCCCATACTTTTTCGATCAGTTCGTCTTTGGTCACCACCCGGTGGGGCTTGTACAAAAAGTGTCTTATTATTTCAAATTCTTTGGAGGTAAGCCGTACGCTGCCGTTTTCTCCTTCCAGTTCGTACGAGGATAGATTGAGGTGAAAATCTGCGAAACTCAGGGTGTCGTCAGGGATGATCTCCCCTTTGCGCCGACAGAGGGCTCGGATCCTGGCCAGTAATTCTTCCGCGGCGAACGGCTTTGCCAGATAATCATCCGCTCCGCTGTCCAGTCCGGCCACCTTGTCTTTGATATCCCCCTTGGCGGTGAGCAGGATCGTCGGTGTGGAAATACCCGCGGAGCGCAGCTGACGCAGCAATTCCAATCCATCCAGTTTAGGCAGCATGATATCTAATACGATCACATCGTAAACCCCGGTCAAGGCGTAATCAAGCCCGGCTTCCCCATCGTAGACGGCGTCGATGCTGTACTTATTTTTAGAAAGAAGCTCTGCCAGGGCTTCGGAAAGCTGTCGTTCATCTTCAACCAGCAGCAATTTCATCTTTTTCCTCCTCTGCAGAGGGCGCTGTGTATATTCTAATAATACCATGTCCACCTTAAAAAAATCTTTAGCCCGGGTTTATTTTAATGAATATATTCTATGAGCGCGTCACTATACAGAGGCGGCGCAGCATGCCGGTGGATTCCGACATCCAAATTAACCGACGGCTCGCTGCACCCCATGTTATCAAAAGCTCCCAGCATCGCGTCGCCTCGCTGGAATCCAGCCGGCCTTTGGATATGGCGCATAGGAATATGCACCGGTTTTGCCTAATTGTTCTTATAGATGGCAAATAGAGAATTTAATTATTGTGATATGGTAATATTAGGGCTATATTTTATTTTAAGTCAGTTGAGGAGCGAACAGTGGATAAGAGCAATTCTATTACGCCGGTGGTGAAATGGGTCGGCGGCAAGCGTCAGATATTAAGTGAAATAACAAAATACGTCCCGGAAACGTTTTCTGTTTATTATGAGCCGTTTGTCGGCGGGGGAGCGCTTCTGTTCGAGCTGCAGCCGCAGAGGGCTGTCGTCAACGACATAAATTGCGAATTAATGAACATTTATGTGGTTATTAAAGAAAATGTGGAGGGGTTAATCGCGGACCTCCAACGGCACAAGAATGAAGAAGATTATTTTTACCGGATTAGGGAACTGGACCGGAACAGGGAGTTTTATAGTATGCTGACCCCGGTGCAGAGGGCCTCCAGGATTATTTATCTCAACAAGACCTGTTACAACGGCTTATTCCGGGTCAACAAATCGGGGGAGTTCAACGCTCCCTTTGGGAACTATAGAAAGCCGAATATCGTCAATGAAACCGCTTTGAGGGCGGTCAGCGCTTATTTTAACAGCGCTCAGATCGGATTTGCCTGTCAGGATTTTGAGGATGCTCTGCAAGGGGCGGAAAAGGGCGCTTTTGTTTACCTTGATCCGCCATATGACCCGCTTTCCGCAACCGCAAGCTTCACCGGCTACGACAGGGGCGGTTTTGGCCGGGAGGAGCAGGCCAGGCTTAAAAATAGTTGCGATAAGTTGAATAAAAAGGGAATCAGCTTCCTTTTATCGAATTCAGCCACAGATTATATTATGGACCTTTATCGGGATTACAAAATAGAAGTGATCCGGGCCAGGCGATCCGTCAACTCCAAGGGGGAGCGGCGGGGGGATGTCGCAGAGCTTCTGGTAATGAATTACTGATGAGTTTTTGATAAAATAGAGGCGATAACCGCGTCCAGGAATAAGGGGGAGTTAACAATCATTGATATTCTGCAGATCACGGCGAAGGAACTGGGGCTTTCCCCTAAAGATGTAGCGAGTACGGTAAAGCTGCTTGACGAGGGGAACACTGTTCCTTTCATCGCCAGGTACCGCAAGGAAATGACCGGGGAATTGGATGAGACTCAGATCCGCGGCATCGAGGAGCGGGTGGGCTACTACCGCTCCCTGGAACAGCGCAAAGAGGAAGTAATCCGGCTGCTGGATGAGCAGGGGAATTTGACCGACGACCTCCGCCGGGAGATCGGCCGGGCTGAAAAGCTGACCGACGTCGAGGATATTTACCGCCCTTACCGGCCGAAGCGAAAAACCAGAGCAAGCGCGGCCCGAGAGAGGGGGTTGGCGCCCCTGGCAGAGTATCTTATGTCTTTTCCTGCCGCCGGTTCTGCGGAAACGGAAGCGGAAAAGTATCTCACAGAAGATGTTCCGGCTGTTGAGGATGCCTTGCAGGGGGCGATGGACATTATAGCCGAGGATGTGGCGGATGATCCCCGGGCGCGCGGCTGGGTGCGGGATTATACGAGGAGGCATGGTTATCTGTCGGTGCGGGCCAGGGATATAGAACAAGATTCTGTTTACGAGATGTACTATCAGTTCAAAGAGCCTCTCTCCAAAATCCCTTCCCATCGGGTGCTGGCCATCAACCGCGGTGAGCGTGAGGAATTTCTGCAGGCAGCGGTGGAGGTCGACGCTGAGGCGATCCTCTCCTGGCTGCATAAAAATTTTGTGAGAGAGAACAGCGTTACCGCTGATTTGGTGAAAAGAGCCGCTGCCGACGCTTACCGGCGGCTTATCGCGCCGGCGGTGGAGCGGGAGATGCGCTCCGAGCTGACCGAGAAAGCCTCGGAACAGGCCATAGTCGTTTTTTCCAAGAACCTGCGCAGTTTGCTGCTGCAGCCGCCTGTGCGGGGGAAAATGGTTCTGGGGGTCGACCCTGCTTACAGGACGGGATGCAAGTGGGCGGTCGTGGATCAGACCGGCAAACTGCTGGATGTGGGGGTGGTTTATCCCACGCCCCCGCAGCAGAAGCTCCGGGAGGCGGAGAAGGTCTTCACCCGGTTGATAGAGGAGCAGGGGATAGAGGTGATCGCCATCGGGAACGGCACTGCTTCCCGTGAAACAGAGCAGTTCGCAGCCGGTTTGATCCGCAAGCTGAAAAGGCCGGGGTTGGCTTATGTGATCGTCAGCGAGGCCGGGGCCAGCGTTTATTCCGCATCAAAGCTGGCCATCAAGGAGTTCCCGGACCTCGATGTCTCCCGGCGGAGCGCGGTCTCCATCGCCCGCCGTCTGCAGGATCCCCTGGCAGAACTGGTTAAAATCGAACCGAAGGCCGTCGGCGTGGGGCAGTACCAGCATGACGTACCCCCCAAGCGTCTGGATGAAAGCCTGTCCAAAGTCGTCGAGTCCGCCGTAAACCATGTGGGGGTGGATCTGAACACCGCCTCAGCCTCGCTGCTCAGCTATGTGTCGGGGATCAATTCCTCCGTAGCTGAAAATATCGTGCGCTTCCGGGAGGAGAACGGGGTTTTCAGAAACAGGGGGCAGCTGTCCGCGGTGCCGCGGCTGGGGCGGAAGACCTTTGAACAGTGCGCCGGTTTTTTGAGGATCAGCGGCGGGGATAATCCGCTGGATGTTACCCCGATCCATCCGGAGTCTTATGCTCTGACCGATCGGCTCCTGGAATCCGCGGGGTGTTCTTTGGATGAAATCGGGACGCCTTCATTGCGCGGCACATTATCGCCGCTGAATGTTGAAGAAACCGCGCAAAAACTCGGCGCCGGGGCGCCTACACTGAGAGATATCATCGAGGCTCTGCTGCGCCCGGGACGTGACCCGCGGGAAGACTTGCCGCAGCCTGTTTTCCGCACCGATGTGCTGAGCATCGACGACCTTAGATCCGGCATGGAATTAAAAGGAGTGGTGCGCAACGTCGTGGACTTCGGCGCCTTTGTGGATATCGGGGTCAAAAACGACGGGCTGGTGCATATCTCCGAACTGAGCCATGAATTTGTCAAAAATCCCCTTGACCGGGTGGCGGTGGGTGATGTGGTCACTGTGCGTGTGCTCTCCGTTGATATACAGAGATGCCGCATTTCTCTTTCCATGAAAAAATAGCAAACTCACTTTTTCTTAATGTATTTGGTGTTTCGCGAACGCCCGACCTTTTCTATGAGGCCTCCTTTGACCATTGAGGACAACACCGCTTCGATGGTGGTCTGGCTGATATCCGGTAAAACATAGGCTATTTCCCTTTTGGAAATGGGTAAGAGGCTGTTGAGCACAGTTGCTGCAATGCGCTGCTTTTTGGTGACCTTTTTACCGTGGACAACTGCAAAGCGTTGATCAAGCTCTTTGTAGCACAGCAACAGCGTGGACATGAAATGTTCCATAAAGGGGAAATAGCTGTTTTCATTAGTGTGCCAGCCCTGAGAGGATTCCTTTAACGCTTGATAATACCTTATTTTGGTCCTGTTGATCTGCTCTTCAAAAGAAACATATTTACCTGCGTCAAATCCGTTTTTGTATAACAGCAGAAGGGAAAGCAGCCTGGATATTCTCCCATTGCCGTCTGCAAAGGGGTGAATACACAGAAAATCCAGGATAAAACAGGGTGTCAGCAGAAGCTGATTGATGTTGTAGTTGCTTCTCGCCTCCATATAGGCCAGGGTAAGCTGCTCCGTGGCTTGCGCAGTATCCTTTGCCGGGACCGGGGAAAAGCGCAGGCCGCGGTTCCCGGCTGCGTCGATCTCCATGATCACATTGTCCGTTTCCTTATATCTGCCGCCGCCGGACGGCGCATAGGAGAGCATGACCTCGTGGAGACGCAGGATGTCGCTTTCACGGATGTCTATGCTGTCGGAGCTGTTGTGGATTAGATTCAGAGCGTCGCGGTATCCGGCAATTTCCGCCTCATTGTGGTTGAGCGGCGCGCTGTTGCGGTTAACGATTTCGTTAATGCGCTCATCGCTGGTCACAATGCCCTCAATTTCGTTGGAGCCTTTAACCGACTGTACCCTGGCGATCCTCTCCAGGCCGGCGAAGATTTCACGAAAGCTATCCTTACGCTCCCTTTCCAGAGTTTTCAGTTCACTGATGGCGCTGGCGATATTGACAAGACGTGCCGGGAGAGCAAGCCGTTCTCTAAAAAAGAGTAATCGAATGTTCTCATCTGCTCTTTGCTTCAGCCTCCTTAATTTTCTGCATATATTTTGTCAAATTATATGCAGAAAGGCAATGCTTATCTGCATATAATGCTTGTTTATATGTGCAGATAAAGAGGGGGCGTTTTTTCTTGTTATACACAAAGGAAAGCCTTTTATACATCAAGAAGTATGAATCGTTATTGCCGTCTACTCCGAAGTATGCTTCCCAGGAGTTAACGCTAGAAAGCGTGACCAAAGGGCGGTCGTCCCCTGGTCACACTGTTGGGAGAGGATAATTTGCTCAGGTTATTCAGATTTTTAAAACCGTATGCCTTATCTGTGGC
>DHAA01000026.1:7205-28507 GCA_002397275.1 Thermacetogenium sp. UBA4966 | reverse complement strand
ATACGCTTCTTGGGAGTTCAGGTAAAAAGGCGGCGAGAGTTCCGCCGCCTTTTTCTTTCGTTGCACGTTATGATGAACACGAACAACAGGAAACCGAACAATGATCGGTTTATCTTACCTTTCTTTTGCGTTGGGCGCCCCATGTCAATACAGTGCCGGAGGAGAGAATCAGCATAATCACCCATATAAAGGCATAGCTTTGGTCGCCGGTATTGGGGGTGTTGGCCTTCCCGCTATTTCCGTTCTTCGCGTCATTGACGGCAAACACCGCGAAGGGTGACCTGCTGGTCACGTCAAACGTTTCAAACGTTGCCTTCCCATCTTTGACCGATACTGTATAGGTTTCCAGCGTACCATCCTGCTTTGCGTGCAGTATAGTCACCGTTTCGCCGTTATACTGCGCGCCCACCGGCAGGGAAATGGTCGACGCACCGGTAAAGCTGCCGGAAACTGATATATTTACGCCCAGCAGTAACTTATGCTCTCCGTCGTTCATCCACAGTCTAATCATTTTGCTGGCGGTGTCGGAGCCCAGCGTCATGTCGCGGATCGTCAGCACGGCATCCTCACTGATATTGCCGAAAACAGATATGCCTGTGCCGCTATCCGTCAGCGTGCGGGGAGGAGTATCGCCGGGGATGTCCTCTCCGCCCGTGTAAATGAAGGTTGCGCGGATAGTATGATCACCGCTCACACCGGTAAACTTATAGGATGATATATCCCCCTGATTCACACCGTCCACCGTGACCGAAGCGATGCCGTAGTTGGGGTTCGGTGTAATGGTAAAAGTGTGGCTGCCGCCCGCTGTCACGGATACCGCTCCGTTGGGGCTGATGCTGCCGCCGCTGTCCGCTGTCGCCGTAATGGTAAAGGTAACGGGCGCGGAGGGGCCGATGACAATATTCAGCGCCTTGATGCCGCTGCCCGCTGTATTCACCGCCTTAACGGTAAAGTTAAACGTCCCTGTCGCCGCCGGTGTGCCGCTGATCGCTCCGGCGCCTGTGTCCAGGCTTAGCCCACCCGGTAGATTACCGCTCTCGATACTCCACGTAATCGGCGTATCGCCCGTCGCCGCTAGTGTCTGGCTGTATGCTTCCCCCTCTGTGCCGTTCGGTAGCGATGCCGTGGTGATGCCGGGGGCGATACCCGGGAGTACCGTATAACTTCCGTCAATAAAGCTAAACTTGTAATTGCTTCGTGCCGAGGTTTTTTCGGGAGCCAGGTCCTCCGTTACCCGTGTCGTATACCTTCCATCTGGGGTATTGGAATCAAGCGTTACCGACTGATTTCGGAAGTTCAGGCATTGTACGCTGAAGCCGAGAGATTCGGCGGTATCAGCCAAAACCAACGCCGGTGAAATGCTCAAAGTTTCTCTTCCCAGCGGGGAAGCCGCTCCCTTTTTGACCGTTCTGGTGGGGGCGATAACCGTCGCCTCTTTGGCGGATACAGTGAACTGTTTGCTCACAGTTTTTTCCCCGCCGCCGGCAACGGTAAAGCATGCATCCAGCGTATAGTTTCCCGTTTTCCCGGCCGTTACGGTACTGCCGCCGACCCATCCGCTGTTATCCTTTACCGCAAAAACCGCGCCGGAAACAGCTTGCTTGTTGTCAACACCCAGATACTTATACAACTTTGGCGTAAAGGTATCGCCGTACTCATAATTATCGTCCATCTCAATAAAATAGAAGCCGCCTGTTCCTTCGGACAGGGCAATATGCTCGCTGGAAGCTTTGACGCTTTCATAGACCGTATCTCCGCTGTACGCCGCCGAGATCTCGTAGATTCCATCCGCCGGCAAAGGGATATTGCTAACTGCCGCGAGGCCTGAACCTGTATTGACATCCGCGGAAACAGTCTTGGTAAAGCTGCCGTTATTGGTAATGGTAAAAGCCACAGCGCCGGTAGGGGCTGCTTTGCCGGAGCCTTTATCCACTTCGGCCCGAAGGTTGACCGCAGGGGAACTGCCTCCGGAACTATCAGCGGTAACCGTCAAACCCGGAGTGCGCTTGGAGTAGATCAACTGCGAAGCCTCAGAGATGGCTCCAACCCACTGGCCTCCTCCTCCAGTCTCCGGAGAAAAGAAAATATCGGCGATAAGTCGGTATTCTAAAGCATCGCTCTCCTTGGGATTGGCGATGGTAAGCGTGTCGCTGGTTTTTCCGCTCATATTCGTCCAATTATGAACGATCCAGCTTCCATCGGCGCCCCGGGCGCCTTTTTCCCGCTTCTGCCATTGATACAGATGTTCTCCCAGCTTATATCCCGCGCCTGCCTGCGTATTCACCGTCGCTTGTACGGTTGCGCCTGTATCATCCGGATAAACCGTGATGGTTTGAGGCGTCGTTATAGTGACGGAAGCAATATCGGAGAAGGTGCGCGCTTCGCAGGCGTCGCTAAGAACACTTTCATAAGGCGCTTTGTCCGATATTACTTTCAGCTTATATCGATAGGAGGTATAGGGGCTTAAGGAGCCGTTGATATAGGAGTAAATACCTGTGGCTGCGTCATAGGTAAAAATATGCCCGCCAACGGTTGCCGTGTATTGATTGGCGCCGGGATCATAGGTGTAATCCCCGTTCGTGCTTGAATTGGTTACGGAAGGAATACGGGCGATTTCACGGTAGCCCGGGCTGATGATGGTGTCGTAATAGCGGTAAATGCCGTAATAGGCTACGGAATAATCGATTCCTCCGCCCAGGGTTTTGGATTCTTCCCAGTTCAGTTCAATTTCGCCGGTGGATATTCCTTTGGCAGTCATGTTAGCCGACAAAACGGAGGGCTGCGTTACGTTGTTGACCAGGTAGGTAATAACCGGAAATGACTGAACCCCTTCATAGCTGTATTTCAACAGCTTCCAATTGTATCCGTAACCGGCGTCCTCCCCCTCCTGAGGCATATTCACCACGCTTGTTTCAAATGTGGTTCCTTCCAGATCGGTCACGGATTTTCCGCCGCCAGCCTCGCCCCCCGCGCTGACACTGCCTTTGACATCAAACAGGGTCCCTCCCGCTGTCAGTTTCCATGAGTTGTTGTAGGATGTGGTATACGTGTTTTCTCTGGTGATGTCAATGCTTTGGGTGATGGAGGCGCCGGCTCCGCCCGACACTCCCGACCATTCGCTGCCGATCAGGACATCCTTCAGCCCCGCGGTGCCCTGCGGATAGGTGGCAGGCTGCCCCAGGGTATGCTTGAGGATTTCACCTCCGACCTTTGGCAAGACATTGGGATACTGCTGCGCAATTTCGTCATAAGCCGATACTTCCACTACTGAGGTGACCGGTTGGTAAGGTAGCTGGATTTTCATCTCGCTCGTCGTCCATCCGCTGCCGTCTTCATCGGGAGTCCACGCGTCATATACAAAGACGTCGGTGGGGATGGAATAGAGCACGACCGAATCCTGTCCCCCAAAGGTGGTATAGGTAACGGAATATTCGGTCATACTTGCTTTTTCCGTCTCCCATGTCCAGTCCGATTGAAATTCGGCTTCAATTTCTAAACTGGCTACCTTCACGTCAAAAATGCTGAATTCATGTTCAAAGCCGACCATTCCGCCTACCGAAACCGTGTTGGTCTGAGTGGTGGAGCCTCCCGAACCTTTGGTTTTGCCAAAAGAGGTTTCACTGTTATAAACGTAAGTATCTCCGCCATCCAGATGCAAAAGGTCCGAGAAGTAGGGCGGCGAAGCCAGCACGGCCATGACAATCGGGCTGGAATAGGTAAAGTAATAATCCTTATAGGCCAAGTGGATTGAATCGTTGTCTGTATTCGGGGCGGCGAAGCTGAAGCTGTGGTAGTGGCCATCGTTGCTCAGATAGCTGCCTGTCACCGGCGGCGCCACATAGACAAAGGAGTTGTTACCCTCCGTAACGCTTGTTCCGTCTCCGGTTTTCAGGGGATTGATCTCTGTCAGCCTGTAATAGGGCTCTTCGAGAACAAGAGAGGTTTCGTTTTTTGAGATACCTTTATAAGGCGACATTTTTTCTGAATGGACATCCATCCAGAAGTGCTGTTCCAGGTAGATGGTTTCCACTCCGTCGCCATTGAAATCCGCGGCTGTGGCGCCCCATTCATGATAGTAATAATTGCCGCCGTCGCTTTTAATATCAGTCCAAATCTGCGGTGATTCCTGCGTCCCGCTCCACCAGAAGGCTTTTGCGTCGTTGGCAAAGCTGCCTGCGGTAAGGGAACTGCCCTCAAAACGCTTTTTGATTTTGAATCCGGAGCCCAGGTTATATTCATACAGGATGCTGTCACAGTAGATATCCTCTTTGCTTCCGACGGATTTTACACAGGTCATGTCGGCGATGCAACCGGCCGTTGAGAAATAGTTGTAATTTTGCCCGTTCACGTCATATGAGCCGATGGTGATCAGGGTATCCTCAACCATTTGCAGTTGGTTTCCCTCATGGTCGTACTTGTATGCTGCTAGCCAGCGGGTATTCTCGTCCCTCTCCTTCTGTCCCGCCGCCACCAGCTCTTCCTTGCCGTCTTTGTCAATATCGCCGAAATCCAGGGAAACACGGGTAACGGCCGATGTATCGTCACCCGAAATTCTGCATTCCGAGACGTCTGTTTGCGTCAGAGCGTCGGTTCTCGATCCGTAGCGTACGGTGATGCTGGAATCCAGGATCGGAAAGTCAGCTATGGGCTGACGCCACGCCTCCAGCAGCCGGTTATACAGACCCTGGGAATAGCACAGATCCTCGATTCCGTCCCCGTTGATATCCGCCGCAAGGATGTCTATCATATTGACCGAATAAATGTTTCCCAAAGAGAATGTCTGGATCTTGGTCCATGAGGAGCCTCCGAAATCAAAAATTTCGATCCGGGGCCCTCCGTTGCTTTTTACCGCCGGAACAAAGACGGCGATTTCGTCCCTTTCGTCGCCGTCAAAATCCCCGGAGGTAACGGAAAGGTAATTCTGGAGCATATAGGCGCGGGTCGCTCCCCATACGGCGGGTTTACCTGTGCCGCCGTAAACATAACTGGCGAAGTCTTCTCCTACGGGCGTCTGGCCGGCGGGGCCGTTGTTGTTCGCAGACCCCAAACACTACCTTAAGGTAATCATCCCCTCCACCCTGGGCGATGTGGCGCGTCATGCCGATAATTGCAGGGGCATACTCGGCGAAGGGCAGGATCAGGTAATCCTCCCGCGCCATGCCGAGGGCTTCCCGCAGAGCCGCGCACCCTTTTTCCATGCCGTACAGCCGGTATTTGGCCGCCGCGCCGAGAATCTGATTGTGCAGGAAGCCGAGCTGGTTACGGAAGACTCCGAAATACTGCGGGAAGGTTTCGGTCAGCATTTCCAGACGTATGTAATCCTCCGACAACAGCACGGCCTTGCCGTGGACGATATAGTTGAAGGCCATGCCCTGATACATGAAGCGGGCCGAGCTCATGTCGCCCGTCCGCAGCCACTCGGGGATGCTGTCCGGCAGCGTCAGGCAGCCGTAAACGTATCCCTCCGCCAACTCCAGCGTGGTGTTGTAGACAGCGCTGTTTTCCCTGGTCACATCAGCCCGGAGCTGGCGCAGATGCTCCAGCGCCTCGTCGATCTTTCCCTGACAGATGTACAGCCGCATCAGCGTCAGCCCGGCGCATAGGGCGATGCCGGTCTGGCCCATTGTCTTGGCCTTATAAATGGCTTTGAAGGCGTTCAGCTCCGCTGTCTGCCAGTCGCCGGTTTCCAGCGCATATTCGGCGAGTGTCACATAGTCGCAGCCCGTGCCGCAGCCGTTAGAAAGCCTTGAAAAAGCAGGGAATTCAGATGCAACAAAATCTGCCGTCTCCCGAAGCCTACCTGGTTCTTTATAATAGGTATACAAAAAGTGGGGAGAGCCAAAGGTGAATTCGGCCTCCCGCTTCATCAGGCAGGATGCGTCGCCCTGCAGAAGGCGGAGCGCCTCGGTTGTGCAGGTCACCATTTTTTTAGCATCATTGAACACGGCGAAGATGCGTATGGTGCTGATCTCTGCGAGGACGCGATTTCTGCGGGTGGAGTGAAGCTCCGTGAGCCGCTCGTAATGCTCCTTCAGTTCGTCGAGACGCGAGACGCCGTCCCGCGCCCCGCCGCCGGATCGCCGCTTAAGAGCAGCAGGGCGATGTATTGCAGATAGGCAAGAGGATATTTGAAAAGCAGCGCGCGGGGCGCGGCGGCAAACATTTCAAAGGCTCCTTCAAAATCGGCGTAGTCGTTGGTGATGATATCTTCGTCGTCCAGCAGCGCAAGGATGCGCTCAGTATCCCCGGCACGGCAGAGATACCCGTAGGCTGTTTTGTACGCATTTTGCTCAAAACACCATTCGCCCACACGCCGGTAGAGGACCGGAACTTCCGCGCCGTCCTTCTGCCTTGCCCGCAGAAAATCCAGCAACACGTTGTGAATTCTGTATACGCCCCCTGCCTCGTCATAAGAAACGAAGGCGTTTTCCCGGCGCAGCTTTTTGAGGTATTCCCCGGCGCGGCTTTCCTCCGTCACATAACGCGCCTACCGGGCAGTAAAGGCATCCATCACAGAAAGGCGCAGCAGGAATTTTTGGATGGGCTCGTCGTAAGCGTCATAAAGAACCTTTTCCACCAGTTCATCAATGGCGCTGTTCCGGCCCACCGGAATCCCCTGCTCCATGCCCAGGAGGATCAGATAAGCTAGGGATATCCATCCGTCTGTATATTCAACGACCCTTTTTAGCCCGTCCTCGCCCGGGCGAAAGCCCATCAGGGCGCAGTAGGCCCGGATTTCTTCGACGGTGAAGCGCAGCGTCTGCTGGGGCAGGATATTGCACAGCCCCTTGGCGGAAAGCTCGGCGATGTCAAGGTTCGACATATCTCTGGTGATGAAAACGATATGGAAATCCTCCGCCATTTCCGAAACAAACCGTCTGAAAAGCGCGGTAACCCGCATACTTTTCGCAAGGTGAAAATCGTCTATGACAAGCGTGGTATCGGGTCTGTAATCCATCTCGCTCAAAATGGAGATAATCGTTGCCAGCTGAGGCGCATCGGTAGGAATGCCGAGGCTTTTGAGTCGGATACCCGCCGTTTCGTCCAGGCTGCCGATATCTGCCGCTAACCTGTTCCAGAACGCTTCCGCGGTATCGTCTTCGGATAAAAAGGAAGTCCATATTACCGGAACCCTCACAGCCGCGAGAAATTCCCGGACCGCCGTGGTTTTGCCATAGCCGATGGGCGCTTCTACGATGGTCAGCGGGTAATCGAGTATGCTTTCCAGAGCGCGGTTGACGCGCTCTCTCTTGAGAGTTTTGTTTTTTTTCACGCGGCCAGACTCCTCTCTGCTGGAAGAACTCTGTATCTGTACTCTGTCCTATTGACCGGCTGTTTCACCCGACTCACGCGTTTCTTTTTTCTTACTCTTTCTGCCGTCGTCGGGCTTAGTGGCGTCCTTCGGGATGACCCACATGTTACCGATCATATGAGCGCCTTCAATTCGCCCGGCAGCACAATGATAATTGACCATTCGGCTTGTGATGCCCCATTTTTCAGCGGCTTCTTTTACGCTGATATACTCCATTCCCATACTCCTTATGCTTTTTGCTCATTATACTTCACGTTTGAGAAAATTTCAAGAATAGGAAATATATTGACGCTGCCAGCGCCTTGGCACAAATATACAACAGAAAACTTCCCCTTTTATGACGTTATTTGTTCCTGTCATCGACAAGAAGGGACAGCTTATGGATCTCTGCTTCGCTATAATGATAGAAGGAGGTGCTTTTTTTGATATCAAAAGAAAAAACAGGTTTTATTTGCGACGGTCAGCGCCTTGTATACGTCTTCTACAGCTTGGAAGATTTTCAGAATCTCTGGGGGGGCGATCTAAACGCCTATAAAGATTTTTTGCTTGCCCGCCAGCGAGAGTTCCAGCAGTGGCAGGGAGAGTATTTTGGCGCCTGGACTGTCGTAGTGCCGTTTGACAAAGGCGATTTTTCCAACTGGATGCAGGAAAACACGCTCCGCCGTCATCACCGTGACCAGCATGCCTCCTGGGCCTTATGGATTGCTCAAAACCCTGAGCATCTGGAAAAAATACGCGCCGACCATCCGCTGCAAAACTATATATTAAAAGACGAATCCCTTAAAGTGCTTCTCTTCGCCTGGTTTCTTCCTGTTATCGTGCCTAACGCCGCCGGAATGCAGCAACTCAAACAGACTCTGCCCCAGGACCTGCTTCATCAAATCAGAGAGGAACTCATCCTTCGGCTGCTGCAGTCTCTTCCTCCATTCCGCCGCTTTTCCCCGCTGCGCGGCAGCGGCGTAACCATCCTGCCCGGTGATAGACTTGTGCATCCGCATTCCATCGATCTGCTCAGCGAACAGGTAGAGCAATCTCTGCTAAACTCCTGGGAGAACGGTTCTCCTCTTCATATAAACCTGCCCGGCTCAGATCATATTTCTATTAACCCACATTGGCGCTATCCGCGGATAGCGGTTATATGTCTTCCCCTGGCTGTATTGGGGTGTGCGTTCGATTGTGAAACGGTCACTGTACGATTGAGCAGAGCGGAATGCGTAGATCTACCGCTCAAAACCTGGACAAGCTATTTCCAGTCGCTTGGTGTAGAGCTCTATCCCGGCAGAGGAGCGGATTTTGCTATAGCAGACTTTACAAAACACATTCACAACGATATCGTCAGGAACCTGCCGCCTGATGAAAAACTAAGTCAACCACCGCGCCCGGAATACATCAGGCGCATTAAATAGATAAATTATCCTATAGCCAGCGAAGCAAAACCACCAGCAGCACTATTGCGCCCAGCAGGAAACGGTACCAGACAAAAGGAAGATAGTTTTTCGTCTGTACATATTTCAGGAGAAAACCGATAGCCGCCATACCAGAAATCGCGGAGACCAGCATTCCCACCAGGAAGGGAGCGTTTACCATGCCCGGATTGGCTATGATCTCCGGCGCCTTGACCACGCCGGCGCCGAGGATGACCGGCGCGGAGAGCAGGAAGGAAAAACGCGCCGCTCCCTCCCGGGTAAGCCCGAAAAGAAGGCCTGTGGTCATGGTTATCCCCGAACGGGAAACGCCGGGAATAATAGCCAGGGCCTGAGAAACGCCGATCAGCAAGCTCTGCCCCAGGGTAATGCTGTTTACGTCTGTGAGTTTCTTCGACCTGCGGTCCGCCCAAAATAGGATAATTCCCAACAGGATCAACATAACGGCGATCAAAGACGGGTTGCGAAAAACCGTCTCCGCCTTGTCCTCCAGCAGGAGGCCGATCAATGCCCCCGGTATCGTGGCGATCACCAGATACCAGAAGAGGCGCCCCTCAGTCGTCCCCGCGCCGCGCAGCCCCCCTTTGATTAAATTGACCCAATCCCTCCAGAAATAAGCGATAACAGCAACCAGTGTGCCAAGATGAAGGGCGATGTCAAACGTTAAGCCCGGATCATGCCACCGGAAAAGCCAAGGCACCAAAACCAGGTGCGCGGAACTGGAGATAGGCAAGAACTCCCCGAGCCCTTGTACAATGCCCATCACCACTGCCTGCCAAATTGTCACGAAAATACCTCCTGTCTCCTATCGTAATGCAATTTAATAACTTAATTCTTGGTCGGTTCTCATTAACCTGCTTTTAGCGAATACGCCGCACCCTGCTTACTCCCTGATGCATCTCCATCAGGTAGGCGATATCCGCGGTGTCGGCCAGGTGCTGGTTATGAGAAACCATAATCGCCTGGCGCCCGAGTGACTGACTGAACCCCTTCAGAAAACTCGCCAGTTGCGGGGCATACTCATCAGAGAGATGCTTCCCGGGCTCATCAAGGATCACCGGCCCGCCCACCGGAGGCTGAAAAGCGTGCAGCAAGGCAAGCCGCAGGGCCAGAGAGATGACATCAACAACCCCTCCCCCCCGGGCATCCTGCGGGGTGGTTTTCACCTTGTAATCCCCTCCGTAGGTCGAACAGACATAAAACTCCGCTTCCGGGCGGTCGCGCTTTTCCTCCACCGCCACTTTGAACTCCATGTCCGCCCCAAAAACAAACTGCAGGGCTTGGGTAACGAGAAGTTCCACCTGGCGGCGCCCCTGTTCCCGGGCATGCCTGGCCGCCTCCAGCAAGAGAAGGCGCGCCTGTTCCAGGCGCTCTATTTTCTCAAGGTCCTCTTGAAGGCTCTCCCGAAGGCTTCGTTCCTTTTCCTGGATTTTAGCCTGTTCACCGCGCTGTCTATGATAAACCGCTTTCAATTGCTCGAGATCCCTTTTGAGAGTCACAAGCTCCCGGTTCACCGGGAACGCTCCTTCTCCAGAAGGTCCCAGGGGATCAGGCTGGCCGCCTCTTCCAGCAGCCGGTCCATCTCCTCTTTCAGGGAAGAAATTCTATCCCCCAGCTCCTCCGGTTTTACTCCATACTCTTCAGCCCTTTTGTATAGCTTTTCCCTCTGCTGCACGAGCAGTTCCTTCTGGCTTAAGGCACGCTCCCTCAAGTCGCGTGATTTGCGCAGAGCATCCTTGAGAGAATTGATCTGTTTTTCATACTGAGCCTGTTCCTTTGCTCCCGCCAAAATTTACGCCCCCCTCATTTATATTCATCCATGACCCTCTCCACCGCTTCCGTGTCCAGTTTTCCGAAACAGACCGGGCATTTCCCTATCTTCAGCAAAAACTCCCTAAAGTTCGGCAGGCGGCTGTCGATCTCCTTTTGGTATCGTTCGGCTGCCAGACAGGCGCCGCGCAATGCCTGTTCATGTTCCTGCCATCCCTGCCGCAGCTCCAGGTACATATCCCATCTTTTCCTGTTTATTTCAACTTCAGCCAGCTTCTTTTCCGCCTTGCCCAGTTCCTTTGTCCGCTCTGTAATGAACGATACAGTCCTCAAGTATTTATCTATATTCTCCAGATCCGCGGCGATGCGGCTCAGCTCCTGCCATTCCCGGAGAAGCGGGTCGGCCCTTTGCAGGCAGTCGCCCAGCTCAGGCACATGCCTGGTGTTTGCCAGCACCTGCTCGGTCTGAGCCAGCAGCCGGTCCACATGGCTGATTTCAGTATGCAGGCCGACAAAATTGCGGTACTCCTCACTGTATTCCGCCAGCCTGCGGCATGCCCTCTCCGCCTCGTCCAGCCGTCCCAGGGCCGTCAGAACCTGCTCCACCCTTTTTACGGCGGCCAGGTTCTCTTGCCACTCACTTTTTAAAGCGGTTAATCCCTCGATTTTCCCGGCCGCTTCTTCCACCTGATGCACAAGAGCCTCGATCTGCCTGATCCTCTCCTGCAGTTGAGGAAGGTGCGCATAAAACTTGAGCGCCTCGGCAAGCCCTTCCAGTTCATCCCGGCGCCGCTTCTCCTGCTCCCCCAAACGCCGCAGTTCCGTATTCACCGACCTTTGGGCCCAGTCCAGAATATGAACGCCGCCCAGCTGCCCGATTACCTTAGCCTTAATCGCCCCATTTTCAGCCAGCAAAAAAGGGGCTTCCAGCTGCGCCCCCAGGTTCAGCTCAGCTTTATAACGCTCATCGACGACAATTTTCCTGATTCCGGTGGCCTGCATAATCTCTACAGGGATCTCGTTCCCAAAGCCTTCAAAAACAAGTTCATCCTCACCGCATCGCTGCAACAGGTACTGGTTTTTCCCTGTTGTGCTGCGCAGACGGGTAACCACACATCCGTCGTCCATCTCCACCTGCACCTGACAGACCCTGGCGCCCGCCCGAATAAAGTTCGCCCCGCGCGGTTCATTATAGAACACCCACCTCAGGGCGCGCACCAAAGCGGATTTGCCGAAATCAGAAGGACCCACGATGACATTAAGCCCCTGTTCGAACTCTACCATCGTTTTTTTATGAGACTGAAAATTCTCGACAATAAGCCTCTTAATGCCGTTCATCCCTCATCCTCCCCGCCTGACAGGGCTTCCTCCGCGGACGAAATGAAGCGCAGCGCTTCTTCAATGACCTCCGGAGGCAGTTTTTTTACCCCTGCGATTTCCTGCAGCAGCGCCCGCACATCTGTGCGCCGATAGGATCCCGCGGCCTTCACCTCAGCCAGGTATCCCGCCAATTTCTGCTCCCGGAAAGCGGCTTCCTCCAGCCGCGACCTGTCCAGAACATCTTCACCGGGAGCGGCGCTCTTCAGCTTGATCTTCTTAAATGCCGGACGGCTGCCGGAGAGATCGATGATCAACACCTGTATCGGCCTTGTCATCTCCTGCCGGTGATTAGAGAGCCGCGCCAGCGCCCCGGGATTGAGAAAATACTTGCCGTCCTTTTCCGTATCAGGAAAGCCCAGATGATTATGGCCGACAAGGGTAAAATCAGCCTCAGTATCCCAAATCTGCTCAATCAGAGTATAGGCGGCGCCGGGGAAAAGGGCGCGTTGCAGGAGCATTCCATGCACCAGATGAATAGCATAATCGCAGTCCTTTTTCTCGATCATATAGTCCAGCTCCCGCCGGCGGCTATCCATCTGAAAATGATAGCCCTGGCCGGTCAGCTGTACGCGCAGGCCGTTTTTCTCCAGATAGAGAGGTTCTCTTCTCAAAAGGCGCACGAGCCCCAGCCTGGCGGCAAAACCGAGCATTGTACGCGGCAGGGTTTCCATATTATGGCCAAAGAGATCGTGGTTGCCCGGAATAGTGAAAACAGGTACGGGAAACTGCTGATAGATCTCCAAAAAATCAGCGCAAACACTGACCGCAGGGGCGGGTACGTCAAAGAAATCCCCCCCGTGCAGCACATAGTCCACTTCCTCCTCCCGGGCAATCTCCACAACCTCTTTGAGCTTGCGCGCCAGTGTAGCAGGAAAATCATCCTTCCTGTTTACGGGAGTGGTACCTCGCTTATGGTCATCTGTAAAGAAAAGAAAGCGCATAGATATGCCTCCGACTTCCGACCTCCATTACCCGTAGGTGCAGCCGAAAGGGTCCTCGCTCTTCTTCAGCTTTCCCGCCGCGGCCAGTCCTTCCAACGATTCCAGCACCTCATCCACAGTAACCGTCCGGTTAAGGGCATTTTCCAGATCCGGAAGGTGCAGGCTGATCTGCCCGCTGTGCAGCGGCAGGAAAGCGGTGATCGCTTTATAGAACTCCTCGTCCGCGCTGCCAAAATCATTTTCCAACTCGGCGAAGGGATTTAAGGCGCGGGGCGCCTGGGTCATGGCGCAGCGGATCCTGACCGATACCGTTCTCCCCACAACCGCGGAGGAGACAAAGGCGGTACCTGATGGGAGATAAGGGAGCCTTCCCGCCTCCTCCCCGGAGATATCGGTCTCCTCCCGGATCACCTCGATGTCGCTTGCCCTCACCGTACGGAAGATGATCTTGGTGTTGAGCTGAGCGGTGATCGTGTCGTCCAGCTGCGCGGGACGCTGGGTAGCCAATACCAGGAAAACGCCATATTTTCTCCCCTCCTGAGCCACCTCCCGAAAGACGCTGCGCGCCGGGGAGAAAACTTCTATCCCGCGCCGGGCAAAATTATGGGCCTCATCGGTCACTATTATAAAGGGGGGGAATTTATCAACAGGGGGATCCCCGCGCTGGATGGCGTCCAGGTAATTGCGGCGCATCCGATACAGCTTCCTTATTAAGTAAGCGCTGAAAACGGCGAGCAGCCAGATGGGTCCCCTGATCACCGTTAGCTGCCGCCGGTGGAGTGCATTGGTGATCGGGGAGACCTCCTTCTGGAAGATCCCTTCCCTATTCAGACGATGAAGTCTCCAGCGGATACCCCGCAAACTGCTGGGATGACCGGCTTGACGTGCCAAATTGACGATCTTCTTTTCATAGGCAGAGTACTCCCCATAGCTTTTACGAATCTCAGCCAGGGTTTCCTCCTCCTTCTCCGCCAAACCGATGCAGTGATCGAGTTTCCCGGCAAAGCTCACAAAAGAGTCCTTCCCCTGGTGAACCGCTTTCAAGGCGTTATCCATCCCCTCGGTGAAGTTTCCCCCCGCAGCCTTTAGCAGAGAAGCCAGGTCGTCCCCGGACAGGTCTTCAAAGCTGACCCCGCAATCCCGTCCCACAGTCAGAATCTCCGTCCTGCTCGGATATTTTTTCGCTCTATCGGCATCCATCCCCTCAAAGGGAGCGGCAAAGCTCATTTCATAATGAGGGTCGAAAACCAGGGTGGGTATCCGCTTTTCCAGGAGTTCCTCAAGGATAACACGCATACCGAATGATTTTCCGGAACCTGACCCGCCGAAGATACCGATATGAGGATATTCCTGCATGGCGCGGTGATCAAAAACAAAGGGAACGCCGCGCTGAGGAAATACCCCTTTCCCTTTTATAAAGAGGGGAGCACGGTTTTTAAGTTCCTCCGGCAGCGCCTCCTGTAAGTTTTCGGTCCCCAGGATCACCCCCAGGATAAGCCCATCCTCCGCCGGGCAGGGGAGCAGGAGGTCGGAAACCTCTGCAAAAGAAGGCAGGTGTACAACCGCTCCTACGGCGACCGGATAGGGGATATCGCTTAATATCCGCACCTTCGCCAGGTGGATGGTTTCCTCACCCAGCTGAAAGCCCACCTGTTCCAAGCCCTTCCAAACCGCAGGATCGATCAAGGGGCTGCGCTCCATCGTCAGAGGCAAAAACCTGTTAAATGATTTGGTCTCAACCACCTCGCCGCGGGGGGTCAGTTCCGGATCATCTATCACCAGGATCTCCCCTATGCGAAATTTCCGCTCCCGGGAGGCCACGTAGATATACTGTTGAGTTGTCACACCGACCACTTGCATTATTAAAACCTCCTATGCCAGATTCCGATTTCCGGCTTCCGGCATCCAATTTCCGACCTCAGACCTCCGGCCTTCCGACCTCTATTACTACAACTCCCTGCTCGCCCGTAGCGGGCGCAAAAAAACCTCGGCCATTGCCGGTTGGAGAGAGGAGGCGATCATGGCTTCCACTTCTTCCCTGCGCAATCGTACCTCCGCGTCCACCACATCAAGCCAGAGGGGGAACCCCCGGCCATGAGAGGGGGTGATGCTGTATAAAAAATTGAGCGCCGGCTCCAGCCCGCTTTCCTGACCCTTTAAATAGTCGACGGCAACGACCTGAGGATGCGCGGCGAAACGCACATAAAGGCGCCCCCGATCACCGCTCTCCTCCTCGTGCAGCCGGTATGTTTCTCCCGGCCGCAGCAACCCGAAGAGCACCTCCCGGTCCCCCATCAACCCAGGCGAAGCTGCCGCCTTATCCGGAGGACATAGTTTCTCCGCCAGAGAAGAGGCGGCTATCTCCTCGGTTACCCCGAGCAGCAGGACATCATCCTCCAGCGCCGCCCCCTTCAAATCACTCCAAATATGCGGAGTGTGCTCTTTCAGACGACCGAACCCTCCGTCGAGGACTAATAGCCGCGGTCTCAGCGCGGCTGCCCGCCTGGCCACCTCCGCCTCCAGTCTGGCCAGCGTTTCCCAGCGCAGATGAGCCATCGTTTCCTCGGTTCCCCGCCCTCCGCCGAGCTGTTCTTCTATTTTACTCCGGTATCTGGGAAGAAGAGGGGAGAAGATCTCCTCGGCCCAGATGCTCTGCTTATTGCTGCCGGCAGCGGTGAGCAGAGCCAGCGCCCGAAAAAAAGTCAGCTGATAAGGGTAGCTCGCCCCTTCCGTGGTCATCGACCCGTCGATCCCAGCCAGCGCCCTCCCCTGAAAGAAGGAAGATATTTCTTCCCCCTGCAGTGCGGAGAGAGGAGCAAAAACCCCTTTTTCAGCTGCCCGTCCCCGCCTTTCTGCGGTGGTTCCTCCCTGCTTGTAGCGTTTTTCTAAATATTCATTCAATTCTCTCAGTTCCGCAAGCAATCGATCCTCAGCACACAAAGAGGCCACCTCTTTATCCAGTCGAACTCACTGCTCCAAACACTGCTTAAATTCTCTCCCCGCAATAAAAAACCTGCCCCCGCCGGGGAAAATATCTACAGGGTCATATTATAGACAACCACCAACAGAGTCATCACGGTATTCCATATGCTGTGGGCCGCAACGGCAGGATATATTGATTTAGATTTCTCGCAAAAGGCAGCAAGGCAGGCGCCCCCTAAAGCCAAAGGAATAAAGCGAACTAAGTCGAAGTGTATTAAACCGAAAAGACAAGCGACCGCGGTTATCCCCCAGACAACGCCCAACCGGCTGCGCAAAACCGGATAGATAAAACCCCGGAAAAACATCTCTTCACTTACAGGAGCGAAAACACCAACCAGCAGCAGCAGCGGAAAAATTTGCCGCCAATCCTTCGCCTTTAAGATCATCTCCGCCACAGGCTGGGGCTGCGGAGGAGCGGGAAGCAAAGAGATGAGCAGAGACATGATCACTGTGACCATCAGGAAAACGCCCATTCCCCCGATAATCCCGTAGAGCAACAGGTTTTTCCAGCTAAAATTGCCGAACCCCAGGGCGCTCAGAGGAGCTTTTCTGATCCATGCAGACACAAGTATCAAGAGTATCATCAGGAAGCTCTGCAGAAAACCGCCTGCCAATAAAACCGCCTCTTCGATACCGCCGCTCCCCGGTAATAGCCGCAAAACGAGGTTGGCCAGCGGCAAACCGAAAGCAGCGAAAAAAACAGAGAACAGAAAAAGCAGAGCAAATATCACCGCTATATCTACAAACCCCCAGGGCGGCCGCCCTCTCGGGTAAGAGTTTCTCTCATTCATTTCTTCTAGAGGAAAAATTTAAAATACTCCTCTCATCAATCAAAATTATTATTAGCTGCTAACATATCCTGGGCAGGGGCTCTCCCTCCAGCATGCCGATGATCCTTGTCGTCCCCAGCTCGGTTTCCAGAAGCACCAGCCCCGCATCCTCGGCAAGCACACGGCCGATCTGCACGGACCCCTTCCCTTCGGGCAGGGATCTCATCGCCTGCAGAATACCGTCTGCCGCCTGCGGAGCAGCTATCACAATCAACTTGCCCTCATTGGCCAGGTAAAGGGGGTCCAGCCCCAGCATCTCACAGGCCGCGACGACCTCGCGGCGAAGCGGGATGCTCTCCTCCCGGATGAGGATCCCCTTGTTGCTCTGCAGCGCCAACTCGTTTAAAGTAGTAGCCAAGCCCCCCCGGGTGGGATCACGCATACATCTGACGCCGTCTCCTCCGGCATCCATGATCGCCTTAGCAATCCGGTTTAAAGGCGCGCAATCGCTCTCTACAGGCGTGGAGAAAGACAGCCCCTCCCGCTGCGCCAAAATCGTCAAGCCATGATCCCCCATCGTACCGCTGATCAGGACCGCGTCACCGATCTCTACCCGCCGCGGAGAGAGGGATCTCCCTTCCGGGAGCACACCGATACCCGCGGTGTTGATAAAAACCTTGTCCGCGCTTCCCCTGCCGACTACCTTGGTATCCCCGGTCACCACATGGACACCGGCAGCCCGCGCCGCCTCCCGCATAGACTGCACGATTCGCTGCAGATCGGCAATCGGCAGGCCTTCTTCAATGATAAACCCGGCGCTCAGATACAAGGGCTCCGCGCCGCTTACCGCCAGGTCGTTGACCGTCCCGCAGACAGCGATAGTGCCGATATCCCCCCCCGGGAAGAAAATGGGGTCCACGACAAAGGAGTCTGTAGTAAAGGCAATCCTTCCCCCCGGCGCCTGCAAAACCGCCGCATCCAGCATCTCATCGAGAACCGGGTTGGCAAAGGCTTCCTGAAAAACTTCCCTGATCAACTGATTGGTAAGCGTTCCGCCGCTGCCATGACCGAGAATAACCAGCTCATCTACTCCATATTTCAACTGCGAACACCACTTTTCTGTCTTCCATAACGGTAATATGCGGCGCAAGACCCCTCTGTAGAAACCATACAGGGCCCTACAGGCTGCGACGGGGTACAGACTTTAGCAAACAGCGGACACTCCAGGGGCAGCTTTAGCCCCTTGAGGATCTCCCCGCAGGCGCATCCTTGGCGGCGTTTCCCCGGTTTCACAGCCACGGGAAACCGCTTTCTGGCGTCATAGCGCGCGTACTCCTCCCGCAGCTCCAGGCCGCTTGCCGCCACCTCGCCGATCCCCCGCCAGCGGGCCTGTACAGGAGTGAAGTACTTCTCAATAAAGCCCACAGCCACCGGGTTCCCCTCGGGGCGAACAGCCCGTTTATATTGAATTTCCACAGCAGGGCTCTCCTCACGGTACTGGCGAACGATAAGCAGCAGGGCCTCCAGGATATCCGCGGCTTCAAACCCAGCTGCGACGCATGGTTTCCCATATTCTTCAGCAATAAACCGGAAGGGCTCCGTGCCCAGAATAGCGCAGACATGCCCCGGATTGAGGAAAGCGTCGATCTGCACCTGCGGGTCTTCAAGCAGGGTCCTCATGATCGGGGGAACCAGCTTATGCAGCGAAAAAACAGAAAAATTCTGCAGCCCCATCTGCACGGCCTGCTCTATCGCCGCGGCCACAACCGGGGTCGTGGTTTCAAAACCCACCCCCAGGAAAACCACCTCGCTTCCCGGGTTTTCTACAGCTAATTGCAGAGCATCGGACGGCGAATAAACGAGGCGTACATCCGCGCCTTTGCTCTTTTCCCGCAGCAAACTGCTTTCCGTGCCGGGGACGCGCATCATGTCCCCGAAGGTAGCCAGGATCAGCCCCTCCCTGCGCGCTACGGCCATCACCAGATCCAGGTCGTAGTCGTCTGTAACGCAGACCGGGCATCCCGGACCTGACAGAAGACGCATCTTTTCCGGCAGCAGATCTCGAAGGCCGCTTTTGGCGATGGCCACGGTATGGGTGCCGCAGACCTCCATCACAGTGAGCGGCCGCTCCGTTTCCTCGTGCAGCCGCTCTTGCAGAAAGCGCGCATATTCCTTTCTATTGGAGCGCTTCATAGGCATCCTCCCAGGCGTCGAAAATTTCGTCGGCCGCTTGTTCATCGATCACCTGAATGGCATAACCCGCATGGATCAGCACATAATCTCCGACCTTCGCCTCAGGAGTGAGCATGATGTTTATTTCCTTGACATTGCCTCCGATATCCACTTCCGCGATCAATCCTTTAATCTTTAAAACTTTTGATGGAATGGCAAGACACATCTTTCCTGATCACCTCGCTTGCAATATAGACTTGTCCCAGCGAAATCCCGCCGTCATTGGTCGGCGCCCTCTGATGGCAGATAGCCTCAAAACCCTCTTCCCGCAGTCTCCGCCGCAGCGAAAGGAAGAGCAGTTTGTTCTGGAACACCCCGCCGCTCACAGCCGCCAGATTCAGTCCGGTATCCTCCCTCATCTTCTTCAAAACCATAATGATCATTTCGGTAATTGTGCTGTGAAACCTTCCGGAAATTATAGAAACCGGGACAGCGCTCTGCAAATCAGCCAATATTCCCTGGAAAACGCCTCGCACCCCCAGCCTGTAAGGTTTAGCATCGGTACGGAACTCAAAAGCATAAGGGTCGGCAGCGTCTCTATCCGCGACAGCCTCCAATTCGATGGCCGCCTGCCCCTCATACTGCACCCTGGCGCAGATCCCCAGCAGAGCGGAAACAGCATCAAAAAGGCGGCCGCAGCTGGAGGTCAAAACCGTATTGAACCTGTTGTCCAACTGCCTCGCCAGCAGCTGCCGCTCTTCTGGGGATAGGTCCGGCAGATACTGCGCGGCGTAGGGCAAGCCGCCTTCGCCAAAAAGCTCGTAGAGATAGGTAAAAGACATCCTGGACGGCCTTTTAATCGTAATCTCCCCGGGCAGCGGCATGTAGGAAAGATGCGCCGTGCGCTCCAGTTTGGCCGGGGCGCCCGCAAAGAACTCAAAGCCCCAGATAGCGCCGTCCAAGCCGTACCCCGTGCCGTCGCAGACCACCCCCAGAGCGGGTCCGGTCACCTGGTTTTCCGCCAGGCAGGCGGCCATATGCGCCTGGTGGTGCTGAACGCCGACTTTGCGCACCCCTTTCAGCCCCTTAGCCCAGCGCGTCGCCATATAATCAGGGTGCAGATCGCAGACAGCGATCTGCGGCCGGACATCGAGCATCGTTTCAAAACGGGGTATGGTATACAAGAACTGCCGGTAGTTTCCATAGTGGTTGATATCCCCCAGGTGCTGGCTGAGATAGGCGCTCTTCCCCTTGGTCATGCAGAAGGCGCTTTTTAGATCCCCGCCGCACCCCAGCATCACCGCCGGGGGTTGTACAGGCAGATCAACAGGCAGGGGCACATAACCCCTGGCGCGGCGGTAAATCTGCACCTCCCCGCCCACAACCGCGGCCACCGAGTCGTCGCAGCGGTTAAAAATCCTGCGGTTATGCAAGAGGAAGTAATCGGCGATCCCTTGCAGCTTCTCCAGGGCTTCATCATTATCGATGACCAGGGGATCATCGCTGATATTGGCGCTGGTCATCACCAGGATCTCCAACCCCTCCTCAAAAAGAAGGTGATGCAGGGGCGTATAGGGGAGCATGACGCCCAGCGTCTTGATCCCCGGCGCTACCTCAGGCGGCAGATCATTGAGCCTTAACCGCTCCATGATCACAATGGGATGCGCCGGGCTCTCCAAAAGGTCGGCCTCCTGCGGCGAGAGGCGGCAGTATCTTTCCGCCACAGCCAGGTCTTTGCACATCACGGCAAAGGGCTTGAACTCCCGCACTTTGCGGCGCCTTAAAGCAGCCACCGATTCCTCGTTGGTAGCGTCGCAGACCAGGTGAAAGCCCCCCAAACCCTTGACCGCCAGGATCTTGCCCTCTTTTAGAAACCGATGTCCCAGCCCCGGATAAACGTTCCCCTTGCTATCGCAGAGAGTAGTATGAGGACCGCACTCCGGGCAGCAGTTGGGTTGCGCATGGAAGCGCCTGAACATAGGGTCCTCAAATTCATGGGCGCACTGCGGGCACATAGGAAAGTCCCGCATCGTGGTCTTCTCCCGGTCATAAGGAATATCCATAATTATGGTAAAGCGAGGCCCGCAGTTGGTACAGTTGGTAAAAGGGTAGTGATAGCGGCGATCATCCGCATCCATGATTTCCCGGTAGCAGTCCTCACAGGTGCTTACATCCGGAGAAATGATCACATCCCTGCGCTCGCTTTTCTCGCTGTGCTTGATAAAGAAGCGGTCAAACCCCTGTACAGCGCGGGGCTCAATGCTGTGTTTAACGATCATGGCCAGTTTAGGCGGATGAGCGAGGATCTCACGGTAAAAGGCGTCGACGGTCTCTTCCGCGGCCTCGGCCCAGATGCCCACACCCTCGGAAGAGTTTATAACCCACCCCTTGATCCCATATTTGTCGGCCAAACGAAAAACAGTGGGGCGAAACCCCACACCCTGGACCACCCCTTCAATACGGATCTCCCGGGCAACCGTCATGCCGACATCCCCCCATCTGATATTAGCAGCTTATATCCTTCATTTCATAGTCAAGACCATTTTTAATA
>DHAA01000026.1:0-7010 GCA_002397275.1 Thermacetogenium sp. UBA4966 | reverse complement strand
TTTAATATTTCTTATTATGTGCCGTTGCATTAAATCGATATATTTATTATAACGCAAAATAGCGTCACAGACGAGGCGCGTTATTCTCTATGCATCAGCGCTTCAGCCCAGGCAGGAACAATGCGCACAGAAGCATTGACACAATATAATTCATATGGTATTATTTATGTGATGTTAAGGAGTGTATCGCTCGAGTGGACGATTCACCTTTGCCTGAAAAATTTATTATAATTCAACTGACGAGGATGAGGCGACGCCGCATCGACAGATGCTTTTCTCTGTTTTTGCTTGTGTGTCGTTTTTTTAATGCTGTTTATGCAAAAAGAGATAGTGTAAAGCAACGTATTATCATTCAAGAATGGTGGTATTCCCTTGACTGACAATGACCCTCTATTTTGGCAATTGCTCTTACAGCTAACCTTAATTGTTATCAACGCTGTCTTTGCCTGCGCTGAAATTGCGGTTATTTCTATGAATGACACCAAGATCGCCAGGCTTTCCGCAGCGGGTGATCAGCGAGCTGTGAAGCTTTCCCGACTAACCAAACAGCCTGCACGCTTTCTATCCACTATACAGGTTGGTATTACTTTGGCCGGTTTCCTGGCAAGCGCCTTTGCCGCCGAAAATTTTTCCGACAGGCTGGTAAATTGGCTGATCAGCATTGGGGTGACAAGCATCCCTGCTTCTACTCTCGATACCATAGCCGTGATTGCAACAACCTTAATTTTATCATATTTTACACTTGTATTGGGAGAACTTGTTCCCAAACGGGTGGCCATGAGGAAATCCGAACAGCTGGCGCTGGCCATGTCAGGGCTTGTTTACTTCATTTCCAAAGTATTTGCACCGCTGGTTTGGTTGCTGACCATATCCACGAATGGGATTCTGCAGCTCATTGGTATCGATCCATACGCTGAAGATGATGTGATCACAGAGGAAGAAATCAGGATGATGTTATATGAAGGAAGTAAAAAAGGCGCCATAGACCATAGTGAAAACGAAATGATTCAGAATATATTTGAATTTGATGACAAAGCAGCTGAAGAGGTTATGACCCATAGAACTGACGTTTCTCTTTTGTGGCTTGATGAAAGCGTTGAGCAGTGGGAAAAAACAATCACTGAAAGCAGACATACTTACTATCCGGTATGTCACGAAACCACCGACAATATTATCGGGATTTTAAACACTAAAAATTATTTCCGGATTAAAGAAAAAACACGTGATAATATCATGAAAAAAGCTGTAAGGCCTGCATACTTTGTACCTGAAACAGTACGCACCGACGTACTGTTTCGCAATATGAAGAAAAGCAGGAACCATTTTGCCATAGTGTTGGATGAATACGGCGGTATGAACGGTATCATTACCATGAACGACCTGCTGGAAGAGCTTGTCGGAGATTTGGAAGACGATGCTTCAATTCCTGAGGAACCGCCGCTGATTGAACCTATTGATTCGCAAACCTGGAAAATACGAGGATCGACTCCTTTGAAATTAGTCTCCCAACAGCTTGGCGTATCACTGCCGGAAAACGACTATGATACATTTGCCGGCTTTGTTTTAGGCTTACTGGGGTTTGTTCCGGAGGATGGGAGCACACCTGAATTGGATGTTGATGGGCTCAAAATTAAGGTGACCGTAATTAAGGATCACCAATTGGAAAAAGCCGTGGTCTGCCTTGAACAAACCGCGCTTTAGAGTTCCCGCCACTTGTCTGTGTAGTTGGCCACCGCCAAAATAAAGGTGCTGTGCGACCAGGTGAGAGGAGCGACAGAGAGGGGTTCCCCTGTATAGGGGTGATACTGTTCAGCCAGAACACCGCTTTCCATGGCGCGCTCCGCCGCCCACTCCAGGAGCAGCCTGGCCTGGCTCAGGTCTTTTTTTGATTTGGCTTTAGCGGAATACCACTCAGCCAGCCAGAGGGTGGTGATAATCCAGGGGCTGCCGGGAACATTTTCTATGTCGTCGCTCATCCTGTAGAACCAATCGGCCGTATAGCGGGCCAGCCCTCCCACCCAGGTGTTCACTCTCAATCCTTCTTCAACCGCTTTCATCGTCCTCTCCACTCGAGGGTCGTCAGCCGCGAACACCCCAAAACCAAAAAGACCGTAAAGGCTGGAATCAAGAGTAAAGTCGGGGATCAACTCCAGTTTGTCATCCCTTTGGCGGTAATAGATCCCCCGCAGAAAGCGCCCCGCTTTTTCGTCATAGAGATAGTTCTCGATCCCCTTTTCAATCTCTTGGGCGCCCTGGCGGTAGAGCTGCGCCCTCCGGGCATCGCCGAAGAGATTCCCGAAATTTGCGGCGGCAGTCAGCCCTGCGCAGACAGCTGCCGCAGTGAAACTAAACACTCCCCGTCGTTCCTCCCAGAGATCGTAACTGGTTAAAGGAAGGCCGGTTTGAGGATCGCGGAACTGCAGCAGGAAATCCCCGCTCTTTTTAATCAGATCCCAGTATAAGGGGACCATCTCCTCAAAGTTTCGGTATCGCCGGTAGTGATGCCAGAGAGCGCAGATCACCAGAGCGGTTTCATCCTCTTGAATGGGAATTTGTTCTCTGCCCTCGCGAAGCAGCGGATACCAGCTGGAGCCAGGAGTGCCGTCGGCATTATACCTTTGCAGGTTATAACCGTCCTCGGTGATCATCTGAGCGGACAAGCAAAAGAAACGAGCGGGAATCTCAGGAAAACCCGCCCGATCCAGGGCAACGGCAGCCAGCGCGGCGTCCCGAGGCCAAATATAGTTGTAATTATCCCGGGATGTAGCCAGTATATCGCTGTCGGTCGCGGCTAAGATAGCACCGTTGCCGGCGCACTGCGTACGCACAATGAGCAGGCTGCGCTTGAAGAGACCGCTCACTTTTTCGGGAAGGTCGCCGAACTCCCAGTTATGCCTGTTGACCCAGTTCCGCCAGTATTCTCTGGTTTCCTGCAGGAGATAGCCGGCTCCCTGCTCATGCGCCGCCTTGTCCAAATTTCGGACAGCTTGCAGCCGATCCCCCACAGCTATCCAATACCACAGGTCCTCCTGTTCATCGGCCTCCAGATTCATTTCAAAACTAACGGTACTGTCAACAGAGCCGTGATCTATAGGATTTCCCCCTAACCAACCGTCTTCCGCATCCCGCCAGGTACCCTCCGCGCCTAAAAAACGCTTGCGGCCTGTTGCATATTGAAAAATCCCCTTTCCCTGAGTTGATCCGTTGAGCAAAAGATAGATATCACGTTTATAGTGGCAGAGCCCCTGGGATACAGGGTCAAAAAAGGCGGTGTCTCCAATATTATTTCCGCGGATCGAAAAATCATGGCTGAAAAAGACCCTGATGCGGCGCGGCCAGTTTTTTAAATTTTTAACGGTCATTTTCCTGACAAAAAGATTGTAATGAAAATGTACGCCGTCGCTAATCCGCACTTCCAGCCCTTTTTTTTCGTTGAGCGCCGTAACCAAGCCGATCAGGCTGTCGTCATGGTAAGCTATTTTTTTCCGCCAATTATCATCCCAAAACCAGGTAAAAGAACCTTCCTCCCAAAAGCCTGCGCTGCAGCGCTGCCCGCCGATATGATTATCCATACCCACGACAGGATAGTAAAGGTCGCGCATGTTGAGTTGGCCATCGAAATTAACCAATAAATTCCCATTTCCCAGGGTCAGTGCTCTCGGCATCCGCCAATCCCCTTATCTAGTAAATTTGAGCATGCAATAAACCAATAGACATTGGACATAATACAAGAGAATTGGTTTTCTGTTCAATTATCATTTTTCCCTTACGCTGATAGAATTACTCTTTATTATCTAAAACGGGTCGCGGCGCCCAAAAGAAGGAGGCAGTCAGAAGGTGGCCCTGTGGGAGTTTTCTCTTTTATTACTAGCAATTTTAGCTGTAGGAGGTCTGGCTTGGATGTCCACAAAAAAACATCCCGGAGGGATCCCGCGCCGGGAAAGGATTCGTTCTGCACAAAGGAAACCCGGCGGAAGTAACCCCCCCATCCGGCGACAGGATGATATGGAGGCCGCCGAGGAGATGACGCCTCCCCTTTTAGATACGGTATCCCCGCGGCCTGCAGATCTTGCCGCTGCAAAACATGGAGGGCAGGTTGCTCAGAAGGATTTGCCCCGCCGGGAAGCAGAGCATCCTCTGCCGTCAATACCTTATCGCTATGGGGATACCTATTTAACCGCAATGGTCCGAGATCCCTATTGGCTCTTCGCCTACTGGGAGATCGGCAAGGCTGCTAAAGAAGATGTTTGCCGGCGTTACGGCGCCCGTGCCTGGGAGTCTTCCCGTCCTGTACTAAAAGTATATGACGCAACAAATCGGTACTTTTTCGACTCCCGGCAGGCGGCGGAAATAGAAATCAACGACTTTGCCGACAACTGGTATATACACACCGGAAAACCGGGGCACAGTTATTTTATTGAACTAAGCCGCGTTATGCCCGACGGAACCCAGATCTTTATCGCTCGTTCCAATATGGTGACTACACCCCGGGATGATGTTTCTGAAATC
Organism: Thermacetogenium sp. UBA4966; assembly: GCA_002397275.1. Classification (GTDB taxonomy): domain Bacteria; phylum Bacillota; class DSM-12270; order Thermacetogeniales; family Thermacetogeniaceae; genus Syntrophaceticus. The sequence goes on along the minus strand of DHAA01000026.1, from coordinate 2,501 downwards.
GTCAGTTCGGAGTGGCTGCTCCCCACTACATATGAAAAGAAGGTTTACGGAAGGTATATCGACGTACACGGTTCCCCCGGATTTATTGAGGAAATGAGTTTAAAAGCTGGCGCCGCTAAAAAACTAGAAGAAGAACAGATCAGTTCCCCCATGAACTGGTAAATAAAGACAACGGAAAGGAAAAGATGATGACAAAGGGTTACCTTGCACTGGTTTTACACGCGCATCTCCCCTATGTACGCCACCCGGAAAACGAATACTTTCTTGAGGAAAAATGGCTGTACGAAGCTATCACGGAAACTTACATCCCTCTTTTATGGGTTTTTGATAAGCTGGCTGAGGATGGGATAGATTACCGTGTGACTTTCAATTTATCACCAACCCTGCTCTCCATGTTCAACGACGACCTCTTGAGAGGGCGCTATGTTCGGCATTTAGAGCATTTGCTGGAACTGGCCGACAAAGAAGTGGCCAGAACAAGATACCAGCCGGAATTTCACGGCACAGCCCAGCTTTACCGGGATCTTTTCACCCACGCCCATTACCTGTTCACAGAAAAATATCACTGGAATCTTGCGGAGGCCTTCAAACGGCTCCAGGATGCCGGCAGGCTGGAGATCATAACATCGGGGGCCACTCACGGGTACTTTCCTCTATTGGGTCTACAGAGAGAGGTGATCAATGCTCAGGCAGCGGTGGGCGTAGATCTCTACGAGCGCTGCTTCGGCAGGCGGCCTAGCGGCTTCTGGCTGCCGGAGTGTGGTTATAAGCCTGGGGATGACAGAATTTTAAAACAGCACGGCGTTAAATATTTTCTTGTCGAAAATCATGGAACTCTCTATGCTTCCCCCCGCCCGAAATATGGCAATTACGCTCCGCTCTACTGCCCTAGCGGCGTAGCGGCCTTCGGCCGGGACAGAGAGTCGTCGAAACAGGTTTGGAGCGCGAAAGAAGGCTATCCGGGTGATTTCGACTACCGCGACTTTTATCGGGACATCGGTTATGACCTGGATCTTTCCTATATCGGGCCCTACCTGCCTGACGGCCATATACGTACTCATACCGGGATCAAATATTACCGTATCACCGGCGACACCGATGACAAACAACCCTATGTCAGGTCCTGGGCATTGGAAAAGGCGGCCACGCATGCCGGAAACTTCATGTTCAACCGTGAGAAGCAGATAGAGTGGCTCTCCGGTATCTTCGACCGCAAGCCGCTGATCGTAGCGCCCTACGATGCCGAGCTTTTCGGACACTGGTGGTTTGAGGGGCCTCAGTGGCTGGATTTCCTCATCCGAAAAATTAGCTGCGACCAGCAGAACATAGAGATGATCACCCCCGGCGATTACCTGCGGATCTATCCCCACAATCAGGTGGCAACCCCCTGTGAGTCAAGCTGGGGTTGGAAGGGGTATCACGAGGTTTGGCTGAACGGCGCCAACGACTGGATCTGGCGTCACCTGCACAAGGCGGGAGATCGCATGATCGAGCTGGCCAACAGCTATCCAGAGGCAGAAGGCACACAGAGGCGCGCTCTCAACCAGGCGGCCAGAGAACTGCTCCTGGCACAGAGCAGCGATTGGCCTTTTATCATGAAGACCGGAACCATGGTGGAATACGCCAAAATGCGTTTCCAATCACATATCGCCAACTTTACCAGGATTTATGAGGAAATCAAAGGAAATAGGATCGACGAAGGGTGGCTGCATTGGATAGAAAATAGCAACAACATCTTCCCGGAGGTCGACTACCGCGTCTATTGCTCCTCAAATGTCGCCGATCTTCCGGGCGCCGTCTCCCCGGAAGCAGCGGCGGTCGGCTAGTGGATGTCGGAGGTCGGAAATTGGAGGCCGGTTGGATTCCGCTTGCTCTTAACCGGCAACTTCGCTGCGCCTGATGCCGTTACCCGGGACTCCATATGGTCGCTTCGCCGGAATCAAGCCGGCTTTTAGCTCTTTTCCCAACCACCAACTTGGGTAGTAACTATTTCAGGATATCCTCGATTTTCTGTACGTACATTTCGGTCAAAGATTCTGCTGCTTCCTGGTTGAACGCCTCACTGTACACCCTGCACACCGGCTCCTCCGCATCAGGGAGCACCGCCGCCCACCCTTGCGGATGCCGCACCTTGATCCCTTCAGCGGTCTCTATCTTCTGTTCCGCAGACTCCTTGGCCAGATGACGCAGCACTTTGCCCTTATCATCCCAATCGACCTGGACATCCCTTCTGGCCGTAATAAAGCCTGGAAGTTCAGCCAAAACCTCTGAGAGAGACTGCGACCGGCGCGCTAAAAATTCGCCCAGTGAAGCCAAAACCGCCAAAGCGTCGCTATAGAGGAGAAACTGCGGCCAGCGCTGTTGTGAGGCGCGCACATCCTCTTCTAAAACGGCCTGCATGACAGCCCAGGGAGCGGTTTTTGTACGCTTGACTTTCCCTCCCCGGCGCCTCACCATTTCCGTCACAGATTCGGGAACGGTTACCGGCAAGGCTAAAACGG
>DHAA01000044.1 GCA_002397275.1 Thermacetogenium sp. UBA4966 | reverse complement strand
TCAAAACGGTGGCTTAAAGATTTTCTTCGATATATCAATAATGTATGCCTGCCTGGGGGCTATACAAAATGGGCAAAAGATATAATAAATCTATAATATCACCATACATTTCCTCTGATTGTAAAATGGAGAATGCCATGGAAAAAGACAGCACCGCCCATCTCATGAAAGTTCTAAGGAACGCCGAAAAAGAGGATATCGAACAATTCAACAACAAATACCTTGCGGGTCAGCTGTGCGGGTTTCCCGCCTACATGGACTCTATCATAAGCCGGAAAAAGCTAAAGAGGCAGGATATATTCCAAAAGGCAGACCTGCCACAGAAGTATGGATATAAACTATTGAGCGGCGAAACGCATACAACAGACAGGGACAAGCTGCTTCGGATTTTTATTGCAATAGGCATGACCTTAAAGGAGACGCAGAGGGCTTTGGCGCTTTACGGTCTGGCAGCGTTATACCCAAAGAAAAAAAGAGACGCTATCCTCATCATTGCGATCAATAAAGGAGTTTCCTCGGTGGATACCGTCAACGAATGGTTATCGGAACAAGGTGAAGCGGAGCTCAGCTGCAGCGCCGGTTGATTTTCCCGTGATCTACGGGAAAAATCTTTTGGAATCTCTCTATAATGCTAATTGTAATCAGCAAATAGCAATTGGCAAAAGGGGGGATAACGAAAGTGGATAGCGGAAGCGGGAGCCAGGTTGGGTTGCGAATATCCTCTTGCCTGCAAGAGCATGTAAAACGAGAATTATAAGTCAACATGGGAGGGAGTAAAATGAAAACTGCAAAACTGATTATCGGCATTATCAGCGTTGTACTTACTTTTGTCGTTCTGTTCCAGTCCTGCGCGGCTTCTGTCGGCGACGCTTTGGCGAATGAGGGAGGTACCAGCGGAGGCGCTGGAATATTTGTCGCAGTTCTTATGCTTATTGCTGGTATTGTAGCCATTGCAGCCAGAAATAGCAAAGGCGGTGGCATTGTTTGCCTGATCTTTTATACGCTGGCAGGCATTATCGGGCTGACTGCTCACGGTATCTACAAGGATCTGATTGTATGGGGCGTAATCTGCTTAATTTTTGCGGTAATCTTCCTGATTGCCACGATTACTTATAAAAAGCAAGAATATATAAATAGCTAAGTCCTTCACAATACTTAGAAATTCCGCACTTAATTGCTCAAGGGCTTAATCCTTATAAATTCACATTTTTTGAACCGAACAGGCAGGAAAAAGGTATTCCTGCGGCTATTGATGGTACAGGTATTCTCTTAAGCCTGAGCCGCTGCTGTCCAGATTGCCGGAAGGTAAACGGTGTTGTTCAGCTATTATTTTCAAAGATCAAAATCAAAATGAGCCTCAACCGAATTGGAAATTATCCTCTAAATCGGTCGCTGCTCATAGTATACAAGGAGGTACAAAGATGAGGCGCGTAAGGAATATTTTTATCTTGATCTTTTGCCTTATGTTTATCGGATTGCTTTCAGGATGCTCTGCTGAGACAACGACGCCCAAAAAGTCGACAAACTCAGGAGACGGCGCTGAGAAGCAAGTAGAAAAGTTCAAAGTCGGGGAACGTGTAGAAATGGGGGAATTGGTCATCACAGTCAACAACATCAAGGATTCTGTGGGGGGCGAATTCCTTAAGCCAGCGGAAGGAAATATATATAAGATCGCAGACTGCACAATCGAGAATTTAAGCGATAAATCAGAATCTTTAAGCTCAATGCTTATGTTCAAAATGGCGGACAGCGAAGGATATAACTACACCATAACAATAACCGAGGACTCTAAAACAGGTCTTGACGGCGAGTTAGGTCCAGGGAGAAAAATGAGGGGAGAAGTAGCCTTCGAGGTGCCAAGCACAGCCGCTGGCCTAGAACTGATTTTCGAACCCAATTTTTTAGGATTTGGACAAGCTATTTTTGAACTTGAGTAGAATTAGCTAATAAGGGGAGTGGCCGTTCATGATTAGTTCATGCTGGTCACTCCTCAATAGTTAAGAGATGGCAACCTACGGATCTCCTCCTCGGCCAACTCTAACACGCCAATTTTTCCTTGCCCATCCTTACCAACAGCGCATGAGTTCCCGCCGCTCGTCCGACTTGTCCAAAACCACGGCACATTTTTCCCAATCACCGCAATTGGGGATAGCTTCCTCGTATTTGAGGATAAACTGGTTCTCTTGCGGCAGCTTGCTGATTGCCAGTTCTGCTCGGGCATCGTCTTTCTGGGCGACAGCGATCCACACATCTTCCAACACGTCGGGGACTTGCCCGAACAGGGTATAAATTCCCTGTAACCTGCCCGAGAGTTTGCTGTGAACTTTGTCTTCAACCGAGTCCTTATAACGCATATTATCTTTCCTCCTCCACAAGTTTGTAGTAATCACTTTCGCTCATCATATATGATAGCGGAAATTAATAACCGATACCAGCGGTTAATTACCGACTAAGGGGGATAATGGTATATCAGAAACGGAGTCGGCGAATATCGGCAGGTTTTTTATTATGCTTCGACGAAGAATAGAAAGAATCGCTGGTTAAATATAAAAAAACAGTGCCAGGAAGGACAGATTAATTGATGGAAAAGGTAAAATTGGGAGTCGGAGCTTATAAACAAAGATTTCTTAAGGATTGGGATTTTTGTGTGGAGAGTTTTGATGTTTTGGAACTGCAGGATTTCATCATGCCGGATAGCCTGGAAAATACGGATATTATCGAGGATTACAGGGGTATGCTTTCCGGTTTTACCGGGGAAGTCACCATGCATGGGCCTTACCTCAACCTTGTGCCCACCAGTATTGACCGAAAGGTGAAAGGCGTGGCCGAATTAAGGTACCTGCAGGCTGTTACTGCCGCAGAGAAGCTGGGAGTACGCCGGCTGGTTATCCATTCTTTCTATGATACGACTACAGGCTATGACAAGTACGATCAGCTGTGGCTGGATGTAAATGTGCTTTTTTGGGATGCCTTCTTGCGGAAGATCAAAGACTGCGGGGTAACCATTCTGCTGGAGAATGTTTATGATAAACTGCCTGAGACTTTTGCCAAACTGCTGGAAGCGCTGGATTCTCCCCAGATTTCAAGCTGCATCGATATCGGGCACTGCAACTGTATGAGCGAAACTAAGCCGGAGCGATGGATCAGAAGAGCAGGCGGCCATTACTTCCATATAAATGATAACGATGGATCAAATGACGGTCACCTGGCGCCGGGGAAGGGGAATATTGATTTTCATCTTGTCACAGAAGAGCTGGCCGCTTTACCGGAAGTCTATCTGATCGGTGAAATGTGGGACGGCTTTACAGCCCAATTTGAGAAATTGCATAGACTGCGGGAAATGGTAAAACATAAAAATTCTGTTGAAGCGCGGTAATTTTTGTGGACGCGGGTGAGTAGGCATGGTCGAGAAAAGAGTTTGTGTGATTGGAGCCGGCCCTGCGGGCCTGGCGGCGGCAAGGGAAGGCGCCCGTTTGGGTCTGACCGTTGATCTTTTTGAGCGCAGTGAGATCGGTAAACACATCAGGTGCGGGGAGGGCTTTTACGACTCGATGCATTTGGTGAGCATGCCGCAGGCGGGGGTTTGCTATAAAGTAGACGAAGCTCTGCTCAAGGTAAAAAAAGAATATCGCGTCGACTGCCGGGAAATTAATCTGTGGATGATTGACAGGGCAGAATGGCAAAAAAATCTTGCAGAGCAAGCCAGAGCAGCGGGGGCCAGGATCTTTGAATATACCCGGGTGACGCCGCATGACCTTCACAATTTGGAGTCAAAGTATGACTGGGTGATTGACGCCAGCGGTATCCCATCCATTACCTCTGTTAGGTATGGTTTTCGTGATTATTACAGGCGCAACGGGGCGGTAACGGTTCAGTATGTCTTGGAAGGGGATTTTTCCGAACAAGGCCGGCGTTTGAAGTTCTTGCCGTTTCCCTATTATCAGGGTTATTTTTGGATTTTTCCCAAGAGCAGCGCGATTGCCAATGTTGGTTTTGGCTATTTTGATCCTGACGGCGAAGAAAGAAATTTGCCGGGCAGATTGATGTGGAATTGGCTGGATCAGCTGATGGCCCGGGAAAAAGTTACCGGCAAAGTTTTAAGAAAAAATGGAGGCATTGTACCGATTCGCATGCGCGAACGGCTCCAGTATGGGAAATTGCTGCTGGTTGGGGATGCCGCAGGTTGTGCCTCTCCTCTTCACGGCGGCGGCATCGACGCGGCGTTGATTACCGGCCGGCAGGCCGTGCGCTGGATTGCCGGTATCGAAGGGCTGAGAAACCGGGATTTTTCCGGGGAAATATGGCGTATTCTCTATCCGAAGCTGGAGATTGAAAGTCGCGTGTGTCAGATTTGGAAGGAGCTTGATCAAGAAGCGGTGGATGTGGCGGCGGCCTTGATTGCCATGAATTATAAGGAAATAGGATTCAGAAAATGGATACGGTATTCTCCATGGTTGGCACGGAATTTCCGCATAGGGATGCGTTTGCGCCGTGGATTAACAACGGGACGATGGACGAATTAATAGCGACCGTTGTTCTCAATAGAGCCCTATTTTCTCTTCCATATGCTCTCGTGTTTTTTGATCAATTTGCCCCGATATGGGGAGCCCCGTATGCATTTGGTATGAGCGTACCGCTAGTTCAGTGAGGCCGCCGTAAGAGCCGTCGCAGTAGTAGGGATAGAATCCGGTTTCCTTTAACAGCAGTTGGCCGTAAACCACATCAGGTCCGTTAGAACCGGTTTTTAAGGTATGGCCCAGACTGCCTACCAGCCAGGTCAGGGGCGCCTTTATTTTTACCATTGTCCCGACAGACACCAAATCAAAAACCTGGACGACATCATCGTTATGCATTCTGATGCAGCCACTGGAAACCGGGCTGCCGATTGACCAGGGGCTGTTTGTTCCATGAACGCCGTAGATTCCCCAGGGAACGCTGAGTCCCATCCAGCGCACTCCGAACGGCCCCCCCCAGTCATGCTCTTTGTTCACTATTTTCCATTCCCCGATGGGCGAGGGGGTAGACGATTTTCCTGCGGCTACCGGAAAATCCTTGATGGGACGATCGCCATCCATGACCGTTAAGGTCATTGTTTCCAGATCCACGATTAAACTCACGTTTCTTTCAGGAGCGTCGGCGATAGGGGCGCCGCTATCCGGATGTTCACAGCCTTCCCCCAGGGCTTTCCAGGTAGCTGACGCCACTCTTCCTGTAACAGGTTGTTTTTTAGTTTTTTGAAAAGCGCGGACAGCCGCCGCCGTATTCTTGCCATAAATCCCATCACAGGCGCCTTTATAGAAGCCCAGTTGCTGGAGGCGGGTTTGGAGTTCCCAGACGTCGTCTCCCTGGATGATCGGCTTGGTTACGTATAGCTCTCTGTTGTATAAAGCACAGGGGCAGGGAAGCTTGGGCGATGCAAAGAGCTGATGCGGCGAAGTCAGGCAGAACAAAAGAATCATAAATATTGCTAAAATCAGTTTTTGTGTTGGACAGTCTCGGAATTCAGCTATAATTGTTAACCCCTCTTTTCATCAATGTAATTCAGGCAAAAAAGAAATATAGCAAAAGTTGGGTAAAAAAAAGAAAGTTCTCCATAGAATCCTCAGAGTTATTGTTGTTTCCCTTCAACTTTTTTATTCCTCTTATTTTGAGGAAAAAGTGAACAGCCTTTCGGCGGAACTTGAAGAAACCTGATCAAGACCGGCTGCCGCAGCTTGAGGTCCGGCGTCCATTCCTGGAATTCGATTTCAGCGGCAAGCAGAGGTTCCACCCACCGAACGTCGCTATTAATTTTCTGTGCGGGTTCAAAGGGGGAGTTTTCCCTGGACAGGGCTTGGAGAACAGAGAGAAGCTCTTTTTCTGTTTTCCCGAATCCCGAGCCGACGCGCCTAAATATATCAGTTTATCTTCCCCAAAGGCGCCTACCAGAATACTCTTGAGGTTTCCACTAGCGGTGATATACCCGCCGATGACGACCTGTTGTCTCCGGCGATTCTTGATCTTCAGCCAGTGATTGCTTTTCTTGCCAATAATGTAGGGCGTATCGTTACCTTTGGCGACGATCCCCTCCAGTTCCCGGTTTTTCACCGTCTCAAAGAGGGAAACGCCCTCTTTGGGGAATACCGGTGACAGCATGGCATACGGACCATTTTCCATAGTTTTCTGCAAAAGGTCTTTGCATTTTAGCAAGGGATCCTTTGTTAGATCCTCTCCGTTCGGAATCAAATGGCGCAGGGCGTAAGGTTGGTTCCATGGGTTTAACTTGACCGGGAGACCAGATTGCCTTCCGCACCTCCTGGAGTTTAAAAGTCTCTTTTGAGATAGTTTCCGCTTATTGGAGAAAAAGATTCTGCAGCCAGCTTGACCTGTAACAGTGACGCGGTTATAATACATATTACAAGCAAGACGGGCGCATAGCTCAGTGGGAGAGCACCTCCTTGACGCGGAGGGGGTCGTAAGTTCAATCCTTACTGCGCCCACCAGTAACAGCAAGGGTTCCAGCGATTGGAACCCTTTTCCATTGGTCGATTTGACCATGATTTGACCATAGTTTTCAAGTTCGTTTATTGGGAGTTTTCCGGCAGATCAACTTTTATCATGGTGGACATTTTGTCTAAGGACTTCTCTATAGACTTTTCGGTTAGGTGGCTATAAATATCAGCCGTCGTTCCAATTCGGCTGTGGCCCAGTATCTCCTGAACGACCTTCAGCTCCTCGCCGGCATCCAGCAGCAGGGAAGCGCAGGTATGTCGCATCGTGTGCGGCTTCTTGTGGGGGATGCCGGCTTTTTTCAAGAGGATGGTGTACTGCTGGTTGAAATGACGCGGCCAAATTCTCTTGCCGTCCTCGCTGCAAAATACAAGGTTCTCGTTGTGGTAAGCGGCTCCAAAAAACAGCCTTTCCTCGTTTTGCTTTGCCTTGTGTGCTTTCAATACCTTGATCATATCTCCAGTCATGGGGATGGTCCTTTGCGATTTTGGAGTTTTAGGCGGTTGGAATATCAGGCAGTATTTTTTAGTCTTTTCATCCTTCACGGACACCAGTTCCCGGACGATCTTTAAAGTCTTGCCCTCAAAGTCAATATCATCCCACATCAGGCCCAGGGTTTCCCCGCGTCGCAGGCCGGCGAAAAGATCTATATAGTATGCTGCAAACTGACGATGCCCCTTGATGCTGTTCAGGAATTTCTCAGCCTCCTCGCTGGTGAAGGGCACGACTTCCTTTTTCTCAGTTTCCTCCGGCAGTTTTGTGCTTTTAGCGGGGTTCTTGAGCAGCAGCCCGTCCTCTACCGCCTGGCTCAGCGCGGCCTTGACTGTTGTTCGTATCTTCTCAACGGTGGCCCTGGATAGGCCCGGGGGCTGCTCCTTCTTCCGCTTCTTCTTTTCGGCGGCGGTCGGCTTCTCCTTCTGCACCCGGCCATTCTCCAGCAGTTCGTTGAAAAATTTCTGCAGCTGGTGCGGCTGCAGCTGCCTGAGCAGTTCTCCGCCTAGAGTGGGTTTAAGGTGGACTCTTATTATATATTCATATGTGCCGCGCGTCGTTGGTCTGGCGCCCTTCTTATACGTGTTCAACCATATGTCCAGCCATTCACCAAGGGTAATCTTATTCGGCTCAATATACTTCCCCATGCATAATTCCGCTTTAACCTCGTCCATTTTGGCTGTAACGTCTTTCTGCTTCTTGCCGTAGAAATACCTTGTAACCGGCTTACCTTTCTTATCGTAACCAGTTATTATTCTTCCTTCCCACCTGCCGTCACTCCGCTTCCGCAGCGTCCCCTCGCCATGAGCGCGGATATTGCTTTTAGCCATCGCCATCCATCTCCTTTCTCTGCGAATTAAGCCATTCTTCTATTTCTGTCTTTTTAAACCGCCACTGCCGCCTTGTTTTATATGCCGGGAGCAGACCCGCTTTGGCATATTCCCTTATGGTATAGGGGGCCAGCCTCAAAATTTTGGCAACTTCATCAACTGTTAGAAACTCATCCATATTAATCACCTCGCCAATATAATACTATATAAAGCCATGTAGTGCAATAAAGTCTATGGATAACATTCCAACTTTATTCGACAGTATTTCGATTCTAAGCGCTCAAAAAATGCCGCTAGGTAAACTTTACTAGCGGCATTGCCCTTCTCTTTGCCCCGTCGGAGTTGGGGGGGGTAGTCTTTGTTTATTCTTGCTGTTTCTCAATTATTTCATCTTCCCGGAGAATTTTTATGAATTGCAATAACTCATCTTTCTCATAATCTTTCTCTAGCTTCGTAAACCCAAATTGCCTATAAAAAACAGTTAAGTACGGTATGTTTTTACATTCAAGCAATACAATCCTTCCACCAACGCGTGCCTGCCCGTCCAAAACAGTATTTAAACAATATTGCATTATATTAATTCCGGTTATTGTATTTTCATATAAATCGTTTTTACCGATCTGCCCAATCAAAATAGCCGGAAATTCAGTTATTTTTTCCCCATTAAATTTCGCATTAAACCCATCAAGGTTTTTAAGCTTACGGTTAGACAAGCAACTAGGAACTTTAAGCACTTGTAGAGCTAAAGTAAAATAAGCCAAAATTTTATAATTATAATCATCCTCATCGTAGATAAAAAAAGTCCTGCTTTTACCTAACTTTTCAAACAAAATAGCTTTTTCTTTTAAAAACCTTTCGACGTCATGATCTTTATTGGATACAAAAATAGAAATAAGCTCATAAGCTTTTTGCTCACCGCTTATTTCTATAAGTCTTTTCAGCGAGACAACATTTGTTTTAATTTCTTTTCACCTCTCCGCTCTCGTTCGGGAGAGGTTAATGTCCTATCAATTTTTATTGTGGATTTCGTAGGCGATGTAATCATCTTAGTAAAAGAATCCACAGCTTTCTTGCTATCTAATGTAAAGTCCTTACTAAACGATGATGTAGCCACTTTTATCCCCCCTTCTTTTTCTTTTTAGATTTTTTCATTTTTACACCCCCAGCATGTTTAACTTTAAACCAATTTATGCCAAACTTAGCCGGAAGTACTTTTCTGTTTTTATTTTATCACGTATTGT
>DHAA01000012.1 GCA_002397275.1 Thermacetogenium sp. UBA4966 | reverse complement strand
ATTGATGTTCAGCAAGCCCTAAATAAGATTCCATCGGGTCTCCGGCAGATTCGTAACCATTAAAAGCGATCCATCGGTAGGCGAATGCATACGCCTCGTTCAAAAATTCATACCTGCCGTTATGTATAATGCTGACCGCTTTAAACCCGTCAAGGAGTCTGTATGTAAAACCCTTGTCTTCTACTCCCGGCTTTTCAATAAAAAGCATCAACTCAATGTCGTTATTTTCAAGACAATATTCTTCGTCATGAAAGCAGGTCAGGCTGTTGGGAAAGGAAACGATTTGGGAGCCGGACCGCCGAACATTCTCATAATACCGGCCCCATTCCTCCGTCAGGTTAAACACATTGGGAAGGATGAACCGCTTTGACGCTATGGGTCTGCTTTTAATATTTTTGATCGTAACACGGTATTCCTGATTAAATTCATGATTTTTCAGAGCTTCTTTGTAAAAGGAAAGCAGCGCCATTTTTCGTTCGTTTTCCTCAATCTCTTTTTGAAGCTCTGCTATTTTATAGTTAAACCGCTCGGTATTATCCCCAGCGTTCAGCATTTCCTTGATCTCAGATGTGGAAAACCCCATATCCAGATAGGCGCGAATCCTTGCGACAGGGATCAGCTGTTCCACTCCGTAATAGCGGTATCCTGAGCTTTGCTCTATTCTTACAGGCTTGATCAGGCCGCACTGCTCATAATATTTCAACATCTTTGTTGTAACCTGTGCCATTTTTGAAAAATCACCGATTTGATACATAATCACTATCCATTCTATATTTGCTCATAGTGACATTAGTATTTTAACATGTCGACAGTTCATGCCGCTAGTAGGTTACCACATCAAGCTACTGCGCCGCTACCCTGTTTGATGAAATATTTATATAAATTTAAGCGCTTGACTTGACCATAATGGGCAGGTTTAGACTTTTTATAATGTGTTAAAGATTGGAGGTCGTCCGATGTGAAAAAGTACACGCAGTGGTATGAGGTGGCCTTACATGAACAGGCGGACGGGAGCTTTATCGCTTCTGTTATCCATTACGGAAACTATGAATATTTGCATGAAGCCTACGATTTTCTTATTGCATGGGTTAAGAAAAACAACTATAAAATTAAGAATCCAAGTCCTTTAGGAGAAAAGGAAAGCATCCGGCAAATTTATCTGATCGACAGTCACAGCGCAAAGAAAAAGGAGGAATTTCAGACCAAATTAGAAGTAGAAATTATAAAAATCGTGGCGCCGAGGCGGTGGGATCGCCCAAATTACCGGCGTGGAACGGCGCCGCCGACACAAGCTGGTACAGTGACGCCCAAAACGAAGGCGGAACGATAGAGAATTGTTACAACACCGGCGCGGTCAGCAGGAAAGCCGATGCAAAGTGCTTATGATATAATAAACTATAAGCGCCGACTTGCGGACACTGGTCCTGCACGGTGCACGGCTTGTGTGTACCCGGCTGTTAAAGGATGAGCAAAGAGGCGGTTCTTGGCAAAATGGCCTGTTTATCTGCGTTTAGTTCGTCGTGCGCTTTAGACAAAAAATAGTTGGAAATTAGAGTGATTGTATGTTTGAACAGGATGCCTTTTTCGCTCTTGCGCTGTCCTTCGGGGCGGGCATGGCTACGCTTTTGGGCGCGGTAATCGTCTTTGTGACAAACAAAAAAAATGAAAAAGTACTGACCATCTCTCTGGGGTTTGGCGCAGGGGTCATGATCTGCGTTTCCTTTACCGACCTGTTCCCCAATGCCCAGGCTATGCTGAGCCAGTTCGCAGGCGCCCGCTATGGGATTCTTCTTTCTGTATTGTTCTTGATCGCGGGTGTGCTGCTGGCGGCCTCTCTGGATCGGTTCGTACCCCACCAGGGCTACGATGAGGACACGGGGGGAAAGCCTCACCAAAACCTGTTTCGGGTGGGCTTTGTGTCCACTTTGGCTATCGCTCTGCACAACTTCCCGGAAGGCATCGCTACTTTTATGGCGGGCTACAATGACCTGAGCCTGGGAATGGCCATCGCGGCGGCTATCGCCATGCACAACATTCCCGAGGGCATTTCAGTAGCTATGCCTATTTATTTTGCCACCGGCAGCAGAGGGAAGGCGTTTAAGTATACCTTCCTTTCGGGGATAGCCGAGCCTGTCGGCGCGCTGCTGGCCTTTCTGGTATTGCGGCCATTCATCAATGATCTGGTGCTTGGAGTTATTTTTTCCCTTGTGGCGGGTATTATGCTGTACATTGCCCTTGAGGAGCTTATTCCGTCCTCGAGGCAGTATGGCTACAATCGTCATGCGCTCATCGCCACCTTTGCAGGCATCTGTATTATGCCGCTTTCCCATATAATATAATAGATGTATATATTTTCGGGGATGGGCGGACGATAATATTGCGTGCGTCTTTCATCTAATAGGAGTCAAGATATGTCAAAAGAGATTAAGGTTATGGTGGCGATGAGCGGCGGAGTGGATAGTTCCGTTGCCGCGGCTTTGCTTGCGGAGCAGGGTTATGATGTGTGCGGAGCGACGCTGAAGCTCTTCTCCAACGAGGAAATCGGGCTTGAAGAGGTATCGCGTCCCTGCTGTTCTCTTGCGGATGTGGAGGATGCCCGGAGAGTTGCCTACAGGCTTGGATTTGAACATTATGTATTTAATTTCGGACCGCAGTTTAAAAACGAGGTGATAGACCGCTTTGCGGATTCTTATTTAAGCGGTAAAACACCTAACCCGTGCATTGATTGTAACCGGTATATTAAATTCAATAAGCTGCTGGAAAGAGCGCTGCTGCTGAATATGGACTACATCGCAACCGGACACTATGCGCGGGTGGAGTTTGATGAAAAAAGCGGGCGTTATCTTCTGAAAAAAGGGATAGACAGAGCAAAGGATCAGAGCTATGTACTTTACACCATGACGCAGGAGCAACTCGGCAAAACGCTGTTTCCCCTTGGAAACCTGCTGAAAAGCGAAGTGAGGACGCTTGCGGCAAAGCGCGGCCTGGTCAATGCCGGAAAACCGGACAGCCAGGACATCTGCTTCGTCAAAGACGGGGATTATGCATCTTTCCTGGAAAACGTACTAAAAATTTCGTCAATTCCCGGCTTTTTTACGGATAGGGACGGAAATATTCTGGGAACGCATAAGGGCATTATCCACTACACAGTTGGGCAGCGTAAGGGCCTGGGCTTAAGCTTTGACAGACCAAAATATGTAATAAGAAAGGACGCCGCAACAAATACCATAGTCATCGGTGATAAAGATGAGTTGTTTTGCGGCAGTATGACGGTCAGAGAGGTAAACCTAATTTCCATGGAAAGTCTGAGCGGTCCGGTAAAGGCCGCGGTAAAAACCAGGTACAGCCATAAGGAATCACCGGCAACTCTGTATCCGCATAATAATTGCATTTATGTCCGTTTTGACAGTCCTCAACGCGCCGTAACCCCCGGTCAGGCAGCTGTTTTTTATGACGGAGATATTGTGATTGGCGGAGGTATTATTATGTAGGAATCCGATTGGCAGAATTGCTTGTGAACCGGATTCGGTGTTTCGATGGCATTCATAGGAAAATATCATTAGAAAAATTGATACTCTTTATTTATGGTCACAATCCGGTTCTTACCATGCTCTTTTGCTTGGTACATTAGTTTATCTACCTGGTTGATAAGCCCCGTACTAGTCGCCGTTTGATATGCGTTGACATGGAGCATGCTGGCGCTGAAAGATATAAGATATGGCAAAAGATTAGAAAAGTATTCTTTTACCTGTTTTTGTATTCTGATAATAATTGCCGCTGCTTCTTCTAAACCAGTGTCCGGAAAAGCAAATATAAATTCATCCCCGCCGTATCTGCCGATCATATCATTGGTTCTGATGTTTTTTCGGGAAATCTGTGAAAATTTTTTTAACACCTCGTCGCCCATGATATGACCGTGTTGATCGTTAAGTTTTTTGAAGCAGTCGAAATCTATCATACAAAGCGTAAAATACCCCTTGTTCCCCTCTGTTAACAGCCCGTCGATATTTTTAAGCAAGCTGTGTTTGTTCAACGTATGTGTTGATAAATCCAGTTCCAATCTTTTCAGTAACTGTTTTTCCTTATGTTTATACAGAGTAATGTCTACAAAAGTAAGCATGCCATATATTCCATTATCAAAAAACAAAGGGTTCCCATTGATTAAAAACCACTTGAGTTTTTCTTTTTTACCGGTAAAACAGGAATGGTTGAACGTTATGCCTTCAACGGCGGTACCATAGCAGATTATTTTATATAAGCTGTTCCGAATGACGCAATTTTCACAATCCTGTGTGTGTCTGCATTGAAAACCTATGTTAGAAGAAAGCGATCCGGTAAAAAGTCTACAGAATGTAAGGTTGCCAGGTAAATAAGACGAGAAGCCAAAATTTTGAAACATATAATTGTTGGCAAATACGATATTCATGTCGGCATTGACGATGAGAATTCCATTGGATGCGTTTTGAAACGCATTGTAAAATAGGGTATTTGGGTTTTCTATAGGCTTATCGTGTTGCTGAGCAGGCATATTTATAAAATCATGCTCTCCTTTCTGCTGCGATACGGATAAAGATACCATGTCGGCGCCATACTATAATGACGACAATGCACCCGCGTTTAAATTTTTGCACCTCCTAGTTGTACTGTATGGTCATAGTGTTTATACAGTCTATTATATAATAGTCAAAATGTGCATACACTTCAAGCATAGAGTTGAAGAAGGGATGAAAAAAATGCAACTTAATTA
>DHAA01000131.1:1955-7430 GCA_002397275.1 Thermacetogenium sp. UBA4966 | reverse complement strand
CTGAATGGATCGCTGATCGAATTCGGTGAAACCGATAAGCTTTTTACCAACCCCTCCAGGAAGGAGACCGAGGGCTATATCACCGGCCGTTTTGGCTAAAAGGAAGGGAGGAAGGGCGGTGGCTAGAAAATCCTATAATGAGCAGCTCGCCGAGCTGAAAGAAAATGTTTTGAAGATGGGGACCATGGTGGAAGAAGCGATCTACCATGCCGTCAAGTCGCTTAAAGAGCGGGATGATGAACTGGCCCAAAAGGTGATCGACGGGGATGACGCCATCGATGATTTTATGGTGGAGATCGAGGACTGCTGCATAACGCTTCTCGCCTTGCAGCAGCCGATGGCCAGGGATCTGCGGGTGATCACCACGGCGATCAAGATCATCACCGACCTGGAGCGCATGGCGGACCTGGCCGGCGATATTGCCAAGGTGACTCTCCGCATTTCCGGGCAGCCGCTGATCAAGCCGCTCATTGATATACCGCGCATGATGCAGATCACCCAGACGATGACCAGGGTCAGCTTGGATGCTTATGTGCACGAGGAACCGGAGCAGGTGCTCTGTTTGATCGATTATGACCATGAAGTTGATGATCTGTATAACCAGGTTTTCAGGGAGCTTATGGTTATCATGATGGCCGACCCCCACACTATCAAGCAGTCCGCACAGCTTCTTTTTGTTGCTCGTTATCTGGAGAGAATCGCCGATCACGCCACAAATGTGGGTGAATCGGTTTACTATATGGTCAAGGGCGAACGCAAGGACCTTAACCTCTGAACGTGAGGCTCGATGAGGGCGGTGAGAGACGAGGGTCCGGCAAGAAGCTGTCGGACCCTTTCACGCGACGAAAATTAATCCCTGATTAATATTCCCTTAATCTTTGACCAATACACTAAGATAAAAAGCGCGAAACTTACGAAGCTGTGCCGAGTGGGAGGCGGGGACGATCCCTTTGCCACACCGGCAGCGAGAGTGGGATAGGGGTTTGGGAATGATTTATAGATTAACGGGATCCGGTAGGGTTAGGATACTGCTCGTCAGCTTGCTCGCGGTGCTCCTGGCGGGAGGCTGTGCCCCCGCCGATCCGGCAAATACGATCAATATCGCCGGTTCTTCCTCGGTTCAGCCTCTTTCAGAGGAACTGGCCAACGCTTTTATGGAGAAAAACCCGGGGATCACCGTCAATGTAGCGGGCGGGGGTTCCAGCGCGGGGATCAAGGCGATTCAGGATGGAACCGCGGATATCGCAGCATCCTCCCGGGAACTGAAAAGTGATGAGAAAGATGGTCTGGTGGCGACCCCGATCGCTATCGACGGGATCGCTCTGGTAGTCAACCCGGAGAACCATGTGGACAACCTGACCCTGGAACAGGCGCGCCGCATCTACAGTGGAGAGATCGGCAACTGGAGTGAAGTCGGGGGGAAGGACGGGATTATCAATGCCTTCACCCGGGAGGAGGGGTCGGGAACCCGCGGCGCATTTGAAGATCTGGTGATGCAGGGCGCCAAAATCAGCGGCAAGACGGGAGTCCAGAATACCACCGGTTCTCTGCGCGCCGCCGTCGCCGGGGATCCGCAGGCCCTCGCTTATATATCGCTGGGTAATGTCAACGACAGTGTCAAGGCGCTGGCGGTGGACGGCGTTTCGCCTGAAAGCGGAACAATTAAAAATGGTTCCTATAGATTAGCGCGCTACTTTTTCTATCTGACCAGGGAGCAGCCTCAGGGAAAGACTAAAAGCTATATCGATTTTGTTCTCAGCCCGGGTGGGCAACAGATTGTCGGACAAAATTTTATACCGGTTGCAGACGACTGACATCCCTCGCCGGAGCGCCCGGCGCCAGAGGGGAATGGGGGAGGTAGTTTCCTATTCGTACATCGCTGAAAGAGAGCTTTTATTCGAAGTTGCTTCTGTTGTGTGCCCTGGCGTCCATCCTGGTAGTTGTTCTGGTGGGATTGTTTGTTTTCATTCAAGGCTATCCCCTGTTGACGAAAACAGGATTCTTCAGCTTTCTCACCGGACGGGATTGGCTGCCCGGGGAGGGCGTTTTCGGTATCTTGCCGATGGTCGCCGGTACTTTGGCTATAACCCTGGGCGCTTTGGTTATCGGCGTTCCGCTTGGCGTAACCACAGCTATTTTTCTGGCAGAGTATGCGCCGGGGATAATAGCGTTGTGGACGCGGCGAGCGGTAGAACTGCTGGCAGGGATTCCTTCCGTAGTATACGGTTTATTCGGGATGACGGTTATTGTTCCTCTGGTGCGCTATATTGCGGTGAATTGGTTCGGCAATCTGCTGGCCCCGGAGATGAAGGCGGGTTACGGCATTTTGACCGCCTCTCTAGTTCTGGGAATCATGATCCTGCCTACGATTGTGAGCGTTTCCGAAGACGCTCTGCGGGCGGTGCCGCAAGCATATAAAGAGGGTTCCTATGCCCTGGGGGTGCATCACTGGCAGACTGTCTACCATAATATTCTTCCCGCTGCCCGCACCGGGATTATGGCCAGCGTGGTGCTGGGAATGGGCAGGGCGATCGGTGAGACTATGGCTATTCTTATGGTTGCAGGCAACGCCGCTGCTCTTCCCACTTCTATCTTTTCACCGGTGCGCACACTGAGCGGTAATATTGGACTGGAGATGTCTTATGCTTCCGGAGAGCACGCCCAGGCGCTTTTCGCCACAGGGGTCGTGCTCTTTCTCGTTATCATGATCTTGAACGGTATTGCGCTGCTTATCGCCAGGAAGGGGGCAAACGACCGATGACTGTGCCGCTTCAGGAAAAGCTGGCCAAATGGTTTATCTGGTGCGCCGCTTTGCTCACGGTATCTTTTTTGGTTCTGATCATCGGTTATATCATGGTGCGCGGCCTGGGAAAGCTAAGCGTCTCTTTTTTTCTGGAAAACCCGCGCAAGATGGGGAGCGCAGGGGGGATTTTTTCTCCTCTGCTCGGAACCGTCTACTTCACTCTGCTCACTATGATCCTGGCGATGCCGGTGGGTGTGGGGGCGGCTGTTTACCTCTCCGAATTCACCCACGAGGGTCCTTTAGTACGTATGATTAGGTTCTTCACAGACGCCCTGGCAGGTATCCCCTCGATAGTGATTGGGCTTTTCGGTTTCTCATTTTTTGTTGTTTTTTTGCGGCCGCTGACCGGTGGTTGGTCGATCCTTTCCGGTTCCCTCACCGCTTTCTGCATGATTCTGCCCATTATTATCCGGGTTACGGAGGAAACGCTGCATTCCATACCCAGGTCTTACCGGGAGGGGAGCCAGGCTTTGGGAGTCAGCAAGTGGGATACGGTGATGCATGTGGTTCTGCCCAGCGCTCTGCCGGGGATTTTTACAGCCTCTCTCCTGGGTATAGGCCGTGTGATCGGCGAGACCGCGGCTTTGCTGCTCACTCTGGGCGGTTCTCTGCTGATCCCCACATCTATTTTCAGCCCTGCGCGCACCCTCTCCATGCACCTCTACCTGGTGGCTATGGAAACCGGTGAATTTTCCGTCGCCTTTGCCGCAGCCGCTGTCCTGGTGCTGGTGATCCTCTTGCTCAACCTGGGCGGCTACTACCTGGTACAGCGTCTGTTCAAGCGGATGGCCGGCGCTCAGTAGATCAACGTTGACAAACGCTGCGGTAAAAACGTACAATTGAACATAAACTGAGAGTTAAAGGCATACTGTGAGCGATGCGGCTGAGGGAGGCAAAATGGCTGTAGATAAGTTGATTCCAAAGACATACGATCCGCGCCGGGTAGAGGAAAAGTGGTACTCCTACTGGATGCGGAATAATTATTTTCATGCGGAGCCGGATGACGGGGGAGAGCCTTTTTGCATTGTGATTCCCCCTCCCAATGTTACCGGTTCCCTGCACTTGGGGCATGCTCTGGACAACACCATCCAGGATGTTTTGATCCGCTGGCGGCGCATGCAGGGGCTCAATACCCTGTGGATGCCGGGCACAGATCACGCCGGAATAGCCACTCAGGCCCGGGTGGAAGAACAGCTGAGCAAAGAGGGGCTGAACAAGTATGACCTGGGGCGTGAGAAGTTTTTGGAGCGCGTTTGGGCCTGGAAGGAAGAGTATGGCGGTGAGATCATCAACCAGCTCAAGAGATTGGGCGTTTCCTGCGATTGGGAGAGGGAGCGTTTCACCATGGATGCCGGCTGTTCCCGCGCCGTGAGGGAGGTTTTCCGGCGCCTCTATGAGAAGGGGTTGATCTACAAGGGCAGGTATATGGTCAACTGGTGCCCCAAATGCCGGACGACGATCTCTGATATCGAAGTGGAACACACGAATGAGGATGCCCAGCTGTATTATGTCAACTACCCCGCTGCGGAGGGGGGCGGCGCTTGTATAACTGTGGCCACAACCCGCCCGGAAACCATGATGGGCGACAGCGGGGTTGCTGTTCACCCTGAGGACAGCCGCTACAGCAAACTGATCGGCAAAGAGGTGATCCTCCCCCTGATCAACCGCCGGATTCCGGTTGTTGCGGATGAGGCGGTGGACCCGGCTTTCGGCACCGGAGCGGTGAAGATAACCCCTGCCCACGACCCCGCGGACTTTGAAATAGGGCGCCGCCACAACCTGCCGGGGATTGTGGTCATCGGTAAGGATGGGATTTTGACCGCAGAGGCCGGCAGCTATGCCGGGATGGAGAGGGAAGAGGCGCGCCGCCGGGTGGTACGGGATCTTTCAGAGCTGGGGCTGCTGGTTAAAGTAAATGATTACTCACATGCTGTCGGCCACTGTTACCGCTGCAGCACCACTATTGAACCCCTGGCCTCGGAACAGTGGTTCGTGCGCATGAAACCGCTGGCGGAGCCAGCCATGCAGGCTGTGAGAGAGGGAAGCGTCCGCTTTGTGCCGGAGCGCTTTACAAAGATCTACCTCAACTGGCTGGAGAATATTAAGGACTGGTGTATCTCCCGCCAGCTGTGGTGGGGGCACCGCATTCCGGTCTGGTACTGCCGGGAGTGCGGAGAGGTGATCTGCGCCTCAGAGGACCCCCAAGCATGCGGCAAGTGCGGCAGCGCTGATCTCGAGCAGGACCCGGATGTCCTGGATACCTGGTTCAGCTCCGCTTTATGGCCTTTTTCCACCATGGGCTGGCCGGAAAAAACAAAAGAACTGGATTTTTATTATCCCACCTCTGTGCTGGTCACCGGGAGGGATATTATCTTTTTCTGGGTGGCGCGCATGATCTTCATGGGGCTGGAATTCATGCAGGAGGCGCCCTTCCCGGAGGTGTTTATCCACGGCTTGATCCTGGACGCCGAGGGGCGCAAGATGAGTAAGTCGCTGCGCAACGGCATTGACCCGCTGGAGGTCATCGAAAAGTACGGCGCGGATACCCTGCGCTTTACGCTGCTCACAGGGAATACCCCGGGGAACGACCTGCGCTTCTATTGGGAGAAGGTGGAGGGCGCCAGGAACTTTGCCAACAAGGTGTGGAATGCCTCGCGCTTCGCCATGATCAA
>DHAA01000131.1:690-1643 GCA_002397275.1 Thermacetogenium sp. UBA4966 | reverse complement strand
TCCTATGAATTAGGGGAGGCGGCGCGCATCCTCTATGAGTTTATCTGGAACGAGTTCTGCGACTGGTATATTGAAATGATCAAACCCAGGCTGTACGGGAAGGGGAGCAAAGAGAGCAGAAAGACCGCACAAACGGTGCTGCATCATGCGCTGCTTCATACGCTGGAGCTTTTGCATCCCTTCATGCCCTTCCTCAGCGAGGAGATCTGGCAGCACTTGCCGCATACAGGGGAGAGCATCATGATCGCTACCTGGCCCGCCGCGGATGCTGAGCAAAGCGACGCGGAGAGCGAGGCGCTGATGGAGTTCCTGATGGAGGCCATACGCGGGATCAGGAATATGCGCGGGGAGATGAAGATCCATCCGGGCAAAACCGTCAGGTGTGTGGCGGTTGCCGCTCCCGAGGAGAGCGAAGTGCTGCAGAGGCACTCCTCCTATATTCAGCTTCTTGCCGACTGTGAATTGGAGATTGTGGGGAGAGAGGGCTCCAAACCGAAACAGGCATTGAGTACGGTGGCGCGGGGGACGGAGATCTACCTCCCCCTGGCAGGCCTCGTGGACCTGGATAAGGAACTCGCCCGCCTGGAAAAAGAGGAGCGGAGCATAGACGGGGTGCTGCAGAGGGTGCGCAAGAAGCTTTCCAATGAAGATTTCCTCGCTAAGGCGCCCCCTGAGGTAGTGGAAAAAGAGCGGAAAAAGGAGGCGGAGCTGGAAAGGGCAAAGGATGCCGTCAGCCGCCGCCTTGCAGCCCTCAAGCTCTAGAGAGAATGAGCCTGCCGGAGGGAAAGCCGCCTCCGGCAAATTATTTATACCGGCAGGAGGAAAAAGATGTCTTTACGTGAAGAAGCGCTGAAACTGCATACGAAACACAGGGGAAAAATAGCCGTGCGGGGGAAGGTGCGGGTAAGTGATGCGCATGAGCTTGCTCTGGCCTATACTCCCGGGGTTGCCGA
>DHAA01000131.1:0-411 GCA_002397275.1 Thermacetogenium sp. UBA4966 | reverse complement strand
TCCTGGGATTGGGAGATCTCGGCCCCGAGGCCGCGCTCCCCGTTATGGAGGGCAAGGCGCTGCTCTTCAAGGAATTTGCCGGGGTCGACGCCTTTCCGGTGTGCATCCGGCCGAGAGATGTAGAAGGGGTTGTGGAGACGGTCAAGAACCTGGAGCCCAGTTTCGGCGGGATCAACCTGGAAGACATCTCAGCGCCCAGCTGTTTTGAGATCGAACGCCGCCTCAAAGAGGAGTGCCGCATCCCGGTGTTTCATGACGACCAGCATGGAACAGCCGTCGTCTGCCTGGCCGCGCTCCTCAACGCCGCCAAGTTGGCCGGCAAGAAACTGAAAGACCTGCGGCTTGTGATCAACGGCGCGGGAGCCGCGGGTACCGCGGTCGGCAAACTGATGCACAAGGCCGGCGTGGGGG
>DHAA01000021.1 GCA_002397275.1 Thermacetogenium sp. UBA4966 | reverse complement strand
TGGGTCAAGGGAATCAGTTCCAGCAGATAGCGGATCGCCTGAGGGAAGACATCCAAAGGGAAGAAGATGCCGCACAAGAAGGAAAGCGGCAGCAGAATCAGGGTATTGGCGGTGCTGAACTTTTGGGTATTAGTAAAAATCACACCCATGATAATACCCAAAGCGGCGAAAAAGACACCCAGCCCGGCGCTGAACCCAAGCAGCCACCACAGAGCCACAGTCAGTCCGGGTACCAAAAGAAGCGCCACCGCCGCGAAACAGCCCGCGGCAAACAGGGAGATAAAGACGCCGGCGAAGAGATAGCCTGCCACCGCTTCCAGAGGGGAAATAGGGGCCACCATCATCAGCAGCTCCAGGTACTTGTCCCCCCGCCGCGCCACCATGATCTCAGTACTGAAGTGAGTATAGGTAGCCTGCATCACCGAAATCATCAATACCCCCGGAAAAATAAATTCAAAATAGGAGCCGCTCCCCGTTCGCATCAGCGCTCCCACCCCCATGCCGAAGCCGAAGAGATAAAGGGCAGGAGAAAGCAGGGTGCGGACTGAAAAATAGGGTAAATGAATCAGATAATCATAAAGCACATACTCGCAGGTAACGCCGACGGCGCGGACAGACCTGCTGCTCATCGCTATCCCCCCTTCCGATTACTATTGATTACTGCTTAAAAAACTTCATTCATTGATGCTACTTTCAGTTCCCCGCCGGTGATTGCCGTTGGACTTATCTGCCGTTACCCATCCGCAAAGCAGTAACAGTCCTTCCCTGCTTCAGTCTTGTTGGACAGGCAACCCCCGCCGCATGCGGGAAAATGCCCACAAGAACTGCACAGCTTGTTCAGCTCGGCAATTTTCTCCTGCAGGGTTCTCCAGGCACGGGGAATGTCCTCTTCCAGCCGGCAAAGGGGGTAGGGAAAATCAGGGCAGGGCTTTATTCCTCCATCAACTCCGATATGCATAGCCGATCTGCCGCCCGGACAGATATTGGGCCAGCCCGATAAACCCAATAAAGGAGCATCTATAATGATATTTTTCGGCGGCAGCTCATGGAGCGCTTTAAGCACAACACGATAATCCTGTAAATCCACGGAATATTCATGCTGCCGGGGAACAACAAAAAAGTTGGGTATGAAGTTTAAACTGCGGCACCAGTCAACAACAGCTGGCATTTCCTCGTAGTTTTCCCGGCAAACAGGGAAAACCATGATCTTTTCACCAGAATAGTTATCAGCCAGCCATCCGGCATATTCCGTCGTCTTCCGGAAGCTTTGCCGGTCGCAGGCAATCCTGTTGTGCAGATGCGGATTCAAAGAAAACAGACGCAGTCGGATCTGCTGAATACCATCCAGAGCCGGCGGTTCATCAAATAAACAATTGGTATCCACCGAGGCAGGCCAGCCGTTGCTCCGAGCAAGAAGAATGAGCTCGCTTAACCTTGAGTCTAAAAACGGCTCCTCACCGGTCAACACAATGACACTGTTGTTATTTGCTCTAATATAATTGCAGACACAGCGATAGACTTGATCATCTAAAGTTTTACTCTCTGCGGTTTCCTTGGACATCTCATTTAACGAGAGAGCAAGAATAAAGGGACGGCTAAGAACCGCTTCTTTCATCCGCTATCACCTTCCAGCCAGCATAACGGATCTGAATTCAAATAATCTCCGGTGCGCGCCCAGGCATCGGCACGGCACCCGCGGCAAACGCCGACAAACTCACAGGCCGCACAGTATCCCCTTAGATTACGCCAGTCCCGCAGTTCATTAAACAGCGGTGAATTCAGCCAGATCTCCTTTAAGCTTTGTTTTTTGAGATTTCCGGCGGGTACTCTCAATTTGACACAGGGATAAACGTCCAGTGCCGGGGAAATCGCTATTCCGGCGATACCGGCGGTACAGCCGCCGGTTATTTTGTTGGGCTTGCAGCTTTTTTTCTTCTTTTCGTCAAACCAAAAACTAAGAGGATCGTCATTGAGCATACCGCAGCTGATAGTGCTTTGCAGCAGATCCTTCCACAGATGCGGTTCGCCTATAGGAGCGAGATTATCGCGGCCGAAACCGCACATGCGCCCCATTTTAGGCGTCACTCCCGCAGTTTTGCAAATCTGAACAATTGTGCCCAGCTGTTCATAATTGCTCTGATTTACAGTGCATTGCATAGAAACAGGCACATTACCGCTGAGGTAACGGGCCGCGTCCATTGCTTTTTCAAAGTTGCCCTCGCCTCTAATCACCTCGTGAGTGTCCCTGTCGCCGTCCAGGCTGATCTGCACATCCGCAAAGATGCGATAGTTATCCCTCGGAAATTTCCGGACAAGGGTGCCGTTGGTCGTCAGCAACAATTTTTGACAGATATTCTTGAGCTTTTCAGACAAATAAAAAATATCACTCAGCAGCAGCGGCTCTCCACCGGAAACCGTAATATAGTATGGTTTTATTTCAGATAGCTGATCAATTAATAGATCAAAATCGATCAGATCATCCTGATCGTTGCCCCCCCGGTAGCAATGACTGCAAGATAAGTTGCATCTCCCGGTCATCTCCACCGTCACCAAGTGTAAACCAAGCCCCATAGCAAACCCCCTCCCCCACAATATTATTCCAAACTGACCAGCTTCTTTTCAGCCAAATTGCTCAAAAAACCTGTAATTTCCTGCTGTGCTTTTTCTTGAGGAACAGAGTATTTTTCAGCCACCATCTCAATAATTCCCTTAACCGTATGATTTCCATCGCAGAGATGCCAGATCTCCGAAGAATAACTTCCCAGCACGATAAGCTGGTGCCCTCGATAAAGAACCAGTTTATCGTCCTCCTGGCGTTCCATCACGCCTGTAGATTTTTGTTTTGGACAACAATCGGGCAGTATGGATCCGAACATAAATAATCCCCCTCCATGAGATAAGCTAGACCACGGCAGCCTCCCCGGCAGCC
>DHAA01000015.1 GCA_002397275.1 Thermacetogenium sp. UBA4966 | reverse complement strand
TTCTCTATCACTATAATGTTACTACCCCATATTCTGCCGGGATTCAGAGTATATGGAATGAAGAGCATGCAGAGGTCAATCCCGATGATGCCTCGAAACTCGGAGTGGTCACAGGGGACCAGGTGAAGGTCACATCACGGAGGGGTGAGGTTACAGCAAAGGTTGAGGTAACAGACAGAGTGCCGCCAGGTATGGTTTGGATGTCCTTCCACCACACGGCAAGCCCGACAAACGTCTTGACCAGCGACGCGGTGGATCCGATCACCAAAACCGGCGAGTACAAAGTCTGTGCGGTGAAGATGGAGAGAATTAACGCATAAGCCGAAATTGCCGTAAGAGATCGCTCTCTCGTCACTTTACATGCAGGCGCTGGATTCAGCGGAAATATGATTCCACTGCGGAAGCCTTGTTCCGGCGTACGCTGCGCTGATCATGGCCGGGCTGTGCGTTAAACTGCTCACCAGATTAAGCGGCGCGCGCAAAATGACTTTTGCAGTGGAATCTTTTATATCGCCGCATGTACAAAAGAAGGGATGGGAAGGATCTATGAAAAAAAGGATTTGTTGTTTAATGTTCAGTATGCTTTTCCTGGCTGCAGCGCTTTTAGGCTGCAGCGGCAATGAAAACGGCGACAAAAAAGGCGACGGGGAAAAAGAAGCTGTTAATTTGACCGTATTGGCGGCAGCAAGCCTGACCGACGCCTCCAAAGAACTTAAGGACATCTACGAGAATAAGAACTCCAATGTAACGGTTGATTTCAGCTATGGCGCCTCAGGAAAGCTGCAGCAGCAAATTGAAGAGGGAGCTCCCGCGGATCTGTTTATTTCGGCAGGTGTCAAACAGATGGACGCCCTGCAGGAAAAAGACTTGATCGACAAAGACTCCCGCTATGATCTGCTGGGCAACGACCTGGTGCTGGTGGCCAAAAAGGACAGCACGCTGAAAGATTTTAACGGCCTGGCTGAAAATGAAGTCGTGAAGATGAGCATCGGCCAGCCGGATTCGGTACCCGCCGGAAAGTACGCGCAGGAGGCCTTGACAAGCATGGGCCTCTGGAGCAAAGTTGAATCCAAGATCGTCTATGCCCAAGATGTGCGCCAGGTGCTCACTTATGTGGAATCCGGCAACGTGGACGCCGGGCTTGTCTACAGGTCGGACGTCATCGGCGCCGGTGAAACCGTAAAGATAATCGCCGCCGCCCCTGAAGATTCCCACAAACCGATCGTCTATCCTATGGCGGTTATAAAAAGCAGCAAGGCAGCGGAAGAAGCCGCGGCATTCGCGGAATTCCTAAAAAGCGAAGAAGCCGCTAAAGTCTTTGAAAAATACGGTTTTCAACCGATCAAGAAGTAGATAGGCGGAATTTAAGTGCATTTAGCCGATTGGTCCCCTGTGTTTCTCTCATTAAAAGTAGCTCTGCTTGCGGTGCTTGTGGTTTGTTTAATCGGAGTGCCGCTGGCACGGCTGATGGCTCGAACTGAATTTCACGGGAAAGACATTGTGGAGGCGGTGCTGACGCTCCCCCTGGTCTTACCCCCTTCCGTTGTCGGCTACGGGCTGCTGATCTGCATCGGCAAAAACAGCCCTCTGGGGCAGGCGCTGGACAGCATGGGGATTACGCTGATCTTTACCTGGTACGCCGCGGTCATAGCTTCCGCGGTGGTGGCTTTTCCCCTGATGTACCAGAGCGTCAAAGCGGCTTTTCAGAGCGTCGATCAAACACTGGAAGACGCGGCCCGGACACTGGGAGCAGGAGAAGCACGAGTTTTTTTTACAGTTACGCTGCCCCTTGCCTGGGCAGGAATCGTCTCGGGAATCGTGCTGACTTTCGCCCGTGCCCTGGGGGAATTCGGGGCCACGCTGATGGTGGCAGGCAACATACCCGGCAAGACACAGACCATACCACTGGCCATTTTTTTTGCGGTCGACGCCCGGGATAAAGCGACGGCAAATACTCTGGTTTTCCTGACAACCATGTTCAGCTTCCTGGTCATTCTCTGGGTAAACACCTGGTCAAGACGCCAGAGAAAATATCTGGAAAGGTGAGAGAGCATGCTGAAAGCAGACTTTTTAGCCAAGCGAGGGGACTTCTCCATTGAGATACAGCTTCATGTCAACCGGGAAATTCTTGTGCTCTGCGGCCCGTCCGGAGCCGGAAAAACCACCATTTTACAGTGCCTCTCCGGGCTCCTGCAACCTGTTTCCGGATTCATAGAACTGAACGGGCGCCTTCTTTTTTCAGACATAAAAGGGATCAACCTGCCGCCCAGAGAAAGAAACATTGGTTATGTATTTCAGGACTATGCTCTTTTCCCTCATCTGACCGTCAGGCAAAATGTGGTCTATGGCATCAAAAAGGGAAGCGGCAATTCCACCTCCCTTGATCCGATGGAACTGCTCAGTTCATTCGGCATCGATCTCCTTGCAGACCGCTACCCGGGCCAGATTTCCGGGGGGGAAAAACAGAGGACCGCGCTGGCCAGAGCCCTGGCGGCGCAGCCTGAGCTGCTCCTCCTGGACGAACCCTTATGCGCGTTGGACAAGGACATCAGATCCGCGCTGCGCTTTGAATTAAAAAAGATACACCGGGAATGGCAGATTCCCTTCATTCTGGTAACACATGATGAAGAAGACGCCGCGGTCCTGGGTGACAGCAAGATGTCCCTTTCCCGCAAAAGAGCCGCGGCTATGGCAGCCGGCTCTTAATTCACAGGAGATATCCTGACCTGCATGACTTAGCCGGCGTTTGAGCAGCTTAGAAAAGAGCGGGGATGTATGCCATAATAGCAAGTATAAGTCGCATATCGGTAAAATAGTTTAGGAAAAATTGAGGTGATGTCAGATCATGCTGGACAACCTGCCTTTAGAAGAGGCTTGCCGGTCTCTTCTGAATAAGATAAGGCCCCTGGAGAGCGAAACCATCCCCCTGATGGAGTCGACAGGGCGTATTCTCGCTACGGATTTCATCGCCCCCTATGACCTCCCCCCCTACCGCAAGGCGGCTATGGACGGCTTTGCCCTCGCTTTCAAGGAAAACCAGGGGGAAGAGTTTTCTATCAGGAGAAATGTAGAGGCCGGGGAGTTTCCCGACTTCACCCTGCAGCCGGGGGAAGCGGCGGGGGTTTTAACCGGAGGGCATATCCCGCAAGGCACGGAGAAGGTGGTTCCCCAGGAAGATGTCCTGGTAAAGGGGAACTCGCTCACCGTTAACAAGATGCCCGCTAAAGACAATATATGCATTCAGGGAGAAGATGTACGCTCGCAAACTGTGCTTGCCAGAAAAGGCGCCGGAGTCACCCCCGGCCTGATCGCCATCCTGGCGGCTTACGGCTTGCGGGAGATAGCCGTCATCCGTCGTCCCCAGGTGGCTATTCTCAGCCTGGGAAATGAAATCATCCCTTATGACCAGGAAGACGCCGCTCCCGGCCAGGTACGGGACAGCAACGGGGCGCTGCTGGCTGCAACCGTAAATATGCAAGGTGGTTTGCCGACAGTAAACACCGCGCAGGCAGACATAGAGAAAAAACTGCAGTCCCTCATCAGGCAGGCAGATATGGTGGTTACCATCGGGGGAACAGCCCACGGCGGCAATGACCAAGGAAAAAAACTTTTGGAAGAATCCGGAGCGGAGCCGGTTTTCCTCAGCTGCCAGCTGAAACCCGGAGGGCATAGCGGCGCCGGGATGCTGGACGGCAAGCCGGTGATCATGCTTTCCGGAAACCCTATGGCCTGTTTCGTAGGCTATTACCTGCTCGCTTACCCGGTACTGCGCGCTCTGCAGACGCTAAACCCTGATTTGAAGCGCCTTCCTGCTGTGGTCACCAACAACTTCCCCAAAGGGGGGGGGCCAAGACGTTTTCTGCTAGGATACGCCGTTCTTAACCCGGAGGGCTGGAGAGTAGCGGTACTCCCCGCCCAAAGAGCCAGTATGCGCCGCTCGCTTGCGGACTGCAACTGTTTGATCGAACTGCCGGCCGGGCATCCGCCGCTTGAGCCGGGAGCGCGGGCGTCCATTATCCCCGTATAGTTGGTGGTTGGTGGTTGGTCGTTGGGAAAATAGTGAAAGAACGGCTGGATTCCAGCGAAGCGACCATGATGGAGTCCCGGGTAACGGCATCAGGCGCAGCGAAGTTGCCGGTTAATTTGGATGTCGGAGGCTTGAAGTCAGAGGTCGGAAAAGACGATCAGAGGAACAATTCCGGTTTTGTGGCAGCAACTAAGCTATAAGGAAAGCTGCCGGCCGCCTAAGTCGCGGCTCGTTGCAATTATAAATTCGCACTTAAGTATCAGCGAGTTCCGTAGCAGCCCATAACCGGCCTGAAGCAAGCCTTGATGCCGTCCGGGGAGCAAATGGAATCCACCGGACTGGTGAACCACCCCAGATTGGTTGGTAGTTGGTAGTTGGGAAAATAGATGTCGGAGGCCGGAAGTCTGAGGTCGGAAATTGGATGACGAAAAGATAAGGAACAGACCAGTGGCAGCAGAGGGAAAAAACGGTGATACAAAACAGGATAAGGCCGGCTTCCTGGGGGAATTATCGGGATCCATAGGAGATTTGGGTACCCTTCTCCCCTATGTTTTAGGGGCAATTTCCGTGGCCGGTTTCAATCCGGCAAGCATTTTCACCGGTTTTGGGCTTTTCTATATCTTCTGCGGCTGGTTTTACAAAATTCCCATGGCCGTTCAGCCGATGAAGGCAGCGTCAGCGGCGGTCCTGGTTCATCGGCTCACCCCGGGCGAGGTTGCGGCTGCAGGCTTGATTATCGGCTCTGTGCTATTGCTGCTGGGTCTGAGCGGGCTGATCGACACTATAGCCCGTCTTACGCCGCGGGGGGTAATCAGCGGTATCCAGTTAGGGCTGGGGCTGTCCCTGTCCATGCTGGGTATAAAAATGATCGGCAAAGACCCGCTCCTCGGCTGGTCCATCCTGCTGCTAATGCTGCCTCTGCTCAAAAGCAGGCGTTTCCCCGCGGCTATCATGGTCATACTGGCGGGGATAATAGGCAACTTTCTGCTGCACCCCGGTCTGGCTCTGCCCTCGATCTCTCTAGGAATACACATCCCCGGCATAACCCTGCCCGCGGCTGCGGATTTTAACAGGGGATTTTTTTTGGCCGCCCTGCCGCAGCTGCCCCTCACGCTGGCCAACGCCGTTCTGGTTACGACTGCGGTCTCCCGCGAGCTCTATGGCGACCGTGCGGCCAGGGTTAACGACCGTAACCTCTGTCTGACCATGGGAAGCGCCAATCTCCTGGCGGCGCCCTTAGGGGGGTACATGATGTGCCATGGCAGCGGCGGGGTTGCCGCTCACCACCGCTTCGGCGGCAGAACAAAATACACCGCCTACATTATCGGCTGCCTGCTGTTGGCGATCGGGGTTTTGCTGGGGAGCGACGGCGCAAAAATATTCGCTCTGATCCCCGAAGCGGCTTTGGGATGCCTGCTCTTTTACAGCGGGCTCGATCTCGCCGCGGCGGCCAAGGGGGTCGGGCAACGCCGTGAATTCTTCCTTATCCTGACAGTGGCCGCGCTGACTTTGGCCGTAAACCCCGCCCTGGCCTTCGTCGCCGGCTTCATTCTGGCCAAGGGGCTGGAAAAGAAGTGGATCAAGATCTAAAATAGATCATAGCCTGAAGGGTCCTTTTTGCTTACCCTTTTGCTTACTCATTGGAATTTTTAATTGCTGCGCCCGCGCCGGGGCGTTTTTTATTTTAGATTGGACTGATGTATCCAATAAAACTATTTTTTAACAATCTGTTAACGAGATGATAATACGCCGCTGCTAACATAAGCTTGTACAACCTATTTTATTGATACTCATAGGTTTCGTGCTCTTCAGAATATATACCGGGTGAATGAGGATTGGGATTTTGACATCTACCGGAAAGCTCAGGCGAGGGGAGGTGATATCCATGTTGATGTTCAGAAGCAAAATCGGCGCTACCTGCGCTACCGATAACTTTGTTGAATTAGCTCCCGGCGGAACCACCAGCTGCGTAAACTGCACATGCACAACTACCTGCTATTAATCACTATAACTACTGCACAGCCGATAGCCGGAAAGTTATGGGGCAAGGCAATTTACTTGACAACACAGGCTTTCCTCTTCCGGTAGATGTTAAAATATTTTTCCTGAAGTCGATCAGGGGGCATATTCGATATGCAGACCGCTAAATTTTAAAGAAAGACGATGGTAACATGAATTTGGATCTGCACTTAACGACCGACTGCAATATGGAATGCAAATTTTGCGGCGCTTGGGAACAGGAAATGCAGGGGGTCAGCATGAGCAGGGAGGACGCTCTTTTTGCCCTGACCGAAGGGAAAGGGATGGGTTATAAGTTGGTCACCCTGACCGGGGGAGAGCCTACTCTCAACCCGGCGTTTGAAGAAATTGTTCACGATGCCTGCGAGCTTGGGTACTGGGTATGCATCACCACCAACGGGCTGATCGCCAAAGATAATTTTCTAAAAAGCAT
Organism: Thermacetogenium sp. UBA4966; assembly: GCA_002397275.1. Classification (GTDB taxonomy): domain Bacteria; phylum Bacillota; class DSM-12270; order Thermacetogeniales; family Thermacetogeniaceae; genus Syntrophaceticus. The sequence continues at coordinate 5,952 of DHAA01000015.1, read as the reverse complement.
AAAAAACAAGAAAGTGATGATCAGAGTTAGTTTGCATACCCTGAACAGGGAAAAGCACCGGGAAATAACCGGCCATGATACTTTTGAGGGCGTCATGCGCTCGATCCGGCTGCTGAAGGAATACCGCATCTTTTATGGACTCGGCTTTACCGCTTATGAAGAGAATATTGACGAAATCAAGGGAATATCGAGGTTCGCCTGGGAAAACAGCGCCTCTTTTGTCCGTTTTACTCCTGTCGTCGGCATGAGAAAGGCCAAGGAGATCATTCTGGAAAGAGAATTCTACTATAACATGCTCAAAACCATTGCCGAACTCAGCGCAAGAAATATAGAGAAGCTGGAGTATGCCAAAACGGGCGGACTGCGGGGCATGGAGATGCTCGATGTGATGCTGACGAGGCAGTGTCCCGCCGGCTCATTCTTACACATCATCTTAGACGCGGAAAAAACGGTTGTGCCCTGTTCATTTATTGATCAGCAATATAACATGCATTACCCCGGTTTCCGATCAAGGCAAGACTTTAAGCGGATCATAGAGCGGATGAGAGACTTTTTTGCCGAGGCCAAAAGCAGGGGCTTCGCAGGGATATGCGGCGAGTGCAGCTATCGAAACGTTTGCGCCGGCGGTTGCCTAACGACCAAGTTCCCGTTCGGGATGAAGGTTACAGATGAACAGCCTGTTTGCGTCAGGCAAATTGTCAGGCGGATTGTGTCGGAAATGCAAGAAGAGGCGGCTGCAAGGCTGGTAGATTATTGGCTCTATCACTTTTCACGAAAAATCAGCGGTGTCGACAGAAACAAGTCATGTATGCGCCGGCTGCCCCTCTGGGAGATAAATTTTAGGCCCGACGGCGACAGGTCGTCCATTCCCTTTCACAGCGACTGAAGCCGGCGCCGCCGGGCGGCCCGCTAAGTGTGGTTTTCCCCGGTCCGCCGCTCCCCTTGGGCGGCGTCCGTTAGAGCAACTGTAGTTTGAAATGGGGCGATTTCTTGAAAATTATTTTAATACAGGCAGGCACAGAGGAAAAAATCAGCAAAGAGATGGGATTTGGCAACAGGAACAGGATCAACATGCCTATGCTGGGGCTGCTCTATATTGAAGCGATAACGCCCCGGGATATGGAGATTGAGGTGATCGACGAGACACACGGACTGATCAAAGAATTTGAAAAGGCGGATATTGTCGGTATATCGGGGATGACCGTGCATGCCAACAGGATGTATTTTTTAGCGGAGGAGTACCGCAAGTTAGGGTGTTATGTGGTTTTGGGGGGTATTCATGTCAGCTTTATGCAGGAAGAGGCTCTCCGGCATGCCGATACCGTGATGGTAGGAGAGGGAGAACTCATCTGGCCGCAATTTATCGACGACTTTAAGAACGGCGTTCCCCGCAGAGTGTATCAGGCGATGCAGCCAACCGATATCCAGGGGCTTCCCGCTCCCAAACGCCGTCTCCTGGCGGGGGACGCCTATAAAATGCCTGCGGGGACCCTGAATTCCATCGCCGCTACCAGAGGCTGCCCCAGGGGGTGAGGAGCCCCGCTGTATACAGGGAAAACTTCAGCCTGCTCAGCATACTCTTTATCTTTGCCGCGGCCTCTTTTGAGGAAATAATTTTCAGGCAGGTTATACTGAAGCTGTTCGTCGACCAGATTGGCCTGCATTTTTTGTTGGCCGCGCTATTTTCCAGCCTTTTCTATGCGCTGAACCATATCTATTTTGGTGTGAACGCCGTTTGGCAGAAGCTGTTGACCGGCCTGGTCTATTCTTTGCTCTTCGCGGCCTCCGGATACAACATCCTGGCGCCCATATTGACTCACGCCGTACAGAATGTTACTTTGTATGCCGTCTCTGTCAACGAATGCAAGACGCGCTGGGAGGCTAAAAATGTTTAAAGACACCGGATATCTGCTGCTGCTCCTTATCCTAACCTTATTCGCGGTTTTTTATGGTAAAATTTTGTTTTTGTTATCCGGGAATCCAACTTTAAAAAAGCTGACGAGGCATATCATGCGCTACTCGACGCTGCAGTATGAACAGATCCGCGCCTCGCTGCTCGGCCTATTCTATTATGTCACCCCCGCCGCTTTTATCGCGGTTCTATGCATCGTTTATCAGTTCAACATCTTCCAATATTTTTTGATGGACGTCAGGTATCTGCCGTATCTGTTGATCGGCATTCTGGCGGAACTGAGCGTTACCGCTATGCTTTCCGGTCTGTTTGGTATTTTTTCCCCCAAAACAGATTGGGTAAAGGAAATATCAAGTATTCCCTGGATCGATTCCATCAAGGACCGGCCGCCGGCCCTGGCCCCATTGGTGCCTCTGTTAGGCTCTTTCTTCGAAGAATGCTATTTCAGAGGGGTCGTCTTTCTCATGGTTTGCATCCAATATCCACAATACGGGTGGTTGGCGCCTTTTATTCTGTCGGCTGTCTTGTTTTCCCTGCAGCAGATGCTGTACACAAACAACTCCAAGCAGGCTTTCAGCATGCTTTTGGGATCTGTCGGCGTCTCCTGCGTAGGCTGTATGCTGATCATGCTTACAGGGAGCTTGCTGCCGGCCCTGGTGGCCCATCAATCCTTTGTACTGCTCTACTTCCAAAGGTTCAGTTTTAGCTCATGATAAAAAAGATCGTCAAAAGCCTTGCTTGATCGCCTACAAAAAGAACCTGAGGTTTTCTCCCAGGTTCTTGCCTAACAATCTTATATTTGTGCTTTTTACTTTTTTTCGGCCGCTTCCGCAGCCTTGAGGCGGGCCAGCGACCTTTTCAGGGCCATCTCCGCGCGCAGTAAATCAAGCTCCCGGGCTCTCCGCTCGATACGCCCTTCCGCACGCTTCTTAGCGTTTCTGGCTCTGTCCACATCGATCTTCTCCCCGCGCTCCGCGGTGTCGGGAAGAATGCGCAGCATATTGCCGCTCATCTCGAAGATACCCATATTACAGGCAATATAATGGGAAGTTCCCTCCTGGAGGTACTTGATCACACCGATATCCAGGGCGCCGATAAAGGGGGCGTGGTTGCGCAGGATGCCCAACAGCCCGTCTGTGGAAGGAATAATCACGCCTTCCACTTCCTCCTTGACCACCACCTGCTCCGGTGTGACGATCTCTAAATTGAAGCTGTTCCATTTATTCTTTGCCTGTTCCGCCACTTAACTTACAGCCTCCATTTCCCGCCCCCGCGCTGCCACTTCATCGATGGTGCTGGCATAGACGAAGCACTGCTCCGATATCTGATCGTGCCTGCCCTCCAGGATTTCCTTGAAACCCCTGATCGTCTCCTTGACAGGGACGTAGGTCCCCGGCCGCCCCGTAAAAGCCTCGGCCACAAAGAAGGGCTGCGACAGGAAACGCTGAATCTTGCGGGCGCGCGCTACCGTTAATTTGTCTTCCTCAGAGAGTTCATCCATACCCAGGATGGCGATAATATCCTGGAGCTCTTTGTAGCGCTGCAGAACCTCCTGCACGCGCTGGGCTACCGTGTAGTGCTCCTCCCCGACAATATGCGGATCGAGAATGCGGGAGGTGGAGTCCAGCGGGTCCACCGCCGGGTAGAGACCCAGCTCGGAGATCTGCCGGGAGAGAACCACGGTCCCGTCCAGGTGGGCGAAGGTTGTTGCGGGCGCGGGGTCGGTCAGGTCGTCTGCAGGCACATAAACAGCCTGCACAGAGGTGATGGAGCCTTTTTTCGTAGAGGTAATGCGCTCCTGGAGAAGTCCCATATCCGTAGCCAGGGTCGGCTGGTAGCCGACCGCGGAGGGCATTCTGCCTAAAAGCGCGGAGACCTCGGAACCGGCCTGGGTAAAGCGGAAGATGTTATCGATAAAGACCAACACATCCTGCCCCTCCACGTCACGGAAATATTCCGCCACGGTAAGGCCGGAAAGCCCCACTCTGAGCCGCGCCCCGGGGGGCTCGTTCATCTGCCCGAAAACCATGGCGCACTTCTCCAGAACCCCGGACTCGTTCATCTCCAGATAGAGGTCATTCCCCTCTCTGGTGCGCTCGCCAACGCCGCAAAAAACGGAAAAACCACCGTGCTCATAGGCAATATTGCGGATCAATTCCTGGATAATTACGGTTTTGCCGACCCCGGCGCCGCCGAACAGCCCGATTTTGCCTCCTCTAGCAAAGGGGGCCAGCAGGTCGATCACCTTGATCCCTGTTTCTAAAATCTCCCGCGCAGGCCGCTGCTCGATGATGGGCGGAGCCGGACGGTGAATGGGGTAATAGTCCGCCGCCTCCACGTCACCCTTGCCGTCGATGGCCTCCCCCAAAACATTAAACAGCCTGCCCAGTGTTCCTCTGCCCACAGGCATCTTAATCGGGGATTTGGTGTCCAGAGCGCGCATGCCGCGCCTGATTCCATCCGTGGAGGACATGGCCACGCAGCGGACGGTGTTGTTTCCCAGGTGCTGCATAGCCTCCAGGGTAATGTTCAGCTTCTGGGGAAGCGTTTCCCTGATCTCTTGCTCCTGATCTTCACTGTTGATAAATATGGCGTCAAACAGATCCGGAAGCCGGCCGGGAGGAAACTCAATGTCCACTACAGGACCAATTACCTGGACAATTATACCATAATTATGCTCTTCCAACTCTTTTACCTCCTTCATCCTTTCAAGGCTTCCGCTCCACCGACAATCTCAGAGATCTCCCTGGTGATCGCCGCCTGCCGCAGCTTATTGCTCAGCAGTGTCAGTTGATCGATCATTTCCTTGGCGTTCTCTGTGGCGTTGCCCATGGCGAGCATGCGCGCGGCTTCTTCGCTCGCCTTGGCCTCCAGTTGAGCGCGGAAGATTTCGGCCTCGATAAAGCGGGGCAGGAGCATTTCCAGAACGCTCTGTGCGTCCGGCTCAATGATATAATCAGAAACGGCGCCTTCATCCCGCTCCTCGCTTTCTTCTATCTGGGGAGCGGTAAGCGGCAGGAGCTTGAACATCACCGGCTGCTGCCTGCCTGTTGAAATAAACTCCGTATAGACAAGATTAACCTCGTCCACGATATTCCCATTATATAGGTCCACCAGCGCGCCGGCAATACCCCGCGCCTGGGACATCAAAGGTTTATCCCCGATCGCCAGGAATTCCGCCAGGAAAGTGTGGTTGCGGCGCCGGAAGTAATCGCGCCCCTTCCTGCCGACAATTACCAGGCTCACATCTACTTCCTGGGCGGACATCTCCACCTCCGCCCTGCGGATAACATGAGAATTGAAAGCGCCGCAGAGACCGCTGTCCGAGGTAAAAACCACATACCCCACCTTATGCCGCTCTCTGGGAATAAAAAGGGGGTGTGTGATCTCGCTGGTATTCTCGGCAAGCCTTCTGATCAACTCGTCGATCTTCTCAGAGTAGGGGCGCGCCGACTCGACCCTCTCCTGGGCATGGCGCAGGCGTGCCGCGGCCACCATCTCCATCGCTTTGGTAATCTGTTCGGTGTTCTGAATGCTCCTGATACGCCTTTTAATATCTCTGACGTGTTCTGCCAAAATGCTGTCACCACCTTTGCTGATCAGGCAGTTTTATGGATGGAAAAGGCGGCGCCAAACTCATCTGTGAATTCCTTGATCACCTTGTTCATCCGTTCCATCAGCTCATCAGACAAGTTTTTCTTTTCCCGGATCTCCTCCAGGATCTCCGGGTGCTCATTCTTCATAAAACGCAGGTATTCCTTCTCCAACTCCAGGATCGAGTCTACAGGCAGCTTATCCAGGTAGCCGTGAACCCCCGCATAGAGAATTGCAACCTGCTCCTCGACAGGCATGGGGACATACTGCCCCTGTTTGAGAAGCTCGGTCATCCTCTCGCCCCTGGCCAGCCTGGCTAAAGTCGCTTTGTCCAGATCAGAACCGAACTGGGTAAAGGCAGCCAGCTCGCGGTACTGAGCGAGATCCAGACGCAGGCTGCCCGCCACCTGACGCATGGCCTTGAGCTGCGCCGAGCCGCCCACACG
>DHAA01000004.1 GCA_002397275.1 Thermacetogenium sp. UBA4966 | reverse complement strand
AGTACAGAGGCCTATCCGCTTTCCATCCGGCGGCGTCAAAACAGCCAGAATGGAGATTTGGCCGCAAACCGGGCAGCGCATACTGCCGCCTGCCCCCTGACCGGCGTTATCCGCAGCGGCTCTTTTCTGAGCGACTAACTTGCCGGCAAGGGAGGCCACGCCGCTGACCGCTATCTGCAGACGCCCCGACATTTCCGCATCCGTCTCCGCAGCCTTTTGGTCTCTGAATTGCTCCCAAATTTTCTGGAGAACAGAATCCGGGGCCTCTGCTTGCGCAGCAACGTTTAATCTTTTCCAGAGATCTATGACCGCTTCCGCCGGCAAATCCCGTACAGGCAAATACGGCGGCTCGTCAGCCAGGGTAAGCGCCTGGCGCCAATAGGAACCGCGCTCTTCCCGCCACTGCTCAACCAGCCGCTTTAACATTTGATAGTTGCAGCGCGCCTGCTCCACGGTTTTATCTTCCGTAACGGTCAATTTGCTTTTTTTCGCAGCCATGAGAATCTCCCCTCAGCAGTTTACTGTATGGAGTACACATCAGCTCACTTGACGGTCTTAATGCGTTCCGGTTCTTCTTCCGCCAGTTTATCAAACCATTCCTCATAGTGTTCACGGGCGAAATCAGCGGGTACCCACCCTGTGAAAATCCCCTTCAAGGCTCGGTTGGAATCGGGGTGCAGCAGCCCTAAATAGAGGTGCGCCAGCAGCACCGCGGTCAGCAGCAGCACAAGACCGGAATGCACCGGATATGACCAGCGCACCAGCCCTGCCGGAAACGCTGCCGGAAACCACATGATAAACCCCGATAGGGCAATGAACACGCACATTGTGAACATCAGCAGAATGTTCATCTTTTCCCCGCCGTTGAACTTGCCTTGCGGCGGGAACGGCGCATGCCCGCCAAAGAATTCTATCGGGAAATTCTTGGCGTATTCCAGGTCGTCTTTGCGGAATTTCAGGCTGTTCGTGATCCACCCCGGAAGGTTCTTCCGATCCAACACGAAGCCTACAATCACCAATACGACAGCCAGGGCGCCGACGACGCGATGAATATCACGGGCTATGTCGATCCCGCCCACAATTTTCATGGCGGGCTGGAATCCGGTGAGCAGCACTCCCAACCCTGTGAAAAGCAGCAGGATGAAAGCCGCGGCGTGAACCCCGTGGGTAAAACGCTCTACCGCGCTAAAACGCAGCACTTCTTTTTTAGCCAGCGATTTTGTATCCATTTTATTCACCCCCATAGCTATCGACATGGGAACCGGCCTCTGCATTGTCGGCCACGCGCCGGCGGTAATTACCTCTGGCGGCGTTGGCCAGGACACCTAAACCGACGGCCGCGGCCACGGCGCCAACCGCAATCCCACCCACAGGATGAATGATGTCTTTCCACAGGGACAGCGAGATGGGCATAGAGGGATTGGCCGGAAGGCCGTACGCTTCCGCCTCGTCGGTCAGCAGATAGATGTATGTCGTGCCCCCCATTAATTGATCGCCGTATAGATTTGCTTTTGGATATGTTTTCTTCACCTCGGCCAGGCGGGCCTCCGCTTTTTCCATCATGGCGTCATGCTCTCCAAACTGCACCGCTCCGGTCTGGCAGGTATGCGCGCATGCCGGCAGTAGGCCGTTTTCCACGCGGTCAATGCATCCCGTGCATTTGTACGCCTTGTTCTTGGCCTTGTCAACCTGGGGGATACCCCAGGGACAGTTGGTCACGCAATAACCACAGCCGATGCACTTCTCATGGTCGATCAGGGTGTATCCTGATTCCGTCTGATAGATCGCCTTTGAGGAACAGGCCTTCATGCAAGAGGGTTCCGCGCAGTGCAAGCACTGCAGCTTAAGCATCAGCCAGTGCATCTTCCCATTTTCATATTTTTCGTGGAAGCTGACGTAAGTCCATGTGTTTGGCGTAGTCCCCTTTTGCGACTGATAGCCGGTTACCAATTGCGTCTTCTCAGCGGGCAGCTCGTTCCATGCCTTGCAGGCCACGGAACAGGCTTTGCAGCCCGTACATAACGAGGTATCGATCAGCAGCATCTTTCTTGTGGTCATCGCTATGCCCTCCTTGCGTTGACAAGACAGCATTTGTACTCCGGAGTCCCGGCGCCGGGATCCAGGGCTGCCATTGTCAGGTTATTCGTACTGGGGCCGGGGCTTAGGCTGGCGAATCCCCAGCTCCACGGCATGCCGATGGTCTCCGTTTCTTTTCCGTTCACTGTTAAAGTCTGGATACGGTCGGTCACCAGAGCACGCACCGTTACTTTGCCGCGGGCCGAAGACACTTCGACTTTATCCCCTTCTTTGACTCCAAGTTTTTTGCCCAGGTTTTTGCTGATCTCCGCAAAGGGCTCGGGCATAATTTCATTCAGCCAGGGAATGTTGCGCGTAATTCCGCCGGCGCAGAAGTGTTCGACCACGCCGTAGGTGGTCAGCACATACGGGTAATCCTCAGCCTTGCCGATTTCCGTGGAGACGACCGGCGCCAGAGGAACCTGAGATACGCTGGGATGCAGTACATTGGCTGTCGGGCTTTCAATCGGCTCATAGAATTCCGGGAGCGGTCCGTCCACACACTGCGCCGCTCCGCGCGTGGGAATAGCCGGCAGGCCGTCCGCGGGAGGCGTCGCCGGAACGCCGCCTGTATAGCTGGCTGTGAATAAGCGGCCAACCCCCTCCGGATTCATGCGGAAAGCCGGCTTGCCTTCCGGAGTATCCGGGCCTTTTGCTTTATCCACCACATCCGCGCCGTCATTCCCGCTCCAGGCGCCCTGGGCGTCATCCCACCATACCAGTCTGCGTTTCGCGTCCAGAGGCTGGCCCTGGGCATTGCAGGAAGCCCGGTTGTAGAGAATGCGGATATTTCCCGGCCAAGCGTAACTCCAGTTGCGAAACAGAGCCAAGCCCGAAGGATCGGAATTATCGCGGCGGGCGCACAGGTTTCCGTTTCCGGTACAGCCGGCATAGACCCAGCACCCGGTGGAGACCGTGCCGATAGGCGCCTTCAGATAATCGCCAAGTGTGGGAAGCAGTTTGCCGGTGGTCTCATCATAACCGCTCAGCTCCTGCAGCACCTTTAACGGGCTCGGTTCAGGGTCTCCATAGTCCCAGCGAGCTTTCAGAATCGGAGCGTCTTTAGGATCAGTGCTTCCCGCGTAAAGCTCTCTGACTTTTTTAAAGATGTGATCCAGTATGTCCAGATCAGGCTTTGATTGATTAGGCGGCTTCAACGCGGCGTCTTTCCACTGAATCCAGCGGCCGGAGTTGGTCATGGTACCCGCCTTTTCATAAACGAAAGCAGCCGGCAGGAAGATAACCTCTGTCTGGACATCCTTGGGATTCACCCCGGGCCTGCGCCAGAATTGGGCGGTTTCCGTCTCGAAGACATCGGCGACGACGAACATCTCCAGCCGGTCAAGAGCGGGGCCGACCTTGCCGCAGTCCGGTATGGAGATCAGAGAGTTGGAGCCAAAGCTAAAGGTGAGTTTAAACTGTTCCCCCATTTTCCCATACATTTGTACAAACGTCGGACTGTTGGCAGGGTTTGATTTGGGCAGCCAATCGTAACCATAGTCGTTTTCCGCGGTGGCATTGGCGCCAAACCAGGCTTTAAGCAGCGCCACCATCGGCTTTTGCTGAGCCGCGCCATGCTTAACCGCAAAATCACGCAGTGTCTTCTGAGCGTTGGTCGGATAAGGCAAATATCCCGGCAGGTTGCTGATCAGGTTGGCCATGTCGGTGGAACCCTGAACATTGGGCTCCCCGCGCAGGGCGTTGATGGCGCCGCCGGCCTTGCCGATGTTGCCCAGGAGCAGCTGAATAACCGCATAGCAGCGAATGCCCTGCACCGCTGTGGTGTGCTGAGTCATTCCCAAAGCATAGAGAATGCTGGAGGGCCTTCTCTCGCAGAGAGTATCCGCTATCTCCTTAATTTTCGCAGCCGGTATCCCGGAAATTTTCTCCGCTGTCTCGAAGGTGTATCGGGAATAGTGCTCTTTGAGTTTGGAGAACACGGTATCCGGGTCGTCTAAAGCGGCTGCCTTCACCGGATTATTTTCCGCGTCGAGCTGATAACCCCAGCTGGCTGTGTCGTATTTCTTCTTTTCAGCGTTAAACCCGGAAAAAAGGCCCTCTTCGAACTTATAATCCTTGCTAATCTTATAGAGGGCGTTGGTGAGATTTAAAACATAATCTTCATCATATAATTTATTCTGGATAATGTAATTGATGATCGCTCCTAAATAAGCCACATCGGTTCCCGGGCGGATTTGAGCGAAAATATCGGCCTGTGAAGCGGTGCGCGTAAAGCGCGGATCAACGACGATAACTTTAGCCCCTTTTTCACGTGCTCTATTGATCCATTTCATAGCGATAGGATGACACTCGGCGCAATTGCTGCCGGCGATGAGAAAAGCCTCGGAGTTTTTCATGTCGGACCATGAATTAGTCATTGCGCCACGGCCAAATGAAGGTGACAGACTAGCCACCGTTGGGCCGTGTCAGATGCGTGCCTGATGCTCGTGATAAGGCGAGCCTATCAGGCGGCTGAGTTTAGTGATCAGGTAGGACTCTTCATTATCGACCTCAGCCGAGCCGATAAAGGCAATCCCCTCAGCGCGGTTTACGGTAACCGTTTCTTTGGCGCCTGTTTTGGCGTCAATAACCTCTTCCGTTAGCTTAAACGTCTTGTCGCGTACTTCTTTGGCCTTCCTGGCAATACGCTCCATCGCCTCGTCCCAGGAGATATTTTGCCACTCATCAGCTCCCGGGGCGCGATACATTGGCTGTTGCGGACGGTCCGGTGAATAAGCTACGCTTGCCAAGCTAGCTGCCTTAGGACAAAGCGTTCCCTCATTGGTCGGATTATCCGGGTCCCCCTCCAGGTGGATCAATTTCCCCTCTTTAATATAGAGCAGCATACCGCATCCACCTGAACAGAAATGACAGATACTAGGTATCTTCGTACAGCCTGAAAGCTTCAAAGCATACCCTTGAGCTTCCGCCGCTTCAAGGTCCAATCCCAAGCCGGTTGCCAAAGCAGCAATAGAAAGGCCCGATAGCTTAAGAAAACCGCGGCGATCAACCATCATACCAATCAACCCCTCCCCCTCTTGAGCGTTTCACACGCTCTTTAATATTATATTATGATTCTACTATTCTAGATAAGTTTAAAATATCCTGCAAATATGCTATCATAATTATAATTACGGCTAAGAAATCAGGCAAAAAGATACTATCTATGCGAGGAATTTCGACAAAATTCGACAATAGAAGGATATATCAACTGCTATGAAATATTATCATCATTTCTAAAAAATAAAGTCATAGCTGAAAGGCATACTACCGAGCGCACTCCCCGCCCCGTCCCTGCAGAGTTTCCAGGGCATGGGGGATGGCCGGCAAAATAACCTCTAGATTTTCCCGAACAGCCCGCGGACTGCCGGGCAGGTTAATGATTAATGTCGGGCCGCGGCTGCCTGCTATAGCTCTGGAGAGCATGGCACGAGGCGTTTTTTCTAAACCCTTGATGCGCATGGCCTCTGCGATACCGGGGATCAGGCGCTCCACCACATCCCGAGTAGCCTCGGGGGTTACATCCCTCGGGCTGAGACCGGTACCCCCGGTGGTCAGAACCAGGTCAACCCGCTTTATGTCGGCATACTGCGCCAGCTTTTCCGTCAGGATCTCTCTTTCATCAGGCGCCACATCATAGGCTACAACCTCGCCGCCGATTTTGGCGATCAATTCTCTGATCACCTGGGCGCTGCGATCCTGACGCTCGCCCCTCGAGCCCTTGTCGCTTGCCGTGAGTATGGCAACTTTAATCATGATCACATCCCTCATCTTTTCTACTGCCTTGAAAATAACGCTCTGCCATTTTCACC
>DHAA01000028.1:6865-10201 GCA_002397275.1 Thermacetogenium sp. UBA4966 | reverse complement strand
TGTCAATCAATCCTAGCACTTTTATTTGCGATTCGGCTTACGCTTTGTTTAAATCACTGCCAATGTTATAGTCCTTTCCTCAAGGTAGCTGTGGGTAGTGGTCTGGGTTCAAACCTTATCTGCTATAATCATAAAAGCCGGACCCCAGTAGCACCTTTTCAGATATTCCACCTTGCCTCGTATCCCCTTATATACCAAAGGATAGATATTTGGATATACCTTTTCAATTTGATATCCTAAGTTTTCCATAATTATTAAATCATCCTGCGGCCTCTTTAGTTTGGCAACCGGCAAATCAAAGGAGACGATTTCATCCTTTTTCTTCCGTTCCGGCCTACGGCCTTCGGTCACTAGGATTAAAGCCCACGCAAAAAAGCGCCACCAATTCCTGCTTTTATGTGTACGGTTCTGGTTCCAAAGTCCGTCAATAACTACCAGCCTGCCCCCGGGAGATAAAACTCGCCACCATTCCTTATAAGCACGTTGAAGATCGGGAAGCGCCCAAGTTAGATATCTCGTGATCACCACATTAAAACTGTCAGAATCATATTCGGAAAGATCCATCGCATCTCCGACGTGAAGAGCTAATTGCAACCCTCGTTGGACAGCACGCTGAGTGGCAATCTCGAGCATTGCAGGTGAAATATCAACTCCAGAAACATCATAGCCTAATTCGGCCAAGGCAATGGCCAGAAAACCAGATCCGGTTCCCACATCAAGAAGACGTCCGGGCTTATATTGATCGGTCTCCAGCGCTTCTTGCAAGAGTTTTTTCCAGTCCTTAAGGAGCACCTGGTTTTCCATCTCTCCCCGTACAACGGATCTGTCGAAGATAGACGCCCTTTTATCCCACTGGGCTGACGTCTCGCTGCAGTAACGGGAAACAAGATCCTGTCCCATACTTAACCCCTCCTTCAAAAAACCGCCGTCTTCAACGATTGCTCTGTTCTTGTCTCGATCTGTTCTTTATTCAGAGTATATAGTCCCCTATTAGTCATTCTTTGGAAATAAATACCACCGGAAAAGCTGTATCTGGTTTTTAAATTTCCACTCTGTACTTGCTCGTTCTCGTAGGCAATCAAATCCCCTACAGCCAATGTTCTCGGCAGTTGCAGAACATTTTTTCCCGCAACCAGTCTACCGGCATTATGACCTGCTAGAAAACCGGTCGCTATTGCCTCCGTACACCCCACAAAAAAACCTGACTTCTCTCCCGCACAAAAGAGGTTGTCCAGGCCAGAAACCTTCAAAGTATCATCTCTCGGAGCCCTGGAGAGGAACCGCACCGAATTCGCATCACTCTTCTTAGGGTTTTCATAAATCGCCATCTCAAGGCCTGCTATTTTTCGCAGTTTTTCCACCGCGTAAAAGGGCTTCATCATCTTTGCACGAATTCCGGTGTCCAATAGAACGACATTTGCACCAAACTCAGGCAGAGCATATTGCTGGCATGCCTTGATCTGCAACTGTTCCATATCAACATCCTCAGGAGGAATAGCAAGAACGACCACACCTTTTTGATCTAACTCTTTCCGGATATCTGGGCTTAGAGACTACCGATTCAACTCACATGAGCCGCTGAATACACCAAAGGTTTCAACGCCTTCTCCGCGCATTCCGACTAGATCTGCCACTCCTGCCTTAGAACTCAGGCTCACCCTGGGTCCAAATGAAGGGCATCTTAGTGCGCACATGGCACATCCGTTACCATATCTTGTACAATTACCCATTGGGCCAGCCGACCCTGTCGCCTCAATAAAGGTATCCCCCATAATCACAGAACCATTATCTATGACCACGCCACCAATTCTTCTATCATCGGCCATTACCACATCTACCACCCTGGAACGTGTCAGCACTGCCACACCTTTTTTCTCAAGTGTTTCTCTAACCAAAGGTTCTACACGAGATGTGTCATAAAGGCTGACATGATTATGACCCGGGAAATTTATTCCTACGTGTCTAGCAGCTCTATCAGTAATTGCTATCATCTCTCCTGCTCCTAGGCATATCAACTCTTCTGCAGCAGTGTATCTGCCATTATTCCTCATAATGCCTGCAGCTAAGCCACATCCCAGGAGAAGATCTGTCTTTTCCAGCAGAACAATACGTCCGCCAAACTTACTTGCGGCCAAAGCTGCTGCACATCCCGCCCATCCACCGCCGATTATGACTATTTTAGTCATAATATCCCCCTCTTACATCAAATTGCACCTTGCAACCCCTCATTTTCTGACCATGAACATCTATTTCGCAGCTCCCGCACATTCCCTCGCCACAGCAAAGCCTATTATCGTTGGAAACCGCCACATAAGCATCAGGATTATACACTGCCGCACAGTTAAGCACATCCCTCTGCATCTTATGGCAGCCTCCTCCATAGATTAATGTTATTTTTTTGTCAGAAATTAAGTCTCTCAACAGCTGTTTTCCTCTTGTACTTATCAATTTTTCTTCGTATACTTTAGCTGTTTTGCATATATATTCCTTAATGAAGATTGGGCTGGAATTATCTATCAGCAATGTAATATCGTTTTTATTTTTCAGTAATTGCGAAACCACAAGGACACTCGTAGCCTGAGCCGAACCCGAAACAACGACCAGACACGCCGAATAGCGAGTTTGTTTGATCTGATTTACTCCAAAAATACCGTTTCTGTATGGTCCCCTTATGGAGACTGTCCCTGTGCAGTTTTCAAGCAATTTAGTCTTCGGGCCCTTAACACTAATCGCAAAATGCACACTTTCTGTCCGGTAATCCACATTCATCACAGATATGGGAACATCACAAAAGGGAGGACTGGTTGCTCCCCGTAAAAAAACGTACGATCCAGGTTCCTTCAAATCTTTCAATATCGGCCGGGGGACTTTCAATTTCAGAAACAGCACCCCTCCAGTCTTTTTTTTATCTAAAACTTCAACTAAAATAGCTTCTCTCGCCGCCCGTACTTGAAAGCCCGACCACCAATATTCCAGGTAGACGCAAATTCCTTTCCAGTTGCAATCACACAACCTGTCACCCTGCAAAAAAGAACAGGAGACACATTTCATAAGTTCTGCCAAAAAACAGGGACAATTATCGAGTCCGGCATCGATACATTCGACAACCACTATAATCACCTTCCTGAGGACAATTAAATCTGTTTCTTGCAGATAATCAATTTCGAGTCCAAGGTATCTCCGATTTTACTCAGCGGATACCCCGCAAAGTCCTCCGCTGCCACAATCAGCTCAATGGAAAAATAGCTATTGAGCAGCTTCAGGTATTCTTCAATGGTCAAATCCCCGGCAAAGCTGTAGACACTGTTCCCTTTTTCCACCCCCTCAAAGGATGAA
>DHAA01000028.1:0-6677 GCA_002397275.1 Thermacetogenium sp. UBA4966 | reverse complement strand
GATGAAAGCTGCCATTCAATGTCCAACAGCGGGTTTTTTGACTCTTCTCCGGATTGATAAAAAGCGTGTTTACTGATAAAGAGCCCGCCATTGTTCAGGCTAGATTGAATCCTGGGAACAAGCGAACAGTTCTTCCCCCCAGGGCTGTAAGAGAAAAAGATCATGTCGTACCTGTCGCCAAAATCATCCTGGAACAGGTTGCCCGGGATTAGAGTAACCCGGTCTGCGGCAAACATCCGGAGATAGGCCTCAGTATCCCTCAGCACTTCCGGAAAATCGAAGATATATGCCTGCAGATTGGGGTTTAAACGGGTCAAAGCCACCGCGTACAAACCATGCCCCCCTCCCAGATCCAAGAGCCTCTTCGCCTCCCGGAACTCGGGCCGTTGAGCAATGATCGCGGCTGTTCTCGGCAACTCCCTGGTTAAGGCTTCTGCAGCAAGCGAATGGATCAGGTTATCTTGAAAGAAGTCCTCTTCATGCACCTTAAGCGGACCTCCAGCCAGCACATCCCCCAGCTTCATCCAAAGAGCGAATCCATTTTGCAAGTTTTGCAACACCTCATGCTGACAGTAGCAAGAGTCGGCCCTCAGGTAAAGAGCACTTACTGCCGAATTTTGATAGCAGCCGTCAACCTCCTGCAAAAATCCGGCTGCTTCCAATACTTCACAGATACTACTAAGCAGGCCGGGATCGTTTCCCACCTCTGCTGCCAACTCAGAAACATCCTTGGGTGCTACCAGTTTGTCAAACAGTCCAATCTTTACCGCGGTACAGATGGTACAAAACAGCTTATAGTTTCTTGAACACATATCCAATAGACAATACAACGGTTCGACGCTTACAGAGGGTTCACGCAGCAAGCTATTCTCTTCGGTACTCACCATGCACACCTCCCACATACCGTCCCCACGGCCATCTTGGCAACGAAACGACGGTGACACTCGGTGGCCAGAATATCCGCTAAGTCCGTCTCCAAGACGTTGCCCAGGCAGTATTCCGGCAGAAAACAACATGGCGTCACACTCCCATCCACAGCAATAAAAATGCTGTATCTGACCACGCGACAAGGATAGCTATGCCTGGGAGGGAGATAAACAGGCAGTCCGCTGCTTCCGGCAACCTCTCGGATCTCGCTGAATAGCCTGACCTCTTCATCCGGCGTGATATATTTGACTGCCGGTTCTATCCGCCAAGCGTTAAAGAGACGGTGAACGATTACGGCATCCAGTCCAATATCGCCGGCCAGCTCGATGGAATCGCTTATGTGGTGGAGGCTTCGCTGGTAGATAGTCAGATCGAGGTATATTCTCGGCGTTTTTCGGCTCTGCCGCTCCCTTTCCTCAATTAACTCCTTGATCGCCGGCACTATGTTATTAAACAGCTTTTGGTCATAAACTCCAAAAGCGATTTGTCTCAGACCGCTGTCGATGATCTCCGCCACACGCCCGCCGACCAACGTCCCATTTGTAGTAAGATTTGTTTCGAGGCCTATAGCTTCAGCGTAGCTTACCATATCAAAGATCCGGGGGTTTAAGAGAGGCTCCCCCCAACCATGCAGACCGATATAGCGGTACATATGCAACGAGGCGACGGAGTCACAGATCTTTTGAAAGTGTTCCAGGGAAAGGAAGTTATCCCTTGGGCGGTCAAGATATGGCCGCATACAGATCGTACAATGCAAATTGCACGCTCTTGTCGGTTCAATTTGCGCTGTCAATCCCATGCCTTGATCCTCTGCAATTCAGTGACGGCAAATTCCAGCCCCTCTGCTTCAGCCAGAGCGAGCGCCTTTTGAAAATACTCCCCCGCCGCCTTCCTATCATCTTGCTTTATACTGGCCAACCCCAGATTTTTCAGCCCCTCAGTTCGGTAATGGGTATGGGCAAAGGGGTATTTTTCCGGAGCCAATTTAACTGTCTGATTAAAATCAGCCATCGCCCCTCCAATCTGCCCCAACTCCAGCTTAGCCAGCCCCCTGGTATTATACACAGTATAGGACGGCTTCATCGCCTGCGGTTGATCTATCAATCGATCACAGGTGGCAATCGCCCTGTCGAAATACCTTGTAGCCTCGTTAGCCCCGATCCCAGCCCAGGCTTTCCCAATCAGCAGGAAAATATCCGGGTCGGTAAAGGGGGCTAGACTCAGCGCAGCGTTCAAATCGTCAATATTTGCCTGATAGTTTCCTATTTGGGCATAGTATCTTGCCCTGGTCAGGTAGGCCCGGTAATCCCACGGCGCTTTCTTTAACTTTTTCTCTACAGCCTGAATCGATCTGGTCGCCATCTCCCCGGCCTCAGCCCATTTTTCGGCCTGAAGGTAAGCGGTTGCCAGGTGCATCGAGATATTGGCCAGCCTAGGATCGTATCTGTAAGCCTGTTCATAATCCTGAATACATCGGTACTTGAGAGTTCGATGGTAAGCGCGCCCTCTGCTGAAATACACTGCCCCCAGAGCCGTCCTTCCCCATTTTTGCAATATTAGGCCGGCCCTTTCCAACGCCCTGTCGTACCAGGCAATCGCATCGTCGAAATTCCCATATCGGTCATAAGCGTTGCCTAAACCTGCATAGGCAATCGCCAAGCCACCATCAAGCTGTAAGGCTCTTTGAAAAGCAGTTAACGCCTCATTGAAACCATGCTCCTATTCTTCGGTAAAGGGACGTTGATAAAAATGGATGCCTTGGATAGAGGTAATTCCTTTCATGTAATATGCCGCGGCAAGATACGGTTTTGCCGCGACCGCCTTTGTGAAGTCCTCGGCAGCGTTTTTCAATGAAGCCGTTCCCTCGGGGGTGAAGGTATCGCTCTCCAGATAACAGCCAAGACCATGGTTATAGATCTCTTCCCCCTCCATCTCTTGTATAGCCACACTGATCGGCACACACACAGATATCATCTCCTTTGTTTTAACTGACTCGCTACTGAAAAAACAGCCGTTTTTCGCTATTCACAACTCTGCCCATCTACTTGACAAATGCATTCAACTCACCGAAGACAGCTTTTTCATCCTCCGCCTGATTTTACCCGGCCAAATCGCTTCCCATCCTTTAATTGCGGAGATAGTGATCTGCATGGCCGGTCGTGCTGCCCGCCGGTGTCTTCGCCGGGATGCGCTTAACCCTGCGTTTTGGTGAAAAGGTGTTGGCCAACAGAAAAATCAGACCTGAAATCAGCACAATAACCGCACCGCTGGGAACGTCTATATAATAGGAAAGAATCAGGCCCGACACGCAGGAAAAAACTCCGAAAGCAATAGAGAGTAAAAAAAGGTGTTTTAAAGCATATGTCAGTTGATAGGCGGCTGCCGCTGGGGTAATGATCAAAGTGCACACCAATAAGCCGCCGATCGGCTGCAAATTTGCCGCCACAGTCAGACCAGTTAGAAAGAGCAGGAGATAGAAAATCCAGCCGGCCGGCAAACCCACGGCCAAGGCTATTTCACGGTTGAAGATCACTGCCTGCACCTCTTTATAGAACAAAGACACCGTCCCCACAACAATCAGGCAGGTAACCGCAATGATGATTAATTCCGTGCCGCTGACTGCCAGGGCATTACCCCACATCAGGTCCAGAACAGCCGTTTTAGCCGTTGAAATCATCCCCATAAAGAGGAAGGCCAATCCATGCATCATGGCGAAAATCACCCCCAGTGTCGTATCGGGGCTGAACTCCACCCGATCAGACAGCGGGCCGACGGCTGCTGCCGCAGCCAGCCCGAAGGCCAGAGCACCCCATAAGGGATCGAAGCCGAAAAAAAAGGCTATGATGCTCCCCGCAAAAGCGGCATGGGAAATAGATACTCCGATAAAGGACAACTCCATGCTGACTACCAGCACTCCCACTACGGAACAGGCAACTCCCCCCAATAAGCCGGCTAGTAATGTCTGCTGCATAAAATGATAATCAAGTATGCCCATGACGGTTACTCACTAATAGAATAAAAGCCATTTTCTACAGCCTCATCTATCGACTTTACCCTGCGTTTAGGAGAAAAGGCTGCAACCACAAGGAATATTAGGCCGGCAACTGTGATAATGGTAGCAGCGCAGGGAAGGGCAAGAAGGTGGGCCAGTATTAACCCCAGCCAGCAGGAAGAGACGCCAAAGGCGGCAGCAGATAGAAACAGGGTTTTCAAATTATAAGTTAGTTGATAAGCGGTAGCAGCAGGTATGACAATCAGGCTGAAGATCAGTAATCCTCCAATCGGTTGCAGCGTTGCCGTAACAGTTATACCGGTTAAAAACAGGATGCCGTAAAAAATCCAATAAGCCGGTAATCCTACCGCCAGGGCTATTTCACGGTTGAAGATGATTGCTTGCACTTCCTTGAAAAACACAGCCACCGCGACGACGACCAACACCCCTGTCATCAGAACAGCCACTAAATCCAGATCGCCGGCTGTCAGGATGCTCCCCCAGAGCAAGCCCTGCGCCTGATTCCTTGTGGCATCATTCATTAACCCCATAAAAAGAAAAGCCAGGCCGATCATCATGGTAAAGACAACTCCCAGAGAGGTGTCCGTATTTAATTCTCCCCTATCGGTTAAAGGACCGATAATCGCTGCAGCAGCCAAGCTGAAAATAAGAGCCCCGCCCAACGGGTTAAATCCCGCGAAGAGAGCAATAACGCCACCGGCCAAGGCAGCATGTGAAATAGAAACACCTATCAGAGACAAGCGTAATCCGACAACCAGAACCCCGACCATGGAGCAGGCAATTCCTCCTCCCAAACCGACCAAGAGAGCACGCTGCATGAATATGGAGCTAAAAATACCCACCGCTAAAACCCCCTTTGTGAGAGAAGGAGCTGTCTCCATAAACGCTCTGCAAATTGGCATTGGTCAAAACTTTTTCGGGCGCCCCTACTGCTGCTATCAGCCCCTCTTTAAGCAGAACCACCCGGTCACAGATATTGAAAGTATCACCCGGGTCATGGGTTACCATCAGGGTCGTCAGTTTCTGTCTCCGGTGTATCTCTTTGATGAGAGCCAAGATATCGGTCCGTGACCGCCAGTCTAGCGAGGTGGTAGGTTCATCGAGCAGCAAAATCCTCGGCTCCTGCACCAGTGCCCTGGCAATGGCCACCCGTTCCTGCTCTCCGCCCGATAGATGTCCGAACGGTCTCTCTGCCAGATGTGCTACCCCCACCATTTCCAACATGCAGTCCACCTTCTCCCAATCCTCTTTCCGGGGATGTCTCCCTATACCAAGCAACCCGTAGCGTCCGATCATCACCGCTTCCCGCACATTAACAGGCACGCGCGGATCCACAGCTCCTCCCTGGGGTACATAGCCGATCATCTTACGCATCTTGGCTATCCGGGGGCTAAGGCGAAAGTCCCTTCCTCTTGCTCCGGATTTCATCACAAATCCCAGAAGCCTCGCCTCACCGCGCACCAAACGCCCCAGGCCGTTAATCACGGTGAGTAGTGTCGTCTTGCCCGACCCGTTGGGGCCGGCAATCCCGATCAATTCCCCCTTCTCAATATCCAGGGACACTCCCCACAGAGCCACATCCTCTCGGTAAGAAACAACTACATCAACCAATGAAATCATCTCAGACATTATCAATCTGCCTTTAGTCACCGCTAACAATGAGCCAGCAGCAAGTCAACATTCTTGGTAAAGGAGTCGGCCCATTTATCTGTGCCATCCAGCCCTCCCGGAAAATTGCTGACACTTATTTCCGGCACATCGAGTTCCTTGGTGATACCCACAGCCGCAGTTTTGTTCGGTGTCTGTAGATTATCGATCACTAAAGAGGCGCCCTCCTTCTGACCCAAATCAATCAATTCTTTTGTCTTATTAGCCGAAATATCGGGAGGAAAGACGCCGATTACCTTCAACTCAGCCCATTTGGCAAATTCGAGTTGATATCCGGCAACCAATACCTTTAGCTGTCCAGCACCGGCCTTGTTCAACCGCTCTTTTTGTTGCTCCGCAATCTGAGTTGTTTTGTCGCTCAGTTCAGCAGCAGCAGCCTGATAGGCCGAGGCGTTCCCTGAATCAGCTTTGGTCAAGGCTGTTGTAACCTGAGCAATGCCTTCCAGTCGCCTTGTCGGAAGCATTAAGGTTTGTTGCTCATTCTGAATAACAACCTTTTGCAGTTTGGTGTTCCCAACAGATTTAATCAACTTATCAGTGAACATCTCGTTGTCATAGTCGTGCATGAAAAACAGGCTGGCCTTTTCCAACATCTGCAAACTATTCGTTTTCAGATCAAAATGCCCAGGGCATTGTCCCGGCGGTATAATATTGACCACTGCAACCTTATCTCCACCCACATCCTCAACAATATCCGCGATGTCCGTACTCGTAGTTACTACCGACAGCTTAGTCTGGTTGCTGCTTGCCGGCTTGCCGTTCTTACAACCTGTACCTGTCAGGATCAGAGTCAACATCAGCAATCCCGATAAGACTACCGAGCAAACCTTTCTCATCACATTTCTCCTCTCATTAATTTAAAATCTAATATTTACAACTCCAAGCCCTTGAATGACTATTTTCACCTCCGACCGCACCATTTCGCATTAACCAACCTTGGCAAATAAAAAAGGCAAAGCAAAGTCTTTCTGCCTTCAGACAGATTCAGACCTTCTTAGCCTTTTTGTAAAATTATAATTTATTTTTCATTAATTATTACATTTATTTGTCAAACTATCAAATATCCTGC
>DHAA01000062.1:16469-22848 GCA_002397275.1 Thermacetogenium sp. UBA4966 | reverse complement strand
GTAGTGATGCGTAAGCAACATTTTATTTTTTCATTTCTATAGAATTTTCACCTTCAAAGTTGACCGGGTAAAAATCAATTTCAGATTCAAGCGCCTCGGCAATTTTGTAAGCCGTATCAATTCTCGGCAAACTCCCGTAGTTTTCAATTCTCGCGATTGCGGATTGTTTTAATCCCGTACGCTCTGCCAACTCATTTTGCGTATAATTTTTTCTTACCCTGGCCTTAATCAGTTTTGCAGAGAAGTCAGCCGCAACTTCCAGTCTCTCAAAACCCTTTTTGGTATTCATAGCCTTGACGATGTTTTCGAAATCTTCCCACGATTTACTCATCTTTTTGTACCCCCTTTTTTTGTCCTAGAATAAACTCATTCATCCAGCGCAGCTTTCCTGTCTCATTTTTAATTTTAGCATACACGAACCCGGACGTCCCTGCGCCAACCCGGCAGACGTTCAGATAGAGCCTCAGGCGCGGCCGTAGTCGTCCTCCAGGCGCACGATGTCGTCCTCGCCGAAGTAGCTGCCGGTTTGCGTTTCGATAAAGACCAGCGGGGTCTCCCCGGAATTGGCCATGCGGTGCGCCGCCTCTCGGGGAATGTCCGCCGACTGCCCGGCGCTGAGCCTTATATCTTCCCCGTCAAGTGTCACCAAAGCCTCCCCTGATACCACAAACCAGTGTTCCTGCCTTTGGGAATGCTTCTGGTAGCTTAACCGCCTGCCCGGGTTGACGGTGATCCTCTTTACTTTGTGGTCCGGAGCGTCCAGCAGGACTTCCCAGCGCCCCCATGGGGTGTTGGCCTGAAGCATCCGCGGCTTTTCTTTTTCCAGGATTATACCATAAAGGCGCAAATAGTCGTCGGCCATGCGTTCCCTGCTGAAGCGGCTTTCCACCCAGCGGCGGCAGGCGGCGCGATCCAACTCGGGAATTCGGTGTAAAGCCTGCACAGCCTGCTCAATGTCTCCGACCAGGAATCCGGTTTCCTGATCTCTGAGCACCTCCGGCATCGATCCTCTGTTGAACGCGACCACCGGTGTGCCGCAGGCCATGGCCTCAACAACGCTCAAGCCAAAAGGCTCTTCAAAGTTGATGGGATGCAGCAGGGCATAGGCGCCTCTCAACAGCAGATTTCTCTTCTCCGGTCCCACACTGCCCGCATAGACCACCCGCTCGCCGTCAATATGAGGCGCCACCCGCTCCCGGTAATACCCCTCGTCCTGAATAATTCCGGCCATAACCAGCCTCATTTGGAACCTGCGGGCGATCTCAATGGCCTCACAGGCGCCCTTGTCCGGGTGAATACGCCCGAAATAGAGCAGGTAATCCCCGCTCTCCGCTGAAAAATCGAAAGATTCAATGTCGATGCCGTGATACACGGTGTCCAGGTAGGGAAGTTCCGGGCTGCGGTCCGCGTCGCTGATGGAAACATAATAACTCCGGTCGGCATACCTTTTATAAACCGGGAGGATCTGCGGCGAGGAAAAGCCGTGAATGGTGCTGACCATAGGAGTGTTCACCAGCCTGCTGTAGGTCAGAGGCAGAAAATCAAAATTATTGTGGATCAAATCATATTGTTCAGCCTGTTCAAAGAAGTGAGCGATATGCAGCGCTTCCCAAACCTTGGGATTCAACGACTTATCCTCTTCATAAGACGTTTTGCTGACATACTCCAGTTTCGCTGCAGTCAGGGAATCCCCGGTGGCATACAGGGTAACGTCAACCCCCCTTTCCACCAGCCCCTCGCAGAGTAGTGAAACCACCCTCTCCCAGGGTCCGTAATGCCTGGGAGGCGTTCTCCATGCTATAGGGGATAATAAAGCGACCTTCATAACTAAAACTATCTCCTTCCCTTATAACTCCTGTATAGCCTTTTGAGATGAAAAAGCGGATTTTCGTAAAATCGTTCCGGGTCCTCACCCTGCAGCCAGGAAAGTCCCTCGCTGCCGCCGGCGCCGTCTGCTGCATACGCCAGAGGCAGTTCCCGGCGCATAGCGGAGAGGGCCCCCGCGGAGCGGCTATGCTTATCGCCGACCGCCGCATCCCTTATCTTTTTGGCGAATGTCTGAAAAACACCCGCCGCCTTTTTGGGGCTGCCGTCAGCCTTAAATAACCCAAAGTATCTTTCATGAGGGTTTTCCTTGAGGGGCGGTTTCTCAAGGAGGTGCTCTTCATAATCACTGTAGCACCAGGCAAAGGCGCCCCACATCCCCGCCTCCTTTAGAAGATGCAATGCCCTCCGGTAATAGGCGGCGCCTGCTTCCTCGGCCTCCCCCGGATATTCCTGCCGCAGCACCTGATCGGATACGCCAAACTCCTGAAAAAGGACCCTTTTCCCTCCCAGCCAGCGTGTGAGCAAACCCAGGAAAGGAAGCACATGCGCATCCAGAAGGTGATCGGCCCAGTCCAGGTAAAAAGGATAGCCGTGCATACACAAGAAATCGCAGAAAAGCGCAGCCTCCGCCGGCCCCAGCTTGCGGTCCTCCTCCAGATCCTCGGCATGAAGGCCGATGGTGACCGGCAGGTCGGAAACCCCTTTCAGTTCCCCGACCATAGCAGCCAGCCAGTCCCGAGCGGCTTGGCGATCCCGGGGGATAACACAATTGGAAGATTCATTGCCCAGGTCATAAGCCCACAGAGCCGGGTGGCCGCGCAGCGCCCCCGCCACCTCCCTGCACTGCAGCTTTTGGGCATTGATCATCTCGTGATCGCTGTAAAAATTGCGGATCAGGCGACGGCTCAAGCGGCCGCCGCTCATCACCGGGAAACGCCCCTTTTTTGCAGAACCCCCCAGCGCCCACTCCGGCATCCAGTTGACGCCGCTCATATGGCCGCAGAAAAAAGTGGGCTGGATCATCATCCCGCGGCCCGCGGCCAGATCGGCGACAGCAGCCAGACGGTGCAAACAGCTTCCGGAAACCGTACCCGGCGCCGGCTGAAAGTCCTCCCAGGTGAGAAAGATGCGCGCCACCTGGAACCCTGCCTCCGCCAGCCTGCAAAAGTCCTCCCCAACCTGCGCCGCCTCAAAGTCCCGCCACCAGTACATGGCCTTGCCCGCGGGCCAATAATTAACCCCCAGTGGAAACTGCAGATCGATCGCTCCCACCCGCTTCCTTTTCCAGCCATCGTATTATCTGTGAACTGTATAGCCAGGAGAGCAGCGCTTCCGCCCCCTGGTTGGGGTTGACCCCGGAGGCGGTAAGAGCGTCATGGCAGCCTCCGCTTTCCCGGTTATACAACGAAGCCTTATTGGCATTTTTGCCCGTATACCACTCCCAGGCGAGCCTGGCCAGATCAAAATACTGCTTTTCTCCTGTAACCAGGTATGCCTCCTTCAAGGCCAGCACCATAGAACAGGCGTCGACAGGCTGCTGGTCATAACGGGGGATGCCCTTCCCCCTCTGCCACCAGCCCTTGTTCCCCACTATATTCAGATAACCCTCGGCAAAAAGGCTGTCGATCAGAAAGGACAGCGCATCCCTGGCGACGCCGCGCGCCCCGCGGTTTCCGTTCAAAGCATAGCAGGCGAAGAGAGCCTGAGGGATAATCCCATTGCAGTAGGTAATCTCATCCTCAAACCAGTACCAGCCCCGCCCCTTGCTTCTGTCATAAATATGGATAAGATTATCACAGAACTCCCGGGCAATCTGCACAGCAGCGCTGCTCTCACCATCGGGCAGCGCCGCACAGCGCGCCAGCCCCAGCAGGGCGTATGCCCTGGAACGCGGGAACTCAAGCTGCGCTAAACCGGGCAAGGCCCTCTCCAGCATTTCCCGCGCCGGCTTGCTCACCTCTGCCAAGTCGGAGGAGGCCGCTATGCTGCAGGCCAAAAACGCCCTCCCCTGGCAGTCTCCGGAATCCAGGTTGCTCAGATATTGTCCCTTTACCTTGAGGTTGCGCCATTGCCCGTCGGGCAGCTGGGCTTCTTTCAGAAACCGTGTATATAAGACAGCCGTCCTCTCCCTGTTTTCCTCCATATTCAGGGCGACGAGGAGCGCCCTGGCATTATCGTCGACTGTCCAGCCGCTCTCAGGGTCCGGCTGATCTGAAACCGCAAACTGGATCATCCCTGTGCTGTCGTTCATCTTCTCCAGATACCGATAATCCATCTCTGTCTACCTCCAACTGCCCTTTTTCTTCATTGCCGCCATCAGATTACCGCCCAAGGCTTTTCCCTGGATAATGGTAACCGGCGCCTGAGGCTTCAATACCTCTCTGGCCAGATCCGCATAACGGGCGGCGATCCCGGGCCACTTGATAGACTCGCCAAAAGAAGAGGCCCTCTTCTCCAGCGATATCTTCAGGTCAGGCTGGGAAAGCACCCGATCCAAAAGTCTACTCAGCGCCTCTGGCGATGCTTCCTCCGCCACAAGCCCCAGCCTTCGCTTTTTGAGCACATCCAGAGCGTACTCGTACGGCGTGGACACAATCGCCCTGCCGCAGCCCACCGCATAAGCAAGCGTACCGCTCACCGCCTGCTCGCGGTTGGGATAGGGACTGAGGTAGGCGTCGGACAGATAAAGGTAGTCTCCCAGCTCCCCTACATCCAGGAAGTGGTTGACAAACCGGACATGCTTGTCCAACTCCAGGTCCGCGCACATCTTCGCCAGGCTCTCCCGGTAGCGTTCCCCCTCCCTTTCCAGCAGAACGGGGTGCGTCTTGCCGGCGATAATATAGAGCAGGTGCGGATGCCTGCCAACAAGCTTCTTGACGGCTCTGATGCCGATCTCCAGCCCCTTGCTCGGCCCGATCAGGCCGAATGTGGTGATCACCTGCCTGCCCGTATACCCATAGAGCATTTTCAGGGATTCCCTGTCTTTGCGCTCAAAATCGGGAACCCCGTGAGGGATAATCACTATTTTTTCCGCGGGAACGCCGAAAACCGTTCTCAGCAGACGCGCCGAACGCTCGGTCATACTGACTACCGCGGCAGCCCGCTTGGCCAATATCTGCAAAACAACCCTCTGGCTGGCCGAGGGATGAGGCAAAACAGTGTGGGTGACCAGCAGAAATGGTTTTTCTAGATGAGCGGCAAAATCAACGGCATACTCACCGTCACGGCCGCCGAAGATCCCATACTCGTGCTGGATGATCACCATCTGGATATGCGGGGAACCGTTGATCCTGCGCGCCGCGGTGAGATAATCATCTTTGACCTCCTGCCGAATATCGCAGTAAACCTCCGCGGGGTAATTATAATGCCTGTCTGAAATAGCCGCAATCCGTACTTTATGCCCGGCGCTCGCCAGACCTGCCCTCAGATCCTTGGAGAACGAAGCAAGGCCGCACTCCCTGGGATAATAGGTGCTCACATTAACAAAATTCAAATCCATCGCTCCTTCCGCAACGATCAAAAAATATACCGATAGAATCACCAGACAAGCCGAACCAACTTTGTCGTCGATCATCTGCCGGCATTTCGATGCGCTTATGCCCTCAATCTACGCACAAGCGCCGGGTATGAGCATGGCCTGGAAAATTTTAATCGGCCGCTCATGTTCCCCTGACGGCATATCAATACGCCGTCCCATATTTAGCATCCGGCTTCCTCAGACGAAAAGGCCGTTGACTGATGAATCCGCTTGTTTTAAGCGGCATGATTATCTGCACCGGAGAATACGAAGAGATGATTCTTCTAAATGTCGGGCTTTACTGCAATGCCTCCCTGGTTTGGCAAACTCCCTTTAGCTGCCGTGGTAACAGGCATATTGCGGGATCAACTAGATATGAGTAAAGATCTCTGTTCATCTGAGCATTAAATACCGCTTGCAGTAGCTATTACAGGCAGCCCGATCAATCTTTCTCCAGGCACAATTTGTACCTCTGTTCATTATACTGTTCTCCACCTGTTAGCATTCTGCTCTGCTATTTAATGGAGCCCAACTTTTCGCTCCATCCAAGCTGTTAATTATATCTTACCAATTATATACTGCTTTGTCAAGGCATTAAATGTTATATTCTCGTTAAGAATACCCCGGCATTTCTAAAGCATCCGAGCAACGGCCGCGCCGCCCCAGCAAGCCGACAGCGCCAGAAACAAATTGAGGCAGACATTCAAAGCGCCCATGAAATATGACCCCTCCGCAAGCAGCGAAATCGTCTCGTAACTAAAAGTAGAGAAAGTGGTTAGCCCCCCCAAAAAACCTGTTGTAATAAAAATACGTGATTCTGTGGAAAGCGACCATAAGTTTATACCGGCTTGCATAATAAAACCTATCAGAAAACCTCCGGCCACATTGACCAGCAGTGTTCCCAGCGGAAAATCTCCAAAATATTTTGCAGTGACAACGGATATTATATATCGCAGCATACCGCCCAATAAACTGCCGGCCCCAACGATTAGTATCCTGCTTAAATTCACCGAGATCACTCCTGAAAACAATAAA
>DHAA01000062.1:11953-16184 GCA_002397275.1 Thermacetogenium sp. UBA4966 | reverse complement strand
CGTTTATACATGCGGGATGCGGATTGTGCTTAAACCCGCCGAACTGATATGTTGATTATATACCGGTTTCTAAGTTTTAGCAATTATAACATTGTCGAGCCGGATGAACGGTTCGAAGGAAATAAGGGACCCCTACGACTAAGCGGGTCCCTTTCTCTTGCGCGGCCAAGCAAGGCTAAAGCGAGCTACTAAAAGCGATAAAACCAGTATCAGCATATAATGTGCAACTGTCGGATTCAAGTGTAAGTATTACACCGGCTTTTGCTTTACCGTCAGCAGTCCTTTCAGCGCATTTTCCACTGCGATGTCGACAGCCAGTGTCCCGCCGAAGATGGTAAAGTTAGTATCTGCTGCCGTTGCTTCTGTCAGATAGTCCTCAACGTCTGAAATATCATTCTTAACGTAGATGATCGGATTCCCGCTGACGGCGGCTCCCACCGCGTCGGCCAGTTTCAGGTAACCGACGATGGAGATGTTTTGCGACGTCTCAAAGAACTTTTTAGCTACGGCAAGGCTGGTCTCAATGCGGCTATGCCCTGAGCAGCGCTCATGGGCGCCCAATTCGTTGTAGACTGCATTGCTCACTGCGTTCTCACCGCCGACGACGATGATCTCCTTGATGCCCAGGTCCGCCATGGCTTGCTTTGTTTCGGCCGGAACGCTGTTCTTGCCCGCCAGCAGGATGGGATAGTTTCTGCTGAAGGCCAGGGGTCCGGCCACCAGGGAATCCGCGGGGGCAAAGCCGCTGACCACGACGGCGGTATCTGTTTGCCCTCCCTTAGCCGCAATCGCCGCGGCCGTGGCATAGCGGTTTTGGCCTGTGATGCGCTCCACTTGCAGCCCCAAGTTCTTCAGACTGTTTTCTACCGCCTGGGATACGGCCAGTTCGCCCCCCAGGACGTAGGCTTTTTTGGCTTTCAGTTGTTTAATGGCGTCTTTTATCTCCTGCGGCAGGCTGCCAGGGGTGGTGAGCAGGATCGGAGCGTTCTCCAGCCCTGCCAGGTAACTGGCCGCTAAACCGTCGGCAAAGTTGCCCTGGTCGTCGCCGCGGGCGATGATCACCGTCTCTGCTCCGTTCGGATTGGCTTGCAATGCTGTTTTAGCGGATGTATCGTAGCGGTTGCCGCCGGCTGTTCTGGAAACATCTCCCGCCGCTCTTTCGGCCAAAACAAAGGTGCTGAAATGATAAGTTTCAAAAGAAGCGTATTTTATACCGTCAATGGTTTCCACAGTTACTTCATATGATTTTTTCGTATTCTTTTCGGTGTCCACATAATATACCGTAAGGCTGCTCAAATCAAAATTATCGGGAATCGGCAAATTAACCTTGACAAACCCTTCCGGCTGAACCGTAACATTGTTGGATAACAAGCTGATATCGTATGCTACAATTCCGTTGACGCTATCGCCGAGGATGATATTAACCGAATCGTATTCCTCGCCGCTTTTAATAATTGAAACTGAAAGCGCTGTGTCCTCAGGCAATTCGTTTGTCGTGGCTTCCAGCCTGACCCCCGTTGCGGCGTCGGAATCTTTAACCGAGTAATCATTGCCCGGTATCCTCTCGAAAGTAAAATAAACGGTTGCTTTCGGCTCTGCATACCATACCCATCGACAGGATGTAATGTTTCCGTCCGTGTTTTTCACTACATTGGAATATTCATCGGCATCGACAGGCTGCTTTGCATCATAAGCGCCCTGATCAGGATATAAGGCTTTAATATAATATCCCTCTTTCGCGGTCACCAGATAGCCTGTCTTTACGCCGTCCACTGCTTCCCCCCAGGGGGCTTGGTGCTCCAGCGTTAATGTGTCGGTACCGATTTTATTGCCGCCGGACAGTTTGGACTGCCACTTGATACCACTGCTTGTCGTATAATCGCCGACATTATTGGTAACCGTTCCGCGATTACCGGCAATGACCAAGGAAAGTGTTTCCGTCTCCTCAGGAATTTCCTTGAAACTGATATAAAACTTTTCATTCGGCCAGGTAAGTTCCGTAATTACGCCGTTAATCAAATAGCCTTGTTCATTATATGTATAGAGACTTTCATCCTCCAAATCCAACTTGTCCAAACTATTTTCTTTGTTATTGTAATCCGCCTCGCATCTGTAAAATGCATCAATATAATAGCCTTGATTGGCAGTTACCAGGTATCCTGCTTTTAAATTGGTTTCGTCAAAAGGCCCTGCGTTGATGTGCGCGATTGTATCTGTTCCCACCTTATTGCCGTTAACAAGTTCTGCCTGCCATACAAGTCCGACGCTTTCACTGTACTCGTCTGCTACGACCGCCGTTCCATTGTTGCCAAGCAACACCACCGAGATGGTTGAAGGATCAGCGGCAAAAGCACTAAGCGGCAGCAGAGCACATAAAAGCGCGGCAGCTAATATGGACGATAAAATCTTTGTTTTTTTCATCAGACCACCTTCTTTTTTGTAAAGTATGTATTTTATAAAAGATACAGGCGCATCTTTTGGATATAATTTACCGTATAGCGAGTAACTAATGGTGTGCCGCCGGCACACATTCATCGATAGGCAATATCAAAGGCGGCGTTTTGCAGCTGAGCGTTTACTTTGCTTTCCATGTCACGGCTGAATTCGGCTCTTCTTAGGTTAGGCAGCGCCAAAAGCGGAGATAAATCTTCGATTGGATTTTCCGCCAGGTTTACTGATATCAAAGAGGTTATCCCTTTTATCGCCGATATATCGGTAATTCTTGATTTTTGAATATCCAGCGTTTCCAGCCCGACGATTTTCTCAAACCCCGCTAAAGAATAAAGGTCGGCGTAAGAAAACTGAAAATTTCTGACCATTTTGCCGTTCAGCAGCGGCAGTATTTTTTCAGGGGCGGCAAAAGATAAGTCCAAATATTCAATGTCGCCGACATATCTTAAAAATTCATAGCCATGGCATCGATTGCCGTTGATGTTTATATATCGAAGCTTTTCTAAAGCATTCAAAGGGGTGGTGTCCGCTACCCTGGTTTCCTGTAAGGAAATTGTTTGAAGCGTTTTTAATTCTGATAACGGGCCGATATCCATGATCGGGTTCCCGTTAAGCTCAAGCTTTTCCAGCATCTGCATTCCCTTCAAAGCCGATATGTCGGTGATCTGTTGAAACGGCAAACACAGAATAATCAAGTTCGGCATTTTTTCAATATCTGTTAGAATCGATATATCGCCATTTTTTATAGAGCCGTCTTTTTGATAAAAAAGCGAAAGATTTGAATAGTATTCTTGAATAGAAGACGACGGCTTGTTTCCTGCGATCAAAAGCTGGTCAATTTGCAGCAGCTCATCCTCCGTGATCTGCTCTGCAGCGGATTTATGCAGTATCTGCCGCACCGCCTGTTCTACGAGAGAAGATTCAAATTTCATCGGAACAGAGAGCGCTGCGGATGACATCGGCTTTGTTTCCTCTTTTGCAGGAAGCGCATGGGGAGAATCGAAAAACTTATCTCCTGCAAAGCTCCACGCTCCTATTAAAAGGACGCATGCAGCAATAGAGAAACGTAATTTATTATTTTTAAAATAACCTTCATTGAGTAAGGCCGCCTTTAAAGCCGCGGCGGATTTATACCTGTATTCCGGAGAAAACTCGGTACTCTTTTTAATGGCCGCCGCAAAGCGTTTGTTGCTTATGGTTTGGATATTCTTTAAATCAATGTTGCCGCTGCATAAATACAACAACAGAATACCAACGGCATAAATATCGGCGCGGCTGTCGGTTTGCGCATATCCGTATTGTTCAGGCGGGGCAAAACCCCTTGTGCCCAGATAAAGGGTATCTTCCTTCTGCTTATTATCAAAACGGCGGGATGTGCCGAAATCTATTAAAGTTATTTTCCCCTCATTTATAATGATGTTGGACGGCTTAATATCCCGGTGGATGATCGGGGGGGTCTGATTATGCAGGTAAGTCAATATGTCGCAAAGCTGTACGACGATATGTATAATCTCATTATCGGGAGGTTTTTTATCTTCTACATACCGGTTCAAGGTCACGCCTTCTACATAGTGATGGAAAACGAAGAGATGACGGCTATCCTCGAATGTTCCGATAAATTCAGATAGCCCCGCATGCGATAAATCCCGCAAAAACTCGAATTCAGCAGTTTTTATATTATAGATTGTCTTATCATAACATTTGGCTATAACTTTTTTGCCATCGGCTTTCCTCCGCAGCAAAAATGTCTTTGCGCGTTCGTTTACTGACAGCAGTTCTA
>DHAA01000062.1:10817-11623 GCA_002397275.1 Thermacetogenium sp. UBA4966 | reverse complement strand
AATAACGGTCATCTTATTTTTTAGGCAGTAGATAATAACGGCGTCTCTTTTTATTTTCACATACAGCATGCTTTTTTCAGCGGCTTTTAACAGCTTTTGCGCCTCGTCAACGCCTAAAGCAAAGCCAAATGCAAGCTGTATAACCTTGTCCCTCGATGGATTTTTTATCCCCCTGAATATCTGCAGGCCGTAAGTTCGTTCGATATCGGCCGCCTTCACAACCGCGGAAGGGATCAAGCCTTTTTCATGGCAAAGGCTTTCTAAATATTTATTAAGCGGGGTCCTTACTAGTTTATCGTCATAATGGGCTAAAAAACGCTTTAGATTCGTTGTCTTAAGCAGCCTGGAAAGCAGAATGCCGGTTGTAAATTCGACTGATTTTTTCATAGTCGCTCCCAAGTATATATATCCTGATTTTATCGCTTCTGCTTTTCTTCCCTTTTTCCTGCAAAAGCAGACAAAAAAACAAACCTTCTTTTAACTAACGTTAAAAACCGGTTTGTTCGGCAATGGTGCGCCCGGAGGGACTCGAACCCCCGGCACGCGGTTTAGGAAACCGCTGCTCTATCCGCCTGAGCTACGGGCGCAAAAAAAGAATGGCGGAGAGAGTGGGATTCGAACCCACGAAGCAGGTTTTTACCCGCTTAATCGCTTAGCAGGCGATCGCCTTCAGCCAACTCGGCCATCTCTCCATCACATAAAAATGGTGCGCCCGGAGAGATTCGAACCCCCAACCTACAGATCCGTAGTCTGTTGCTCTATCCAATTGAGCTACGGGCGCGCTTTCAAGTGTAATTTATTATAGC
>DHAA01000062.1:0-10482 GCA_002397275.1 Thermacetogenium sp. UBA4966 | reverse complement strand
CTGGAAATCGCTTTAATGGTCAAGATGAATGTGAACTTGTGTATAATATAAATATTTTGAAAAAGGCTGCTTCGATTCTAATTGACTTATGACAGGGTGTCATATATAATAGCCCTATTCTGATGTCACCCTGTCACTCTTTACTGCAGCATATTATTTAGGTAGAAACACACAAAGGGGAATGGCGATGAGAGCATGGCTGGAACGCTTTATGTATGGTCGTTATGGACAGGATGACCTAAACGGCTTTCTGTCCATTTTTGCATTGATTCTGTGTATTGGATCCTTATTTACACTGCGGTCAATATTAACTTCCCTGGCGATGGTGTCGCTGTTTTTCTGTGTATTCCGCATGCTTTCCAGAAACGCAGAACAACGCAGGCAGGAAAACCTTGCCTTTCTCCGTGTAAAGGGGAATCTGACCCGTTTTTTCAGCCGTACCAAAACCCGGCTGAGCCAGAGCAAAACCCACCGCTTCTATCGTTGTCCTTCCTGCAAACAGCAATTGCGCGTGCCGAAGGGCAAAGGCCGCATCTCCATACGCTGCCCGAAATGCGGAACAACGTTTGAGAAAAAAACCTGAACGAGGGAAAATATGCCTACTAAAACCTTTTTTAACTTGCCGGAAGAAAAACAAAAAAGGCTGCTGGCCGCCATTCACGAAGAATTTTCCCGTGTTCCTTTTGCTAATATTTCCATCAACCGAATCATCAAGACAGCCGGCATCCCGCGCGGCAGCTTCTACCAGTACTTTGAGAATAAACAGGACATGCTGCAGTATCTGCTGGCCGACTACGGAAAAATGCTGAAGCGCCATGCCTTGCTAAGCCTGAAGCAAAGCGGCGGCGATTTATTTCAGATGTTCCTCGACATTCTTGATTTCACCTTTACGTTTGTCACAGAGGAAAAAAATAATGAATTTTGCAAAAACGTCTTTTCGGATATCCGTGTGAATAACGAATTTCTACGCCAGCAAGCCGGTGATACCACCTTCGGCGAATTTGCTATGGATCTGCTCCCTTATATCAATATGGATTCGCTGGATGTACGCGCTGAAAAAGACTTCGGCAATATGCTGGGCGTTCTGCTGCTTCTGACCGGGGAGGCCTTTGCCAAATCATTTTTCGATATATCTAACTATCGGAATGTCCGTTCCCGGTATGTTGTGCGGCTGGAGCTGCTGAAGCGGGGATTTCTGAAATTAAAGAAGGCGGACGCATAATGTTCGGATACATCGCTACAAACCCCAAAGAGCTGTCCAAAGAGGAGAAAGAGCGTTATCAAAGGTGCTATTGCGGCTTGTGCCGCCAATTGGATGTGCGATACGGCAGCATCGGCAAGGCCAGCCTGGCCTGCGATATGGCCTTTCTGGCCATGCTGCTGTCGTCATTGTACGAACTGAAGGAGACAGAGGGCAGCCGGCGCTGTATTTTCCACCCGTTAAAAGGGCGCGCTTATGCGGTGACAGAGGCCGCGGCCTACGCAGCGGATATGAACATCATTCTCGCCTATTACCAGTGCCTGGATAACTGGCACGACAGCCATAACCTGATCGCCAAACAAAAGAGCAGGGCGCTGGCCAAATACCTGCCCTCTGTAGAAGAGGCCCATCCTCAGCAGTGCCTGGTGATCGCCGACAAGCTGCGGGATCTTGGGGAGATGGAAGAAGACAATGAACTCAATCCGGATCTGCCCGCCAACTGCTTCGGAGAACTGATGGGCGCCCTGTTCGCCTGGCGCGAGGATGAGTATGCCGACACGCTGCGGCGCATGGGAGCTTCCCTCGGCCGTTTTATCTACCTTCTCGATGCGGTGAATGATTTGAAAGCCGACATCAAAAAACAACGCTACAATCCGCTGGCGGCACAGCTGGAAACGGATTACACGGCGATGCTCACCATGGTCATCGCCGAATGCACCGTCGAATTTGAGAAGCTCCCCCTCCGGCGAGATAGGCATATTCTGATAAATCACCTGTACTCCGGCGTTTGGCGGAAATATCGGACTCGCAAAAGGAAAGGGGATGATGCATAAGATGGAAGATCCATACAAGATATTGGGCATCAGCCCCTCCGCATCGAAAGAGGAACTCTCCCGGGCCTACCACAAGCTGGTCAAGAAGTACCATCCCGACTTGCACCCCGGGGACAAAGCAGCGGAACAGAAGATGCGCCAGATCAACGCTGCCTACGAACAGATCAAGACGCAAAAAACCGGCGGTGCTTCTTATGAGCAACCCGACGGAAGCTATGGACCGCAGCGGCATGACCGGCCGCCGGGAGGGGGTTATACATACCGGGGGGACGACCCCTTCGGCGGCTTCGATTTCGGGGGCTTCGGCGACATATTCGACGACCTGTTCGGCCAGGGGTGGGAACAGCAGGGCAGCGGGCAGCAAGGATCCGGCGCTCCCTCGATACAGCAGGCACGCCTGCTTATTCAGATCCGGCAGTACCGGGAGGCATTGCGTATCCTCTCCCAGATGCCGGAACGCAGCGCGGAGTGGCATTATCTCAGCGCCATTGCTCATGCCGGGGTCGGCAGTCGGGTAACGGCGCTGAACTATGCCAAAGAAGCGGTGCGCCTGGAACCGGGAAATGTTGAATATGAGCGACTGCTCAACCAGTTCCTACAGGGCGGCTTTACATACCGGCAGACAGGGCAAAGCTATGGATTTAACATGCAGAACCTTGCCCGCGGCATTCTGGAGATTCTACTGTTACAGCTGCTTTGCTTATTCTGCTGCCGCTGCTGCTGAAATATAAGTTGAATATGCGTTGCATACGCAATGAATAATAATGGAGGACAGACAGATGGGAAAAATTATCGGAATCGATCTGGGTACCACCAATTCCTGCGCGGCGGTGATGGAGGGCGGCAGGCCGGTGATTATACCAAACGCCGAGGGCGGACGCACCACACCTTCTGTAGTAGCCTTTTCGCAGAGCGGCGAGCGTCTGGTGGGGCAGCTGGCATTGCGGCAAGCTGTAATCAACCCCGAGCGCACCATCGGTTCCATCAAACGAGAGATGGGTACCGCGTACAAAGTAGATATTGATGGAAAATTTTTTACCCCGCCTGAGATATCGGCCATGATTTTAGGCAAGCTGAAAAGGGACGCGGAAGCGTATCTTGGCGAGACGGTGAACGAGGCGGTGATCACCGTACCCGCCTATTTTACCGATGCCCAGCGGCAGGCCACCAAGGATGCCGGCGCCATTGCCGGGCTGGAGGTCAGACGCATCATCAACGAGCCCACGGCCGCGGCGGTGGCTTACGGCGTGGACAAAGAGGAAAACCAGAAGGTGCTGGTCTTCGACCTCGGCGGCGGCACCTTCGACGTGTCGGTACTGGACATCAAGGACGGCGTGATCGAGGTGCTGGCGACCGCGGGCAACAACCGCCTGGGCGGCGACGATTTTGACAGCTGTCTGGCGGACTGGCTTGTAGCCGAGTTCAAAAAGGAAAACAAGGCGGAACTTTCAGGAGATCCCGCGGCGATGAGGCGTGTCCGAGAAGCCGCGGAACAGGCCAAAAAGGAGCTTTCAGCTTCCGTAAACGCTGTCATCAACCTACCCTATCTCACCGACTTCAAGGGAACCCCTCAGCACATGAACATCTCCATATCGCAGGCCAGGTTCAATGAATTGACCGCTCATTTGGTAGATGCTACCGCGGGGCCGGTGCGGCAGGCGATGGAGGACGCTCATATCTCCAAAAGCGATATCGGCAAGGTATTGCTGGTGGGCGGCGCCACACGTGTGCCCGCGGTGCAGGAGAAAGTAAAAAGCATAACCGGCAAAGACGGCTTCAAAGGCATCAATCCCGACGAGTGCGTGGCTATAGGCGCCGCCTTGCAGGGAGGGGTGATGGGGGGCGAAGTAACCGGACTGTTGCTATTGGATGTGACGCCGCTCTCCCTCGGTATCGAAACTGTGGGCGGCGTATGCACCCATGTGATTGAGCGCAACACCACAATCCCTATTTCTAAAAGTCAGGTGTTCACCACAGCGGCCCATTTCCAGCCTGCCGTAGAAATCCACGTGCTGCAAGGGGAACGCCCTAGAGCCAGCCAGAACAAAACGTTGGGCAGGTTCAAGCTGAAGGGGATCCAAAGGGCGCTGAAGGGCGTACCGCAGATCGAGGTAACCTTTACCATCGACGCCAACGGCATCGTCAATGTGGCTGCCAAAGACCTGAAAACCGGCAAAGCACAGGAGATCACAATTGAAGCATCATCCAATATGAGTGACGCAGATATCCAAAAAGCCATCCGTGACGCCCAGCAGTACGCCGCGGAAGACGACAAATTTCGCCAGGCCGGTCAGGCGCGCACAGAGCTGGAAAGCTTGCTGTCGCAGGCCGAACAAATGCAGAAGCAAGCCGCAAAAAGCAAGGATAAGCAAGCCCAAAAAGCGGCGAGAGAAACGCTGGGCGGAGCGATCAAGGCGGCTAAAAAAGCGCTGCGCAGCAAAAACGCGGACCAGGTGATCGCTGCAGGCGAGGCGCTGCAAGCCGCCATGACATCATCCCGGGAGGACGACTAGGCATATGCTCAGTTGTTCAGCGTCCAGTGCAAAATCCGGTGTTTAATCTTGTCAAAGAGCACCATAATAGAAACTAAAACCGTGGCAGTAAACAAAAATCCCAGCATAACCAGGTCAAACCTTGCAAAGTCGGAATAGTATTGAACAAAATAAGCCATTCCGGAGCTGGCGCCAAACATCTCGGCGACAGCCAGCATCATGAACGACAGTGTCAGGGCTATAGAGCAGCCGACCAAAATGGCGGGAGAAGCAGCCGGCAGAACAACCCTGAAGAGTTTTTCCAGTTTCGGTATCTCCAAAGTTGCGGCGCTCTCTAAATAGCGCTTGTCAATGCTCATCACGGCGCCGATCGTTGTGCCCATAATCACCCAAAATGCAGCCAGCCAGATTAAAAAGATGGAGGCGGCCTTGAAAGTTGGGAACAGATTGATGGCGTAAGGGGTCAACAGCGGTACCGGAACAGCGCTGAAAGCATTAATGTAAGGAGTGACGTTCTTTCGCAGGCCGCTTTTCAAGCCAATCAAGGCGCCAAGAGCGACCCCGCAGATAACGGCTAAAACATAAGCGGTAACCAACAGGTACAAAGAGCTTTTTAGCCCGACGAACAGAGTCCCGATATACTCGGGTACTAGTTTGATCACATCGGAGATGCTTGGAAAAAGGATAGCGGGCAGAACCGATAGAACGTCGGTCAGCAAGATATAAGCAAGCACAATACATACGCCTATGGTGATAATGCCGCCATAGTTTCTTACGAATTTCAGCATCCCATAAATGCCCCCTAGCTTAGTAACTGGTCATTCCATTCTTATGCCTTATGCGTCATATTCGTTGAATATAACCAGTTTGTCTTTGAAAAATTGGCTGTCGGGATAATCTTCTATCAAGGAATCCAAAGCCTTTTTATAGATATCGGTATTGATGTGCTCTTCAATTTGGACATCTGTATCCACAATATAGCCAAAATCCTTCATTTTGTCCCACATTTTTATTACACTCTTTTTATAGGGGTCGTTATCATATTTCATATGCGGACTCTTAACAAAGCTTTCTACGGTGGCTCTATCGAGATCAAGGTTTTTTACAACCAAATCAACAACTTCATCACTGTTGCCCTGCATCGCTTCTTCCGCTCTCAAATATGCACGCAGCATTCGATAAAGCGCTTCTTGATTTTTTTCTTCTTTCATCCATGAGCCTTTGGCCAGCACACGGCAACAGGAGTGATTCTTCCAATAATCATCGGGCCACATCTTAATTTCCAAACCCAGGTCGGCCGCTTGTAGTTCATAGCCGGTGGCGGTGGCGCCAAAGTCAACTTCGCCGGCGGCTACTGCTTGTAAAACCTCCTGGTTTTTCTTATATTCCACAAAGGTTACCTCGTCATAAAGACCCGCATCATGCAGCACGCCTTTCAATACGACGTCCGGTGTGCCGAAACGGGTGATACCAATTTTTTTGCCGCGGAAACTCTCCAGGCTTGTCCATTCGGTTTCCGGCTTGCCGAAGCAAGGCGTTTCACCGGTAAGCATATAGCCGCTGAAAATGGTGAAATCCTGGTTGTTAGCGATTTGAATAAGGGGACCGCCTGTACCGTAGGTGGAGAGAACATCAACTTTGCCGGCTACAAGAGCTTGGAAGGCATCCGTGCCATTGTTGATATAAACCATTTCCACATCAACGCCTTCTTCTTTTAAGAAGTTATGCGCTTCCGCCATATATTGGCCCATCCCCTACAATCAACAGCTTCACCCGGCGGCCCACCTTGCCGCCGCTGCGCAGGAAGCTGATCAACTCCTGCACATTCTTTTCAGCGCCCAGCCGCCCCACTGTAACCAGCACTATATCCTCGGGGCTTAGCCCAGGGCGGCACGAAGAGCGGTTCGCTGTTCCAAGGACAGCGTCTGCTGGAAGTTTTCCAAACAGATCCCGGTGGGAACCTCGTAGATTCTGGCGGCGATGCCGTAGTCCCGGAGGGTTTCGTAAACCTTGTGGATGGGAACGACAATCCCGTCCACCTTGGACAATATCATACGGGAAAGGTTAGCCACAAACTTTTGACCAAGCCGACAGTTCTTGGTGAAATAATGGATGTACTTCTCATAGAGCGTATGATAGGTGTGAACCCAGAGGGCGCCGGTTTTTTTGGCAATTTGCTTCGACACAAAGAAGGTGGTGAACTCGGTCTGGGTATGCACAACATCCGGCCTCCAGCGAAGAATCTCCCGCACAAAGGGATGGAAGAGCGCCACCGAGACCCGGGCGTTTGGATAAATCTTAACTGGAACAGAACCCAGATAATAGATATGCTCCTTCTGGTGAAAGCGCCCTGTATTAGAAAGAGTGAGAACGCGAACATCATGGCCCATCTGTCGTAGCTGGTCGCGGAGATTGACCACCGAGGTTACGACACCGTTTATTACAGGAAGATAGACATCGGTTGCCAGCAAAATCTTCATAGCACGGCTCCTTTCAACTGAAAATAAAATTCATGCACTCCATTTTATTAAGCCATCTATTATTCATTGTAGTCATTGAATTTATCTTTTTTCTTAATCGTATCTTACGAAATTCTTAAGTTTAATTTTATAAAAAACCGTTTATTGCTCTGAAACTATCCGAGTAAATGAAAAACGAGGGTTCTGAATTTTTCATTCAAAACCCTCGCCAGAGCACATCAACACTATACTACTCAAGAAAGCAAGCCTTAGTATGCTTGCTCTTCTAATCTGCCTGATAAGTTATCCGCTGATTCCAAACCACACAAGCATGGCAAGTCCTATTAATCCAAGAGCAAAACCAACTTTGATATATGGCTTCTCATTGTATTTATCATACTTATAAAATAAACTTGCCGCCCCGCCGATAAACAGTAATGCCAAGCTGCCTTTCCAAGCGGAATTGCCTTTGATTAAACACAAAACTGTCAGTATCTGTGTCGCGGCTGTCATAAACTCCAGTGCATGACTTTTGGAGCGTGTATTTATTTGTTCTTCACGTTCATCTTTGAAAGGGCGTTTCACTTAAAGATCTTCCTTCTTCGTAAAAAATTGAAAACTCTTGAAAGAAAACATTGATCTCCACTGTTTTCCATTCGGAACCCTTAATCAGAATTCCTTCAAAATGGGCTATAACGTCGTTATACATTTCATAGATAACATCGACATATCCATTGTCCAAATCTCTTTGTAATACATCCAGATCAACACATTCTCTGTGACTATCACAAAGATATTGAATTTCACAAATCAGATTAACCAGCTTAGAAAAAACCAATTTTGCAGAAGCTGTCTGCACAAAATCCTCGCCCTTCATGATATACATACCATGCTCTAATTCGAAGGTTAAAGATTGTTCAGACAAGGATACATTGGTTATATAGCAATCATGCATATGAAACCCATACTGTAACACACATTCACAGTCTTTTTGAATATCTAATTTCTGTCGCTGCAAGAGACTCAATTAATTTTTCTGCACCATCTGGAGAGTAACCATGTTTCTCATAGAATAGCCTTGCATCAGCATTTTTCTCCAGTACCCATAAACAAACTTCATTGAAACCTCGTTCGACAGCACATTTCTCACAATAATCAACCATTATTGAGCCTATTCCTTGTCTCTTGAAAAAAGGGTCTACATAGATTCCCCAGAGCTCGAACGAGGTTGCTTTATCAGCATCTCTGCAATCACCTATTGTTAAGATTGCTTTAATTATTCCATCATCGAACACATAACTTTCTTCCGCCTGATTTCGGACACTATTTTCAAAATAACTCACTCGTTTTGAGACAATCATTTTATTAAACAGAAAATCATCTGAAAGTATTCCTCTGTATGCACTTCCATCCAAATACATGGATTTCGGCTGCACGAGAAGCATCTGAAATTTGCATAGCCCTAATCATATCTATCCTTTCTGAATA
Source organism: Thermacetogenium sp. UBA4966 (assembly GCA_002397275.1). GTDB lineage: Bacteria > Bacillota > DSM-12270 > Thermacetogeniales > Thermacetogeniaceae > Syntrophaceticus. Next base: position 2,009 of record DHAA01000062.1, on the reverse strand, counting down.
ACTGAGTTTATTCTTCCGCCATCTTGATCATCAACTCTTTTAGTTTTGCATTCATCGGTGAGCGAGGATCAAAACAGGCTTCGATGAAATCACGAAACTCATCGGTGTTCGTGTTGGCTCCGCTTCTTCTTCGTCCGATGAATAGGAAATTTCTTCTTCTGATTTCTGACTATCTTTATTATCACTTTTTGTGACTTGTCCTGTATAGGATTGTTCAAACGGCACCTTACGATGCTGCTTACTCATTGGCTTCCTCTTTGTATTGCCTGTTTGAGCATATCTGTCAGATCTCCCCGGATAAGAGCAACAACCTTTAATTATTCTCATTATTTTTATAGCCTTCCCAAAATTTCTCAACAATTAAGATGCCCCAGGCATAAGCAAATATCAATACACCTGCAATACTTAAAGGGTCTGTTTTTATATGTATATGGATATTTGGACTCATAAAGAGTATGATGCCTACCACAAGCAGGTCAACGATTCGGCCCTTATTTTTTTGTGAGGTAAAAGCCTGACGGAAATAGTATAATAAACCAGCTAATAGCAATATGCTTAATAGAATCTGAAAATTCATATTTTCACCTTAGTCGCGATATAGCTTCATTGAATTAAAGACGATTTTTCTCTGTGTGCCATCGAATTCTTTAGAGTAAAAATCAGACATTGTGGCAGAGACAACAACACCTGCATTAGTTTCAGTCTCAAAACTAAAACAATACCTATGTCCTTTCTGAAGATAAAACTGTTCTGTGGCAATTACATGCCTTTTATTAAAATACCCAGAAGTCGGGTTGAATATTGTTCTCGTTATGGTTTGACCAGTATTAACATCAACAACTTTGACTTTTACCGCCAACGAACTCCCGGACAATATTCTTCCTGTAACGTGAAAATCAGTTTTCACGGAATAGTTTTCTGTTGTAGATATATCATAATAGTTGTACCCCCATGTCCTCGCCCAAAATGAACCATACAGTTCGGCTCTTGAACCATTATAAATAGTTCTCGTTGAAGGCCAATAGGCGTTACTCCAACCAACTCCTGAGCCCCCCTTTGTTCCGCTCTTAACAGTAAACTGCGTCCAGGATCTTAAAAGGGTACTGGCTGGCGAATATGTATTAGTATCATAAAAAACCGGTAATACTTTTCCTATTTTCAGCATTTCTTGTAAAGCCTTATCTTCTGCTTCGGCTTTTTGTTTGTCAGCAATTGCTTTATTTTTAACAAATTCTTTAATGCCATCTAACGTTAGGACATTATCAGTATTATTTTGTAGTAAAATAATATCCCAGGGGCTTAGATTATCTTTGTTTGTCGAAACTTGAGAATAGGCAATTGGGACACTAATTAATAAAAGGAAACAAACAACTGAAAAGATTAAAATGCTTTTTACTATGGCTGGCCTAAATAAGCGACTCTTAAACATAGATTAATCTCTCCTCTCTAATAATTGTTTTACTTTCAATACATCCCTTTTATAGCGCCTCCTTCCTTTTTTATTTATCGAGGTGAATCGAAGTGTCTTGTTAACAATTTGCTATTTTAAGAAATGCGATATCCCAATGGAAACTTCAAGGGAATCTTGTTTTTTATCTTATAGAACATCATTTTCTTCATCTTTTGCATTGACACACCTCAAACACACATCAATTATCTTTCTCTAATTCTCCCCTTGTCCGCCTTTTCCTTCCAAATAAACTAAGATATTATAGGTAATTATGTCGTTTATATTTTATTGCCCGCTGATAAGCTATGGAATACGTTTTCCAGGGGAATGTTTAATAATTTGCAGACCTTGTGCAGGGGTAAGGGTGAAGTGACATGCTAACAGACGGGGCGTTTCCCACAAAGCATGAAGCGGAAAGGCGGCGGGGAACGCGGCGGCTTATCCGTCTGGACGTGTCGACGCCATTGGCGGTGATAGCCCGTGGCAACGCCCACGGTGGCCATAGTGTCAGAGTGGGTCACACGCTTTCTGAAAGCGTGTGAAGCGTTCTTTGGTATAT
>DHAA01000149.1 GCA_002397275.1 Thermacetogenium sp. UBA4966 | reverse complement strand
CGGGAGAGTAAGTCGCTGCCAGAGAATAAATTAAAGGAGCACTATGTGTGCTCCTTTATCTTTTCACTTTTGATCTATTTTATTTCTGTTATTTGCAGATAATAATTAGCAGCAGAAATATATAATTGGCGGTGTGCTGAATGGAAATGAGTTTTGGTATCAGCGACCTTAATCCGGAGACAGGGGCGGGGAAGGAGTGGCTGCTGACAAACGGGATTGGCGGTTTTGCCGCTTCGACGATAATTGGGCTCAACACCAGGCGCTATCATGGGCTCTTGGTTGCCTCACTGCAGCCCCCGGTTGATCGCAGGTTGCTGGTTGCGAAGCTGGATGAGGACCTCTACGTCAATGGGAAGAGGATAGTGCTGGGAACCAACCAGGTGCGGGACGGCTACGCGCAGCGGGGCTATCTGTATCTGCAGCGCTTTGAGCGTTATCCTTTTCCCACCTACACCTATCGGGTGGACAGTGTATTTCTGATCAAAAGGATTCTCATGGTCCGCGGGGAGAACACAACCGTGATTCACTATCGTCTGCTCAACCCATTTCAAAAGAAACTGTCTCTTTATATCTTTCCTCTGGTCAACTGCCGTGACTTTCACCATACCACACAGGAGAACGACTGGCCCTTCCGCCAGAGGCTTATTCAAGATTGCCGGGTGGAGATCGAAGCCTTCGGCGGCTCGCCGCATATATTTATGGCAGCCGACCGCGCCGGGTATGTCCAGTCCCCATCCTGGTATAAGGGGATGTACTACTCTATAGAAGAATATCGCGGCCTTCCCTGTGTTGAGGACCATTTTATCCCGGGCTACTATGTGATCCATTCTCAGCAATCAGAGGAGTTCTCTATCGCCTTTTCCACGCAAAAAATCGCTGGTTTTGATTATTCATTTCTGGAGAAAGGCGAAAGGGAACGGCGGGAGATGCTGCTGCGCAAGGCCGGTTCCAGTGATCCTTTTGTGCAAAAATTCGTGCTTGCGGCGGACGATTTTATTGTAGAGAGGAAATCTACAGGCAGAAAGTCAATTATAGCCGGCTACCCCTGGTTCAATGACTGGGGGAGGGACGCCATGATCGCCCTTCCGGGACTGACTCTCTGCACAGGGCGCTTTGAGGATGCCAGAGAGATTCTGGGGACCTTCGCACAAAACACAAAGGACGGCCTGGTTCCCAATATGTTTGCAGATGCCGGAGCAGAACCGCTCTATAATACGGTTGACGCCTCTCTGTGGTACCTTTATGCCGTTCAAAAATATCTGGCCTACACAGGGGATTACACTTTTATCAAATACCATCTCTGGGAGACGATGCGGGAGATTATTCATCATTACAGAGCAGGGACCAGGTATGGGATTGCCATGGATGGAGACGGGTTGATCGCCGCGGGCGCTCAGGGTTTGCAGCTTACCTGGATGGACGCCAAGGTAGGGGACTGGGTGGTTACCGCCAGGCAGGGCAAGCCGGTAGAGATTAACGCTCTCTGGTACAATGCGCTGATGTTTATGTCGAAGCTGAACAGGATTATTGAGAAAAATGATGAATACGGCGAACAGGCGGCAGCAGCCGGGATCAGTTTTCTTTCAGCCTTCTGGAATGAAGAAAAGCAATGTCTCTATGATGTGATCGGTGAAGCTGAAAAGGATGCGCAAATTCGTCCCAATCAAATCATCGCCGTCAGCCTCCCTTATTCGGCCTTGCCTCAGAAACAAGCTCAGTCGGTTGTGGAACGAGTCTTTGATGAGCTTTATGCTGTCTATGGCCTCAGGTCCCTTTCCCCCGAGGAGAAGCGGTTTGAGGGGCATTACGGGGGGGACAGCTATCGCCGCGACGGCGCTTATCACCAGGGGACGGCCTGGAGCTGGCTTTTGGGCCATTTTGTTACAGCGTACCGCAAGGCCTTTAACTACTCTCCGCAAAGCCGGAGGATAGCAGGCCTTCTCCTGGCGCCGCTCAGAGATCACCTGCGCGACCAGGGGATCGGCGCGGTAGCGGAGATTTTCGACGGCGCCTACCCCTATACACCCCGCGGTTGTTTCGCACAGGCCTGGGGGACGGCGGAAGCGCTCAGAGCTTATCTGGAAGATGTGGAAAAAGAAAAGTTCTAAAGAACGCAAGCAGGAGTTTGCCCTGCTTTTGTTTAAAATAACTATAATGCAAAACTTTTATAGAACAATTTCGAGGCAGGCGGCGAGTGAGTTCCATACTTTCCGGCGCTGTGGAGGCTGATCGATGAAGATCGCAGTTATAGATGGCCAGGGCGGCGGTATCGGCAAGCATATTACAGAAAAAATAAGAAAAGAGCTGGGGACGAGCATCGAAATAATCGCTCTGGGAACAAATAGCGTCGCTACGTCGATGATGCTGAAAGCGGGGGCAAACGAAGGCGCCACAGGAGAGAACGCCATCATTAAAACTGTCGAAGAGGTAGATGTAATAACAGGCGCTCTTTCTATTCTGGTTGCGGACTCTATGCTGGGAGAGCTTACCCCATCAATGGCAGTCGCCGTCGGCAGCAGCAAAGCGCTGAAAATGCTGCTCCCGGTCGGCAGAAACAGGCTGGAAATCATAGGCGTGCACCAGGAACCGCTGCCGCATCTGATCGATATATTGGTCAATAATCTTAAAAAACACAGGGAGGTCGGAGCAAATGTGTGAGGCAAATGCGTATCTTCTAAAAGACGGCCGGGAAGAAAAAGTATTTGAAAATGTTGATCGTTTACAGTTCCAGGATGATGGACTTCTGCTGGAGGATATTTTCGGCAGGCGTTTGCTCCTCAAGGCGCGCGTTAAGGAATTGGCTCTCGTTGATCATAAAATTATATTAGAGAATATTGATGCTCAATAAGGGCAGGATATTAGCGCTTTCTGGAGAATATTTTTATATAGATGAAAGCGAAGAGGGGGAGTGTCATGCTTGGTTTTCTGCCACATGTCGGCCCATGGGAGTTAGTAGCGATCCTGGCAGTGGTTTTGATCATTTTCGGGCCCGGCAAACTGCCGGATGTCGGTAAATCCCTGGGCAAAACCATTAAGGAATTCCGCAGCGCCTCTAAAGAAACCGCCGACCAGGCGGAAAAAGTGCTGAATGATCCGGATAAAGGGTCTGAAAAGTAGCTTGACAGAACTTATTCCCTATGATAATGTACTTCTCAGTATTTTAATCGAATATTGATACTCTTATCCAGAGCGGTGGAGGGACGGGCCCAATGAAACCCGGCAACCGGTCCTTTATGTGAGGGCGAGGTGCCAATTCCCGCAGAAGCACGAGTTCTGGGAGATAAGAGGGCGTATTAGTCAAATGGCCTCCACTCTCAGGGGGCTTTTTTGTCGGTTTTTATTGCCGGGAGAAACCAGGGAGGTGTATGCAGTTGTCTGTTGAAAAATCGTATGCCGAGATCAATGAAAAAATCAAAAAAGGCATGGCTGTTGTGGTTACAGCCGAAGAGATTGTCGATGTTGTGAAAGAAAAAGGCATAGAGAAGGCTGCCCGCCAGGTGGATGTGGTGACCACGGGGACCTTCGGAACGATGTGTTCCAGCGGCGCCTTTCTTAACTTTGGTCATTCCAGACCGCGCATCAAGATGAATAAAGCATACTTGAACGGCGTCCCCGCCTATGCCGGGATTGCTGCCGTAGACGCTTATATCGGGGCGACGGCTCTTCCGGAGAGCGACCCTGAAAACCGCGTTTACCCCGGCCGTTTTCTGTATGGCGGAGGTCATGTTATCGAGGATCTGGTGGCCGGTAAAAGGGTAAAGTTAGAGGCCTCCGGTTATGGAACAGACTGTTACCCCCGCCGCCATATTGAAACCTGGATAACGCTTGATGAGATCAACGACGCTATCCTTTTTAACCCGCGCAATGCCTATCAGAACTATGGTGTCGCGGTAAACCCGTCGGAGAGAACCATTTATACCTATATGGGAGTGCTCAAACCCAGGCTGGGCAACGCCGGTTACTCTACATCCGGCCAGTTGAGTCCTCTTTTGAATGATCCCTGCTATCGGACTATCGGTGTGGGAACACGTATTTTCCTGGGCGGGGGCAGCGGTTATGTCGCCTGGCACGGCACACAGCACAACCCCGGCGTACCCAGGGGTGAGAACGGGATTCCCATAGGGGGCGCCGGTACGCTGGCTCTCGTCGGCGACCTCAAGCAGATGAGTTCCGAGTGGCTGCGGGGCGTAAGCTATGTGGGTTATGGGGCGAGCATGGCGGTGGGCATCGGCATTCCCATTCCTATTCTTGATGAAGACATTCTGCGCTGTTGCGCAGTTACCGATGAGGAGATCTATGCCCCTGTTGTAGATTACAGTTCTGCTTACCCGCAAAGAGAATCCGGCGATTTGGGCACAGTCAGTTATGCCGAGCTGAGGTCGGGAACCATCAAGATAGAAGGCAAAGAAGTGCCGACGACACCTCTTTCCAGCTATACAAAAGCGCGCCAAATAGCCCAAATCCTTAAAAATAGGATTGCAGAGGGCAGTTTTCAGTTGTCCCAGCCGGTGCAGCCCCTTCCTTCGCCGCAGGCCGGTATTGTTATGAAAACTCTTGAGGAAAAGAAGAATAAGGAATAGGGGGAGGTATTGTTTTGGTCGCTAATAAATTTGTTCTTCATTTTTCTTCAGCTCTTGTAGAACAGCCGATTATCTACCGGCTGGTTAAGGACTACGATCTGATAATCAATGTCCTCAAAGCCGATATCAATCCGCATAAAAAGGGGTATGTGGTTTTAGAGCTGAGCGGGGATCCGGAAAACTATAACAGCGGTTTGGAATATCTTAAAGGCATAGGAGTGGATGTCGACCCTCTCAGCGGAACGATATTCTGGAATAAGGACCGCTGTCTGCAGTGCGGGGCATGCACCTCTTTTTGCCCTGCCGGAGCCCTTTATATGACGACTCCGCAAATGGAAGTGCATTTTGATGATTCAAAATGCATTATCTGCGAAAGCTGTTTAGATGTCTGCATGGCCGGCGCGGTTGAGGTGCGTTTTTAAGCTATGGATTACCGCAGCCGAACCTATCGCCGGCGGGTGCGGGGGGATGGCGTCGTCTCCTTCCCTGTTTCGTTAAAAGAATCGGATCTGCTGATCAGCGTTGATAGGGAAAGCTACAGTCCGGAATTGCCGGAGTATGCCCTGTCTCTCTTGGCAGGGATCAGAAGAGAGCTGGAACAATACATAACCCGCGATCAGAAGTTCCGGCGGGCGCTGATACCTCATCCCCTCTTGCCGGGCGCTCCCCGCATCGCCAGGTTGATGGCCGCCGCCGCCAGGCGGGCGGGCGTGGGCCCCATGGCTGCGGTGGCCGGCGCCGTGTCTGAGGTGCTGGGACGGAAATTGTTGCCTATGGCCAAGGAGATTATTGTGGAAAATGGAGGGGATATCTATTTCCACACACAACACCCGATCAGAGTAGGCGTTTTCGCCGGGCCGTCGGTACTCTCCAACAAAGTAACTCTGATGGTTTCCTCAGGGTCAAGGGGCCGCGGGGTTTGCACATCCTCATCAACGGTAGGTCCCTCGCTGAGTTTCGGATGCGCCGATGCGGCGGTAGTAATTAGCCATAGCGCCGCTCTTGCCGACGCCGCCGCTTCAACCCTGGGGAATATTGTACAGGGGGAAGAGGATATTTCGCCTGCTTTGGAGAAGGTGCATAAGATCAAGGGTATCTTAGGGACCGCGGTTATTCTGGGTGATAAACTCGGTGTGATGGGTGATGTTGAATTAGTATTAAAGTAGGGTTGTGTTGATGAATTATTGCGGTAATGCTTATGTTTTGTTAAAATTTAAATGAGGTGTTTTAATGAATGATCAGATGGATATCCCCGCAACCGCGATCTCACTGACGGAATGGCTGCGCCGCCGGGTAGCAGAAGCGGGGGCGAAGGGTGTTGTGTACGGCTTAAGCGGCGGTTTGGATTCAGCCTTAGTGGGAGCGCTTTGCCGGAGAGCCTTTCCCGATACCTCTCTCGCCTTGATCATGCCCTGTCACAGCCTGGATCAGGATATGAAAGATGCCGAACTGGTCGCTGAGTCCTTGGGGCTGCGAACAAAAGTAGTCGTCCTTGATCGCGTTTATGATCTGCTGCGGGAACTGCTGTCTGCCGGCTGCATCCCTCCCTCCAGTGAAAAAATGCGGCTTACGCTGGCTAATATAAAACCGCGTCTGCGCATGATTGTTCTTTACTATTATGCCGGTATTTATAAGTATCTTGTCGTAGGGGGCAGCAACAAAAGCGAGATCTCAGTGGGGTATTTTACTAAATACGGGGATGGGGGAAGCGACATTATTCCTCTGGGCAATCTGTTAAAAACGCAGGTGATGGAGATGGCCGCTTACCTGGAGATACCGGAAAAAATCATAACAAAGCCTCCCAGCGCAGGTTTGTGGGAGAATCAAACAGATGAAAAGGAAATGGGAATTACCTATGAACTGCTTGACCGCTATCTTTCAGGCGGACAGGTTCCCGAAGATGTTCAGCAAAAGATAGATAGAATGCAAAGGCTCAGTCAGCACAAGAAGCGGACACCGCCGATTCCGGATATTTAATATTGAGGTGATCTTTTTATGTCAGGCCATTCCAAATGGGCGAATATCAAACACCGTAAAGCCAGGGTAGATGAAAAACGCGGCAGAGCTTTTACCAAGCTCGGCAAGGAGATTTATGTGGCTGCTCGCCGCGGGGGCGGCGACCCCGATGCTAATCTGGACTTAAAAACCGCTATTGCACGGGCTCGCGAGGTCAATATGCCCATGGATAACATCAACCGTCTCATAGCCAAGGCTGCCGGAGAACTGGATGGGGTAGATTACGAAGAGGTTAAATATGAGGGGTATGCGGCGGAGGGGGTCGCTGTGCTGGTAATAACGCTGACCGATAACCGCAACCGTACCGCTCCGGAGATTCGTCACCTGTTTGCGCGGCATGGGGGTAATCTCGGCGAGGCAGGCTGTGTGGCCTGGATGTTTGAGCGAAAAGGTTTGCTGGCCATTTCCAAGAAGGGACTATCCATGGACCCGGAAGAAGCCATGCTCATTTTGATTGAGGAGGGTGCGGAGGATGTGCGGGAAGAAGACGAGACCATAGAGGTCGTGACCGCGCCCGAAGAGATGGAGAGGATCAAGGAAGTTCTCTCAGAACATGGGATTGCCTGCGATACCGCGGAAATTACTATGCTGCCGGACTCCACGATTCCGGTGCAAGATAAAGGGACTGCGGAAAAGATATTGAGCCTCCTTAATTCTTTGGAGGATCACGACGACGTGCAGCAGGTTTATGCCAACTTTGATATTCCCGACGAGATAATCCAGCAGATAGATAATATGTAAAAATAAATTATTCATACATAACATCCCGATGTATGGTAATATTTATAATTAAGAACTAATTAAAGGGTGTTTGTAATGAAACGGAGGTATTCTCGTCTCCTGTTTTTCAGCTTGCTGGTTATTGTTTTTGTCGGCGGCTATTATCTGTGGCAAGAACAGGTGGTTGCGCGGCGCCCACTTCCTGAGGGAACCAGGATTCTCGTCAAAACCGAATACAGCGTCTGCGGTCATGAGGACATTAAGGAAACCACCCCTTCACAAGTGAAGGCGGCGACACTCTATGACCTGCGCCTGAAGTATCCTTCCCAGGAAGGATGGCGTTCAAGCCGCGAAGGTGAGCAAGTGGCGGTGCGGCGAACCCTGGATAATCTGTGCGAGCAATGCTCCAGGGTTACTCACTTAGGGGAAAAGGGCGGATTTATTACAGTTGTGAAGGGCCCCGCCGGGGTTAACGGCGGGGTAGTACGTGTAACAAAGACCAAAGTGAATACCCTTCCTCAAGAGTTGCGCGCAAAAGCGGAAAAAGGGCTGCTGGATCTGCCCGATGAGGAGTCACTGCTGCAGGTGTTGGACAGCCTGGAGGAAGGCAGTTAGTGTGAATGCTGTCCGGGACGTAATCAGGGAGCGAGCGGAATCCACCGACATGGTGGACCGCCTCTGAATAGCAACTATGAGGAGATTGCTATGGTCTTTAGAGAAAGCGGGCGCAGAAAAAAATGGTCTGTGCTGTATTTATCGCTAGTGCTGATTATTCTGGCTGCGTTTATGGCCTGGGATCGCTGGGGGAGCTATTTTTCAGCGGCAGATGGGCAGCAGGATGAACAGGTTTCTGAGCAGCGGAAACCTCCTTCGGAATGGACTATTGCAGCCAATGGGGATATAATGCTGGGGCGAGGTGTGGCGACAGCGATGAGGGAAAACGGCGTCTTCTATCCCTTTGAGCAGATGGCGCCTTTATTGCAGAAAGCCGATCTCACTTTTGGCAACTTGGAGACCCCCCTTTCTCAAAAAGGCGCCCCTATACCGGGGAAAGGGATCTGGTTCCGCGGTGACCCCGCGGCCTCCGGGGCACTGAAAGAAGCCGGTTATGATCTGGTGAGCATTGCCAATAACCATATTCTTGATTATGATTCTCCTGCTTTGCTGGATACCCTGGATTATTTGCGGCAGGAAGGGATTGAGCCGGTAGGAGGGGGAAAAGATCTGGCTGAGGCTGTTCAGCCTGTAATCAAAGAGATTAAGGGTCAGAAAATCGTCTTTATCGCCGCCACAGAGATGGCGGATATTTTCTGGAGCTATGATTACCCGCGCACCTTTGAAGCAAAAACAGACCGCCCGGGTGTGCAGAAATTTGACGCCGACCGGCTGGTCGATACTGTCGCCTCTCTGCGGGACGAGGTGGATCTGATCGCGGTTTCCCTGCATTGGGGCGCCGAATACTCCGATTATCCTGAGGCCTATCAGATAGAGACGGCACATAGGCTGGCGGATGCCGGAGCAAATCTGATTATCGGGCACCACCCGCACTGCCTGCAGGGTGTTGAAATGTATAATGGATCGCTGATCGCTTACAGTTTGGGGAATTTTGTTTATGATAAGCAGCGCCGCTCGAAGTGTCAGGAAACCGTCATGGTCAAGATGTTTTTCCAGGGGAAGGAATTGCAGAAGGCGGAGCTTTACCCGGTTATGATCGCTGATGAACAGCCCCGGCCGGCAGTTGGAGAGGACGCTGTCCGCATTTTGCAGAAGATGAAGGAACTCGGTTCAGGGTTGGGGACGAATCTTGAGATAGAGGAGAGCAAAGGAATGATTACACAGCAGTAAGTTTGACGTTAAGTTATAGATTTGATAGCATATCCGGTCCAACAAGGGAGATTAGGGGGAGCTTTGATGAAGAAGCTGGTAATTCTTGACGGTAACAGCCTGGCGCACAGAGCATTTCATGCCTTGCCGCTGTTAAGCACAACGACGGGGTATTTTACGAATGCTGTTTATGGTTTTACGACAATGCTCCACAGGATTATCCGCCAGGAGCAGCCCGATTATCTGGCCGTTGCCTTCGACGCCGGCAGAATAACGTTCAGGCATGAGGAATACAAAGGCTATAAAGCACGGCGAAAGGCGACCCCCGATGAACTGCGGCCGCAGTTTCCGCTGATCAAACAGCTGCTTGCAGCGATGCACATACCTGTTATGGAGCTTGAAGGCTACGAAGGTGACGATTTAATCTGTAAAGTGGTCAAAGAGGCGGAGAGAAAAGGACTTGAGGTGCTGATCGTTTCCGGTGATCGCGATCTGCTCCAGCTTGTGACTGAACACACGAAAGCTCTGATGACGCGCAAAGGAATCAGCGATCTGGAGTGCTTTACTCCGGAAAAAGTAAAAGAGAAGTACGGGATAGAGCCTGATCAGGTTGCGGATTACAAAGGTCTTAAAGGCGATCAAAGCGATGATATACCGGGGGCGCCGGGGATCGGCGCTAAAACCGCGGCTAAGCTCATCGAGCAGTTCTCCAGTGTCGAGGGATGCCTCGACAATTTGGACAAACTGTCCCCCAAGCTTGCCGCTATCCTCAGAGAGTATGGGGACCAGGTTGTGATGAGCAAGAAATTGGCTACCCTTGCCTGCGATGTTCCCATCAGCGTAGATTTTGATGATCTGCAGCTGGAGGCGCCGGATTATGAGGCGCTGGTTAAAATATACCATAAATTGGAGTTCAAGTCGTTAATAAAGAACATCCGGGAAGAGATACCCTCGCCTATATCAGGAGCCTATGATGCGGGGGGCTGCCGCCTGATAAAAACCGTATCTCAATTGGCCGATCTGCTGGAACAAATAAAAGAAGAGGGAGAGTTTGCTTTAAATTTTGAGCGAAACGGCGTTTCTTCGCATGACGCTTGCTTATCTACGCTCGGATTATCGTGGGAAAACAGCTGCGCCGCCGTTTCTTTTCCTGAAGATGCGCAGCAAAGAGAAGAGATGCTCATACTGCTGCAGTCTGTGTTTGCCGACCCTGATTGCGTTAAACTGTGCCATGACGCCAAAGCGGAGTTAATCATGTGCAGACGCCAGGGCCTTGATCTCCAGGGGATCGATGGGGATACGATGCTTGCCGCTCATTTATTAAATTCATCTCTTTCTAATCCGGAGCTGGATGAACTTTCTTTAAAGCACCTCAATCAGGTGGTCGGCTTTGACCAGGATGAAGCCGGAGCGGCGCAGCGGGCGCTGACGATCAAGAGGCTGTGGGCAGTTTTGAAGGAAGAAGTGCAGAGAGATGATCTGGCGGATCTCTTCTGCAAGCTGGAGCTCCCTTTATCCATTGTATTAGCGGAGATGGAGATGCAAGGGGTGAAGCTGGACACAACCCGGCTGGAAGAAATGTCCCGAGAGTTGGGCGAACAGCTTTTAACTCTTACCGCGGATATCTATGCTCTGGCTGGGGAAGGCTTTAACATCAATTCACCGCGTCAACTGGGACAGGTCCTTTTTGAAAAGCTGCGCCTCCCCGTTATCAAGAAAACCAAGACGGGTTACAGCACAGATGCCGAGGTCTTGGAAAAACTGGCGCCGCTGCATCAGCTTCCGGCCAAGATACTGGAGTACCGTCAGCTTGCTAAGCTCAAATCGACCTATGTTGATGGGCTGCAGAGTCTGGTCAGCCCCAGGACAGGAAAGGTGTATACGACCTTTAACCAGACGATCACAGCTACCGGAAGGCTGAGCAGCACTGAACCGAATCTGCAGAATATCCCAATCAGAGATGAACTGGGAAGAAAAATCAGAAGCGCCTTTATTCCCTCGGAACCCGGCTGGGCTCTGCTGTCCGCGGATTACTCCCAGATCGAGCTCAGGGTTATGGCGCATATGTCTCAAGACCCCTGTTTGATCGCCGACTTCAGCCATGGGGAGGATATACATGCCAGAACCGCGGCAGCCATCTTTGGAGTTCCCCAGGAGGACGTTACCTCGGATCTGCGCCGCAGGGCAAAGGGCATCAACTTTGGAATCATCTACGGCATAACGGACTACGGCCTTGCCCGGGATGTCGGAGTGAGCAGGGAAGAGGCCGCTTACTACATTGAGAACTACTTCCTGCAATACCCCGGTGTGAAGAGATATATTAATGAGACGATCAGGGAAGCGAGAGAAAAAGGCTATGTACAGACAATTTTCAAGAGGCGCAGGTATCTTCCCGATCTGTTGAGCAGCAACAGAAATATACGATCTTTTGGCGAAAGAACAGCTATGAACACACCGATCCAGGGGAGCGCTGCGGATATTATCAAGATGGCGATGCTGCGGATCCACCAGGATTTGCACGACCAAGGGTTAAAAGCGCGCCTGCTCCTGCAGGTTCATGATGAACTGATCTTCGAGTTTCCCCCAGGGGAATTGGAAACCCTTATATCATTAGTGCGCAGCCGGATGGAAAATGTGGTTGAACTGGCTGTTCCTTTAAAGGTGGGGATGGAAACAGGCCCAAACTGGAACGACATGGAGGCTGTAGAGTAAAAGATGCCTGAACTACCGGAAGTGGAAACGATTCGACGCTCGCTTGAAACAAAGATACTCGGCTGTATAATCCGGAAAGTGGCGGTCCTCAACAGAAAAACGATTAAAACGCCGCCTCCGGATCTCTTTGCCGCCCGCCTGGAGGGTGAAGAGATCACCGGTTTCCAACGCCGGGGGAAATATCTGATCATGGAAATCGGCTGTTCCATGGTTTTGGTTGTACACCTGCGGATGACCGGCCGCCTAATTGTTAAAGATTCAGGCTTTCCCATCAACCGATACACGCGCCTCATCTTTTACCTTAACGAGGGTAAGGAACTGCACTTTCAGGATATCCGTAAATTTGGGACCATGCACTTGCTGGACCGGCAGGACTTGGATGCTTTCACTCCTTTTAAAGCTCTGGGATATGACGCCCTGGATCCCCGGCTGACCCCGGATTTATTTAAGGAAAGGCTGAAGGGGAGAAAGGGGCAGGTGAAGGGTTTGCTGCTCAACCAGTCGTTTATTGCCGGGATCGGGAATATCTATGCCAATGAGATCCTGTGGAGGGCCGGAATTAATCCGCAGCGCCGGGCGGACTCTTTAGATGCCCGGGAACAGCAAAGACTTTATCAGGCCATCGGGGAGGTTATTGCCGCGGCTATCTCCCACCGCGGTACAACGCTCAGGGATTATGTGGATGGCGACGGAAATCAGGGCGAGTTTCAGAATATGCTTCAGGTACACGGCAAAGGGGGGAGACCCTGCCCCTCCTGCGGGAATTCCATAGTCCGGATAAAACAGGGAGGGCGCAGTTCCTACTACTGTCCCTCCTGTCAGAAGTAGACACACACCATCGATACTCCTGCTTAATAGATTGTAGTTAGATGCTCATGCAGCAACTCAGTAGCAGAGAATGGAAACAGAGGGTGAATGCGCGGGCTTCTGTTTTCAGGCAGGGGTGAGGTGGATGACAGCTTATAGTGAATTAATTTTTTTTGCCGTAGCTTTGAGTTTGGATGCTTTCAGCGCCGGCTTCGCTTATGGACTGCGCAGGATAAAAATCCCTCTGTCGTCATATTGCGCATTGATCTGCGCCTCTATGCTCATTGTGGGGGTTTCGGTTTTTTGCGGCGCCGCGGCGGCGCGGGGTATCCCCGGCGGGTGGAGTGAACGGCTGGGGGGCATAATCCTGTTGGGGATAGGATTATGGTGGTTATTTCGCCTGCGGAAAAAGAATAGGTATATTATTCAGGAAGAGGAGAAGGTTAAAAAAGTAGTGGAATTACGGCTGGCCTCACTGGCGGTGATCATCCAGATCTTTGAGGAGCCGGTCAACGCAGACATCGATGCTTCCGGAGTGATCAGCATCCGGGAATCTCTTTTTTTGGCTTTGGCCCTTTCCATAGATGCACTGGGCGCGGTTTTTGGGGTTGCCTTAGCCGGTTCCGGGGGGATGAGCACCGTTTTGCTCATCGCCTTATTTCAACAGTGTTTTCTTCTGTCGGGGATTTATTTAGGGCGCTCCTCCTCTCTGGACTGGGTACGCTCGCAGGGGCCTTTGATTGCCGGTATCCTTTTGTGTGCGCTGGGCATTCTCAAAATTATATGACAATCTGGAGGAAAGCGGTATTGGAATATGTGATCGGATTAACCGGCGGCATTGCCACCGGAAAAAGTCTTGTCAGCTCAATGATCAGAGAACTCGGCGGGCAAATTATCGACTCAGATCTCATTGCCCGCCAGGTGGTGGAACCGGGCAAGCAGGGCTGGCAAAAGATCGTGGATCAATTCGGCGCAGGTATTTTGAACAAAGACCTGACCATTGAGAGAAAGGAACTGGGCAGGGTTGCCTTTGCTGATGCCGGCAAGCTGGATGCATTAAACAAGATCACACACCCCCTGATCATCGCGGAGATCGAAAGACAGCTGCATCAGCATAAGCAATCAGGTGATCAGAGAATCGTGGTTATAGACGCGCCAATTCTCCTGGAGCTGGGCTTAGAGAGGCTGGCGGACGAGGTATGGGTGGTGGCGGTAGATGCCGCTACACAGCTTGCCAGGCTGATGAAAAGGGACAACCTCTCTGCGGAAGAGGCCAAACGCAGGATCACTGCCCAAATGCCCCTTGAGGAGAAGATCAAAAGAGCCGACCGCATCATCGACAACCGTTTTGCCCGTGAAGAAACGAAAAAGCAAGTGGAAGAGATTTGGAGGGAGATAACCCTCAAACAAAACCGTATGCCGGTGAATGGGAGTTAGGAGATGTTATTTGTAAATACGGGGCGGCTGCGCCTGTTGATAATCATAGTCCTGATTTTGGCGGGAGTCGTTGTATTGCTTCAATCCAAGTGGTTCTGGAAGGTGTTCTACCCCTGGCCGTACAAACAAGAAATGGTTGAGGCGGGGAGCGATACCGGCGTTGCCCCAACCCTTCTGGCGGCTATGGCTAAGGTAGAGAGCGGATTCAATCCGGGCGCCCGTTCAGAGATGGGAGCCGCGGGTCTGATGCAGGTCATGCCGAGCACGGCTGAGTGGGCGGCTCAGCAGATGGAGCTGAAAGGCTATCACGAGGATTTGCTCTGCCAACCGCAGGTTAATTTGCTAATCGGGAGCTGGTATTTCTCCAACCTTCTTCAGGAATTCGACGGAAATACGGTAGCGGCTCTCGCCGCTTATAACGCAGGGAGGGGGAATGTCGGCAAATGGCTGAGTTCAGGCGAATGGAAAGGCGTCAAGACGGATCTGGAAGCTATTCCTTTTCCGGAGACCAGGGAATATACTGAATCAGTTCTTAGAAATTACGAGATTTATCAATATTTATACGAATGAGAGAGGAAATGAGGGGTATACTGGAGAAATTCACACTACAGTCTATCATTGAAAGGGGTATATGGTTTGAAGAGCTCTCTGATTCGATCACTGGCTGAAGTTGAGGAGATAGAAATAAAGCCTGAACGCAAAATGTATTCCGCAACGCCGGAAGAAATATTGAGCGGAGCGACGTCTGATATTTATTTTGTAAGGACGCACGAGATTTTAAGCCGTATGGGACTCGCTGATACAGTGGCAACGGCTGAGGTGTTTTGCCGGAGAGACGGTGTTTTCGCCGGTATTGAAGAAGTGGTGAATCTTCTCAGTGATAAGGATGTGGAAATCTGGGCGCTTCCCGAAGGAAAACCCATGCAGTCCAAAGAGGTTGTGTTGCGCATCAAGGGGCCTTATGGGGAGTTCGGCGTTTACGAAACGCCGCTCCTTGGTCTTTTGGCCAGTTCCTCAGGTTGGGCTACCGCCGCCCGGGAAGTCAAAGACGCCTCTCCCGATAAACCGGTTTTATGTTTCGGGGCGCGCCACATTCATCCCGCAGTCGCCCCGGTTATGGAAAGAGCGGCTGTTGTTGGTGGTTGCGACGGGGCAAGCTGCATATTGGCCGCTAAACTTGTCGGACGTAAACCTCAGGGAACTATTCCCCATGCCATGATCCTGATCATCGGGGATACGGTAAAAGCCGCCCAGGCGTACAATGAATTGATGCCGCCTGACGCCCCGCGTACAGTGCTGGTGGATACCTTTAAAGATGAGGCGGAGGAATCGGTCCGGGTCGCCGAAGCGCTAGGTGATGAGTTGAACGGCGTACGCCTGGATACTCCCGGTGAACGGGGGGGCGTTACCATTGACCTGGTTAAAGAGATCCGGGCGCGCCTTGACCAGAAAGGCTTTCGTCATGTACAGATCTTTGTGTCCGGAGGGTTGACCCCGGAGCGCATCAGGAACTTGAGCGAGGCAGGCGCCGATGCCTTCGGGGTGGGAAGCTACATTTCCGCTGCCTGTCCCATAGACATGACCCTTGACCTTAAGGAGATAAACGGCAGCCCCATCACTAAGAGAGGGCGGATACCCGGGTTGGCTGACAATAAACGCCTTGTAAAAATGAAATAAGTCATATGAGAGACGCCCTCTTCATAGGTCATTCAGTGATTTGGCATTGAAGGGGGCGTTAATAATAGGAGTTTTCTCATAAAGTATGACGAGAAAATTGTCGATATATGTAATGAAAAAAATAATCTTCCATTGCAGGAATCAATGTAACCATGTAGAAATAATCAGCGTACAAAAAATAGTCGCAAATACCAATATATGGGTATATAATGCGCGGTGGAGGATGTGTCGTGACCAGTTATTTAACAAAAGGTATTGTTTTACCCAAGCAGCTGCATACCGGCTGCCTAATTAATTTTGAGCCGCATGAAATTTTGCTGAGCGATATGCTTGAACAATCGAAGGATGGTATAGCTATTGCGAATAAAAGCGGTCAATTTATGTATCTTAGCCCTTCGTTTGGAAAAGCTTTAGGGTTTTCCAAAAAAGAGTTGGTGGAAATGTCAGTTTTTGATTTGGTGCACCCGGATGACCTAGATGCGCTGTCCGCCTCCTATAGTAATTGCTCCCGAACAGGCAGGCAAAAGAAGACAGAATACCGCTGCAGGCATAAAGAGGGCCATTATATTTGGCTTGAAGATACGGGACAGTTATTCTTTGATAAAGAGGGGCAGGTTAGGAGAGTAATCTGCTTAGGGCGCGGGGGGGAATCCACCGGCCGCAAAAAGCCGCCGGCCATCCTCAGAGAAAGGGAAACGCGGTTTAACCATTTATTTAATAATAGTTCTGTGGGAATCGCCCTGGTGAATGAGGATGGG
Organism: Thermacetogenium sp. UBA4966; assembly: GCA_002397275.1. Classification (GTDB taxonomy): domain Bacteria; phylum Bacillota; class DSM-12270; order Thermacetogeniales; family Thermacetogeniaceae; genus Syntrophaceticus. The sequence goes on along the minus strand of DHAA01000149.1, from coordinate 26,535 downwards.
TTTGTTATAACTATAAACGAAGCCTTTTGCAGCTTCCTTGGATACTTTCGGGACCAAATCCTGGGAAACCGGATTTCTGCTTATGTTGACGAGGAAGATAAGGATATTGTTATGCATTTACGTATGGCTCTTTTTCAATCGGAAAAAACGAATTATGTAATAGAAAAAAGGTTCAGACGCAAGGATGGGGAAGTGGTTTGGGCAAGATTGACTATCTCCTCCATCAAGGAAACTCAAAGCAATTGCCCCTACCTGCTCATTGTCGGTGAAGATATCACGTCCCTCAAAGAAATGGAGAAGGTGCTGCAGGCGCAGCAAAATATTTATAATGCTATGTTGGGGGCTCTGGAAGAGGTATCTGGCGCCTCTGTGAGGCATCATGATGAAATACGCAGCGTTGCGGATCTGTCTGTTTGTCTGCAATCAGCCGGGTATGAAGAAGTGGTGGCGGGTTATGCTTTAGAGGTCGTTTGCGAACTGATAGAAACGTCCGGTGCTTACTATGCCTATGATAAATCTTCCAAGTCGCTTAACTTGATCAACTTAACATGCCTGAATCAAACAGAACATTCTTTAATAAATAAAATATCATCCTTTAAGCTGGGGGAAAAACGGGGTTTTATAGGTGTGGCTGGAGAGACCAGAAAAGCAATTTATATACCGGATGTTTTTGCCGAACCGGTTTGTACAATGATCGGGCGGGATATAAAGGTTCGTTCCTGTTATTTAATCCCGATATACTACGGAGAGCGGCTCTATGGAGTTTTATCCCTTGCTTCTCAGCATGTAGACGGTTTTTCTCAGAGGAAACGGACCCTCGCCGACAATATTGCCTCTTTTATTTCCTCCGTTATGGAAAATACAAGAATTTTTGCAGAAACAAAGACGGCCTTTGAAAAGCTAAACAGAACCCAGAGACAGCTCTTTCAGGCACAAAAAATGGATGCTATCGGGCAGCTTGCCGGAGGGATGGCCCATGATATCAACAATCAATTGACTATTATCCAGGCATGCGTAGACCTCTATTTGCCGCAGGTTAAGGAAGAGCGCCTTTGTGATATTTTCAGAAAAATTTATACCGCCGCGGATAGATCGGCGAACCTTACCCGTCAGTTGATGATCTTCGGCAGAAAACAGCCCCAGTTTAAAGCGGCTATTGATCTCAACCATAATCTTATACTGCTGCAAAATGTTATAGATCGTCTGCTTGAAGATGATATTGATCTGCAGTTTGACCTGGCGCCCGACCTATATTTGATCAATGCAGACTCCACAAATATGGATCAAATAATAATTAATCTGACGCTTAATGCCAGGGATGCAATGCCTAAAGGAGGGCGGCTGATCATTAAAACAAGGAATATAAACCATGATCTATCGGCTGAGCTGCCGGAATATAAAGGCTCTTCGGCAGACAAGTACATATGCCTTTCGGTAGCGGACACAGGCATGGGTTTCGATGAACAGCTTAAAGACCGCATTTTCGAGCCTTTTTTTACGACGAAAGGCAATTATAACGGTATAGGACTGGGACTGCCGGTAGTTTACGGTATCGTAAAATCTCATGGAGGATGGATTAACGTAGAAAGCAAACCGGACAATGGCAGTATTTTTGAAATTTATCTGCCGGCGTTCGATCGTATGGCTGAAGCAGGAGATTAGTTTTCTGATAAGAATTGGCCGCCGGTATTCTTAGATTTGCGAATTTGGGGCGAAATTGAAGCGACTTTACAATGCAAGTGTCCGGTATTAGAATGAAGTATGAAAGGATGGTGGGTTAAATGCCGACATATGATTTTGAATGCAAAAAATGCGGAAACCGCTTTGCACAGTTCACTACTATATCCGGAAGGTTGAAGGTGGTCTGCCCCTCATGCCGGAGCGGCAACATTCAACAACTTTTTACCGGTGTTTCTTTCTTAAAAGGAAGTTCCGGCAGTGACAGCGCGGGGAGTTCCTCCTCTTCGGGAGGGTGTTCAAAGGGCAGCTGCGGAGGATGCCCGGGCTGCTAAAGGCTGATAGAGGCGCAGCAAGCGGGGCCTGGTTCTCAGGTCCCCGGACAGACCCGACGTGGCGCCGCCGCGGCTGCGGTTGACAAAAGCGCAGTTTCTCCTTATAATACAAAAGTACTCAACCCTGCCGTGGGAAAGGCGTCCTATATTTACGGCGTTTGAGCAGGGAGATCAATTCAAATGCGGAAGTGGCGGAATCGGCATACGCGCTAGTTTGAGGGACTAGTGCCTGAAAAGGCGTGCGGGTTCAAATCCCGCCTTCCGCACCAGCAATACCAAGGCTTTCAGCGATTTCGCCGGAAGCCTTAATTTGTGCCCTTGGTGCCCGTTTGGTGCCCAAAGTTTTTGGGTGTTACTTAGTGTTATTATTTTTGCCCTCTTCATTTTCCGCTTTTTCGTCAATAATATCCTCTAGTTTTAGAACTGCCTCCTCCTGTATGTTCGGCAGCACGTGGCTATATATGTTCATGGTTGTTGTTATGCTGGCATGCCCCAGCCGCTCCTGGACAACTTTGGGATGAACTCCTTGTTTGAGCAACAACGTTGCATGCGTATGCCGCATATCATGCAGCCTTATTTCCGGGTACCCCGCTGCGGTTGTTATTTTCCTATAACGGTGAGTTACTGTCGATGGGCTCAATGGTGTGCCGTCCTTATTGCAAAATACCAAGTCCTGCTCTTTGTATTTCTTTTCTCCCTGGCTATCTTTCAGTTTTTGCAAAAGGATTGTCAATGAGTTCGAAATTGGTATAGATCTTTTGCTCTTTTCCGATTTAACATCGCCAAACACATATTCTTTGTCAACGATATGTAGGGCCTGGACGACACGGATAACTTTTGCTTTCAGGTCCACATCCTGCCACCTCAGGCCCAAAAGCTCAGATCTCCGCATTCCTGTCCAAAGAGCAGTGTAGATCAGAGGGAAAAGGGGATCACCTTCGATTTTTTTTGTATATTCTTTTACCTCTTCCGGCTTTAAGACGTTTTGTTCTTTTTCCTGCGCTTTCGGTACCGTCACCCCCTCCATGGGGCTAGTTGTCCGCATTTTCCATAAGACGGCCTGCTCGAAGGCGCTGTGCAGAATCATGTAGTGATACCGCACATATCTGCCAGACAGGTTTTTTTTCTTCTTTTCAAGGTATTCCTGGACATGCATGGGCATCACTTCGGTCAGAGGCAGGCTTCCGAGTTCGGGAACGATCTGCTTGTCGATCACTATTTTGTAGTTCTCTCTGGTAGATTCATCAACTGAATGAGCAGCCAACCACTTTTCAAGATATTCCGAAAGGGTATAGTCTGCCGGCTCAAAGTGGAATCCCTTCTCAACCTCATCCAGGAGCTTTCGCAGTTCTGCATTTGCAGCCCTTTTCGTGCCCTTGAAAGAGCGCTTTAGCCTCTTCCGCTTCTTTGTTTTTGGATCCTTGCCCAACTCAACTGTGATCCGGAAGTGATTTTTTCGATTTTTATACGGTTCAACATGGCCGGAAGCCATAACGTCACCTCGGCGTTAGTCAGGTTCATTGTAAATACACTCATCCAAGAATATCAATACTGTATTCGACAAGAAAAAAAGCAAAACCTTCTAACCAAAACCGCATGAAAGTGGAACAGGATTAAACACAATTCTAGATAATTAAATCAAGAAACCCTGCTGCTTTAGGATAGGAATGATGCCTGGTTAATAAACCGGGCATTTCTTTTTTTGGTGTTAATTTTCTTGCAGTTAACTGCTTATTCAATCTACAGTTACCTGTAAAAATTTAAAAAACAGGAGGGTTGTTTATGGATTGGTATGCCAAATTAGATCAGTGTAACAACCTTGAAGAGTTAGAGAGCAATATGCAAGGTTGCAGGAAGTGTTCTCTGTATAAAAAGGCAAAACAAATAGTATTTAGCAAAGGGTCGCGAAATGCGCCGGTCATGATTGTAGGCGAGGCTCCCGGTGCGGATGAGGATGATCAGGGGATTCCTTTTGTAGGGAAAGCAGGACAGCTGCTGGATAGGATTCTTAAATCTGCAGGCATCAGTGATATTTATGTTACTAATGTCGTTAAATGCCGACCGCCTGAAAACCGTTTGCCAAAAAAAGATGAAATTGATGCGTGTGCTCCATACCTGAGCAGACAAATTGAATTGCTACAGCCATCTGTAATAGTATGCCTGGGGGCGGTAGCCGCGCAGCGATTAATTCACTCACAGACGAAGGTAACGATGGTTCATGGAAAGGTTTACACGAAGGGCGGGATTAAATTGATACCGACGTTCCATCCGGCGGCGCTGTTAAGGGATCAGAATAAGAAGAAGCCCTGCTGGGATGATTTTAAAATAATCAGGGCAATTTGCGATTCCATAAAAGAAAGAGCGGTTGCAGTTGGCTAAAAGCTCATCACTAGCTAACCGCGGCTGCGCCTTTGAGGATCTCATAGAGGGCGTGTTTGAGAAAACCCCCGGAGTGAAGATGTTTCGGCAATCGAACAAATGGATACCACTGCAAGGCGGCAGAACGGGTGCTTTTCCTAAGAAGGGAGCGCCTGTGGATTTTGTTGGCGTTATTGATGGCGTTCCGATTGCCATAGAGTGCAAGGAAATTCAATCAAAGAGAATATCGCTGGGTGAGAAAAGGTTCCCGGAAAAAGAGATTGATGCACTCGAAGAATATGAGCTGGCAGGCGGGAAGTCTTTTGTGTTTGTAGCTTTCTGGCTGGAAGGAAATATTGCGATATATGAATTTGAATCATTTTTTAGTTATTGCAAAAGTAGCAAGAAAAGCCTAACCAGCCAGGACGCTAACAGCATTTTGCCGGTTGGAAAAGTTTTGTTTGTTAAAAAATATCTTCAATTAAAAGGCAGGTGACTTTTCATGTTGTTAAGACCGTTAGTCCAACGTGAGATCTCCGAGATAGAAAAGTACATTGCAGAAATCAAAACTGCAGATGTTGAAGGAGATAGTGATCGGCTGGAAATAAACGTCCGGCTGCTAGACCGTTCTACATACAAATTGTTGTTAGAAATACATTCATTGAACCGTCTGCGAAGTAAGGAATAATAAGTCAAGGTATCTTGCCCTGGCCTTAGCTGGGGTTTTACTTTTTTCTGGATAGTTTTTTGGGTTGCGGTATATGCCGCTTAAAATCTGCCGGTAAAGCCGGACAAAAAAATTTGCAGACTTAGATCTGCCAATCTGCACGCGGACAACTGGATGACGTAAGGCAGGTAAGCCGCGAGCGGAGAAAGGAGAAAAAAATGGAAAGAATAAAAAATCTAGACACTTGGGGCATTATTGAAAAAGAAATTGAAAAAGAAAAGGTATTTTTTGAACAGCCGACGGTTTGTCCGGAGTGCCGTTCAACTGGAGAGGTTGACTATCGGCATCCTGGTTGCCATGAAATTGACCTCGAATTTACGGTACCCAATGGATACCGCATAGAAGCTACTCGCCAATTTGCTGGCGGGTGGAAAATTCTTTTATCAGGGAGCATACGGGAAGTCAGCCCGTATGCTTTGAATATTGAGGATGACTTTGACGACCAGGACATGATCCATTTTGTTCTGGCATCAGAAGGCAACCCTCATGGGATGCATCCGTCATATCGCATCGTTCGTAAGGGCGAGCAGTTGATGGATGTTATTAGAGGAGATGGCCAGTGCTACGACGGTGAGTTTGCCGATGCAAAAACCATCGGGGAACTCAGGGAGCTTGGTGGCGGCAGCGTACAGCGTGCCGTCGAAAAGATCGTTTCCCGTGAGCTTTCGCGGGAACGAGAAAATGAAGAATAGACATAGCTAAAGAGGCCCGCCAACTAACCGGCGGGTCTTTTTTTATTAAGTTCAATTTTATGTTTTTCTTTTTGCGGTCTAGCCGCTTATAACTACGCACCGGTAACGGTCGAAAGAATTATGCAGACTTAGTTCTGCCGAATCCGTGTGTGGACACCCGGAGGCTGTAAAGCAGGGAACCCACAGACGAGGAAAGGAAGAGAATGAAGGTAAAAGATGTGGCGTTGTCTCTCGCTATTCAGACGAGAGTACCTGTTCTACTCTGGGGTCCCCCCGGGGTGGGAAAGACGGCAGCGATAACAGTCCTTGCAAAAGGGCTGGGAAAGCATTTGGAAGTAGTACTGGCTTCCATTAGGGAGCCAGCTGATTTTTCCGGACTTCCTGTTATCCGGGAAGACGGAGTGGAACTTTGTGCCCCATCTTGGGCACATCGTCTTGCTAAAGAGGGGGGGATCTTGTTTCTGGATGAAATATCGACAGCACCCCCTGCGGTACAAGCGGCGCTATTACGCGTTGTCTTGGATCGTGTCGTCGGAGATTTGACACTGCCGGATAGCATTGCCGTTATTGCAGCCGCAAACCCGCCTGATCAGGCGGCTAATGGGTGGGATCTATCTGCGCCTTTGGCAAATAGGTTTTGTCACCTGGAGTGGTCGTTAAATAGCCAAAACTGGATCGACGGAATGATTGAGGGTTGGGAAACCCCCTCAGTCTGTCGATTGCCTGAAAGCTGGGAGAAAGAAATCCCGGCAGCAAGGACACTGGTCGCAGCCTTTATCCGCTGCAGACCACATTTGCTTCTTCGGGTTCCAGAGTCCGAAGAACAGGCGGGAAGAGCCTGGCCGTCCCCGCGTTCGTGGGATATGTCATCCAGGTTGTTGGCGGCGTGCAACGCGGCGCAGCTAGAGGAAGACGTAACAACCGTTCTTTTATCAGGATGTGTAGGAGAAGGCGCCGGACTGGAATTTATAGCCTGGCGTAAAGCTCTGGATCTACCGGACCCGGAGGATATTCTGGCGCACCCGGATAAATTTTATGTCCCCGAGCGCGGGGACAAAGCCTTTGCTGTTCTTTCCGCTGTCGTAACGGCGGCGGTAGGGAATCTGACGAGAGATCGTTGGACAGCAGCCTGGCAGGTTCTGGGTCGTGCCGCGGCACAGGGTGCAAAGGACATAGCGGCGGCTAGCACAAGAGCATTGCTGCGCGCCAGGAAGCCTGAGCTTCCGTTGCCACAAAAAGAGCTGCGAGAATTTGTCCCCCTGCTAAAGAAGGGGGGGATAATGTAATGTTAAAGCATGTTATCTGGGAAAAAAGTGATGGCAAAGGTCGTATCGGCATCCGTGTCGATAACGATCACCGTATAGAGATGAAGCAGCTTTCCGGGGGCGCGCTCTCGGCTAATATGTTATTACCTGTGTTGCAGAGTGTGTTAGGCGATAACTGGATCGCCGAAGCAGAGCAGTTGCACCAAAACAGGGCGTATCCCTGGTGTGTCGAGGAGCATCAGGGCATGAGCGGAGCCCGTAATTACCGGCTTCGCTTTCTAGAAAATGAGGAATGGAGAAACGCGCCTGTTTCAGCTTATTTACATGTGTCGATGAACGATAAGTTGAACCAGGGTTTAAAGCTGTGGCTGGGAGATCTTCCCCCACTGCTTACCGAATTGGTGGAGGATTATCCACCGCCTGAAGAAGATTTGTATCGGCTTCAGGTTTACGAGCCTGAAGAGCCGGCTGGTTTTAATGAGCCGGGAACATCTTCCGGCTTCCAGGAGATTCTAGAGTCTCTAAAAGCTATGGATGTGTTGACAAAATGACATCCATAGTCGAGGAAGAAAAATTAGTGGTGGGAACATGTTTTCCACCATGCAACGGTCCATGTCCACAGGGGCATTGTCCTTCATCCCTGTGGAAAGAATGGGTGGAGTCGGAGATATTCCCTAGCGGATACGGCCCTGACGGACGCCAAGGATTAATAAGTTTTGTAGCACAACCTTTTAATCCCGGTGATTACCAAGAGTGGGGGATATACTATCCAGGGTTAAATAAACTCGTAGTGTATACGAGTTATTGCCCCCAAATTTTGGACGGGTGGATTGCAATTTTGGAATACGCGAAACAAAAAGCAAATTCTACTTCATTGATACAAAATATTTGTCAGCGTATCCAAAATTATTTTTTAGATTCTCCCCAAATATGGAATGAATTTTCTAGAAACGCTGTCGAGGCGTTTCTGGCAATGGAGGCGTTGAGTAAATGACGTTACCTGAAGAACTACAAGCGGCCCGGCTTCGTCTCCTAAAGGGTAATAATGCCAGACCGTATCTTGCAACTGCTGCTTGGGCGCTCCAGCCGGTTGAGACAAAGGGTTTGGGGACCCTGGCGGTTGATTATTTTTGGAGAGTTTATTATGACCCTGCCGTTTGTCAGTTGTGGACCGTTGAGGAATTGGCTGGAGTACTCTACCATGAGTTGTCTCACCTGCTTCGTGAGCATCCGGACAGGATGCAGAATTATGATGACCATCATCTGGCAAACATCTGCACAGATATGGAAATCAATGACGACATCGTAGCAGAGGGAGTAAAACTCCCTGGTTGCCCCGTTATGCCGGAGACATTGAAACAGCCAAGGAATCTCTTGGCTGAAGAGTATTACAGTCTATTACAGGAGCAGGAATCTGCGCCTGGTCAATGTACAGCCGGGGAATCCGCAAACGGAAACTCCGGTGATAATGGCGACGGCTCCGACTCAAATTCAGGTGACGCGGGTGGTTTAAAGCCTGGCGACGAAGGAGAAGGCAACAAAAACCAGGCCACTTCCTCGTCAGGTAGCAATACCAAACAGGTTAATTTATCTGGTGGTATGTCATCGGCTTCATCTGAGAAATCGGCGTCCTCGTCCTCGAATCCTTCCGGCATAGCCGAAGTCGGTTGCGCCGGAAGGCAAGAAGGGGATCGGGTGCAGATTCCCGCGCCGGGAGCCGGTAGGTGTGGTTCTTGCGCAACGGGTCATCAAGAGCCGTGGGAGCAAGGAGCTCCTACAGAAAGCGCTCCCGGGATCGGTAAGGCGGAAGGGGAACTCATCCGCCGCGAAGTAGCTCGTCGGATCCAGGAACACTCCCGTTCTATGGGGAACGTTCCCGGGCATTGGAAACGGTGGGCAGAGGAGAAGCTTTCGCCTAAAGTGAATTGGCGGCGAGAACTTGCCGCCGCTATTCGCTTCGCGGTAGCCGATACCGCAGGGGCGGTAGATTATTCTTATCGCCGTCCCAGCCGCAGGCAGGCAAGCAACGTCGTTCTTCCCGCTTTGCGGCAGCCTGTGCCGCAAGTAGCCCTGGTGGTTGACACCAGCGGCAGCATATCTGATACTATGCTCTCTCAGGCGTTGGCAGAAATCAGCGGCGTTTTGAAGAGCGTAGGACAGCGCGACGGCGTTCGCGTGTTGTCGTGCGATACACAAGTAACAGCCTGCCGGCGAGTTTTTCGCTCAGGGCAAGTAGAATTGACCGGCGGCGGCGGGACCGACATGGGAAAAGGTGTGGAAGCCGCGGCAAAGCTGCGGCCTGTACCTCATGTGTGTATCGTGATAACGGATGGATATACGGTTTGGCCATCCGTTCCCCCGAAGGGAATAAAGAAGACTATCGTTGCCTTAACCGGAGATGGCGGATCGCCGGATTGGGCGAAGACGGTTAAGGTCGAAGGGGGGAGGTAACTCTGGAAGAAGTCTTGGCGGAGTCTCTAACAGAGTTTTGCGACGCGATATACAAAATGGTTGCGAGTACTACTCCGGAAACGCCTCGCCCCCGGCCAAGGGTATTCTTTTTTTCAAGGAATATTGAGTGGCCGGCCATAGGCGTGGAAAGGTTGACAGAGGTTAGCTGGTATGATGTGCTGGTTAGCCTCGACCAAGAAGTCTATACTCGGATCATAGACAATCAGAGTATAGACAACAAAGCCCTCGCTAGAGATATAATACGCGTCTCGGGAGGACAGCCGCGGAAAATACTGCGGGCCCTTCGCCGTATACAAGCAGCGACGGCCTGGTGCTATGCGCGAGCAGAAGGACGCAAGAAACAGGCGGCAGAAATTGTCCGCCAGCAGCAAGCCGCCGTTGATGTTTTAGAAGCAGAAATGATTGCAGTGGTTCTAAAAAAGTAATGATTTAATAACCCGGCCAAAGCGCCGGGTTTTACTTTTTTCTGAATTTTTTTTCTTAATTGCGGCATGAGCCGCTTATTAAATTTGCGGATAACCGCTGAAAGGAGAGGATTAAAATGGAAGAAATATTTTTCTTTACCGATAAACCTGATCTGGAAAAGAAAATATTATCTAACCTGGATCAGGTTGAAGGACGCGCCACCGCACGGTTGTTGCCTAGAAGGAATATAGGCGATTTGGTAGAAGCCGCGGCAACAAAGCCGTGGGGATATGCAAAAGGAAACGGCGGAATGGTGAATAACAGTTATGGACACAAAGCAGAGAGTACGTATTTTAAGTGTGCCTGGTTTAGTTGGAGAAAAAAGAAGTTCGTGTATTTGAACATTTATAGGGGAAATGCAGGTCAAGTGTCATACGGTGCAGGAGGTTTTCTGGAAATAGACACAGCGACCGACGGCGCAAAAGACATAGCTTATAGTTTGACGCTTCCTGATCGACATAAAGAATATCATCAGATAGTAAAACGGCGATATATAAAAAAATCCATACGGCATCTTCCCCCGTTGGATGAAAGAATGATAGATAATATATGGCATATTTACCCTGATGTCGGGGAGCTGGTACTTGCCGTTACTCATCATGACAATAATAAGGTTCTGATCGGTACTCCAGCCGGATGGTTGCAGACAAATAAGTGGAAAATAAAGTCGTCCATGCGTAAAGAGACTACCTCAGCGTGGATAGCATTGAAGAATCTGGGGTTTCCAGTTCCGCATTTAAAGAAAAAACGGGTGTGGAACGAGGAGCTAACAACATATTTGATTGCACACGTCTTGTCATGATTTTTACCTGGGGTTAACCTCCCCAGGTTTTTTTGTAGGAAAAGGAGGGTAAATATGGTAGTAAAATTTTGTTTTACGTGTGAAGATAATTTACGAAAAGAAATCTTGATGAATTTAGATGAAGTTGAAGCACATGCCAGTGCCCTCACGTTACCTAGAGATAGATTAAGCGAATTATTTGAGATTGTTCCAAAGAAGCCGTGGGGTTATGCCTACGGAATTGGTGGGAAGGACTATTCAGATAATTTTAAGACTGAAAGCACATATCTTGAATGCGCCTGGTTCAGCTGGAGAAAAAAGAAGTTCGTGTATTTAGAAATCGCAAGAAAATACTTTTTAAAAAATAAAGGAGAGAAAAAGGAATCAGAAGGTTTTCTAACAATAGACATCTACACGAAAGGGGCAAAAGGAAATGCATATATACTCGTTCTGCCTGATCGCTATAGAAAGTTGAGCAAATTGAAAGATAGACGTTTCATAAAAAAGAGTATTCGGCATCTTCCCCCGCTGCCGGATGAAAAAATAGATAGCATATGGCAGATTTACCCCGATATTGGGGGGTTAGCTTACGCTTTAATGAAATGTAGTGGCAATATTTTAATCGGTACTCCAGCTGGGTGGTTGCAGGCAAATAAGTGCGAAGTAAAGACGTTCATGGGCAAAGAAACCACCTCAGCGTGGATAGCATTAAAAAGATTGGGGTTTCCGGTTCCGCATTTTAAGAAGGATAGGGTGTGGAACGAGGAGTTAACAGCATATTTGGTTGCATACGCGCTATCATAGGAGGGGTTAAATTGACTAGAGAAATTAACAAAAATGAGCGTTCCCTTCTTTCTTTAATAAATAGCATAGGGCCGTTAAAAAATTGGCTCTATATACAGCAGGCAACATATATCGCGCAAGAATTAGATTGGATAAAAACAGATTATAATTTCGATTTTGATCTGGGATTTCCTTTCAGCAATCAATTAGAAGCAGATTTAGGACATTTGGAATCAGAAGGGATGATTTGTTACGCCAATATAGGGAACTTTCTTGTTGTTGCAGCAGTAAGAAAAAATATGGAATTAAATACCGTCATGCATGGTGAAATTCTAAAGGGATTGAACTCTTCAAAACTGATAACAATAAGCCGCCTATTATATTTACGCAAGCACCCAATATGGAAAGAAGATATGATGTCCAGCGCTGTTAGCGTTTTTAAAATTCCTCCAGAAGAAATAGAGTACGCCAAAAAACTTTTAAGTTCTGCTGGCGTACAGTGGAGATCCAAAAGAAATAGGTTTTTTTAAAAATAAACTTGACAGCTACTTATAGTAGCAATATACTTACCGTAAGTCATATTATATCTAAAATGTGTCGGCACTTTTCGTACCTGGTACGCGCGTGCCCACACTTGAAAAAGCTTCATCTCCATTTCAATTCCTCCTTATAAGCCCGGGATTTCCCGGGCTTTTTTGTTTATAGGGAAATAAAAACGTTGAATACCCCCATTTTACTGGGGGCTTGTGACGGCGGTAGCAACGAGAGATTCGACTAGACCAATACCGCTCCGGCAGGCTACAAGTACCCTGGAATACATGCTCCAGTTCCAGGTGCTACGGCAGAACCGCTAAATGCCATGCTTATGCTAAGCCTGCCGGGCAAGGTCGAGGAGCGCTAAACTCTGAAAGGAGATCGAATACCGTGAAAGTACCAGTAGTACATCAGGACGGAACGCCGTTAATGCCGTGTTCCCCGGCGAAAGCCAGGAAACTGATAAGAGACGGCGGTGCAGTTAAGAAATGGACAAGGACAGGAGTATTCTACATTCAATTGACAACTCTGACATCGAAGCATACCCAACCGTTAGCAATGGGTATCGACCCCGGAGCAAAGTACGACGGCGTTTGCATAGCCAGCGAAAGACAGATGCAGACATCCGGGATGCTTATCGTCAAAAACAATATAGTCTCAAGAATGGAACAGCGCAGGAATATGAGACGGACCAGAAGATCCCGGAAAACAAGAAGGCGGCCAAAAAGATTCAATAACCGCAAAGTGGAGAAAGGTTGGCTGCCGCCGTCAATTAAAGCCAAGGTCAATATGCGAATCGCCTTAATCAAATCCCTGCTCACAATTTATCCCGTAGCCGAATTTGCAGTAGAAGACGTAAGAATAGACGGCAACAAACTCAAAGGCAAAAAGGGACGCCAATACTTCACCTGGGTAATGACCGGCAAAACAAGGCTCTATGATTATCTGAGAAAATGCGGATTATTAACTCTTTATCAGCGAGAAGATACTGCATTGGCAAGAAGAATATGCAACCTGACCAAAACAGCGAAAAAGTCCGAACTGGTCTTTACTTCCCAGGCTGTGGACGCCCTAGCGTTATGCTGGCTGAAGTTGCATACCCGTGATCTATCGGTAACGAGCTTCCTGGCCTGGCGCAGGCCGGAGATAGTACGCAGGCAGTTGCACAAATTTGAGCCGTCCGAAGGCGGAATCAGAAGGCGCTACGGCGGCGGCGACGCTCTAGGGTTTAAGAAGAACACCGTTGTTCAATACCGCGGCGATCTTTACCGCACCGGCGGCACGACTAAGGGAAGATTAAGCCTGCACAGCTTTGATTTTGAGAACAGGAGAGTTATTCGAAACGCATTGCCAGAAGAGTGCAAGAAACTATTTCATCAAACATGGTTTGTCAAGACTGCATGAGCAGTTTTTTCTCAGACATTGCTTTAGTGGATGGAAGATGTCAAAAAACGGAAAGGAGGGAAGCCGATGCTGTATAAGACACATGCCGCCGGGGGGTTAGCGACGGGCTTAATTTTAATGGGAGATCCTATATCGGGGTTAATATCTATGATATCCGCACTGTTGCCCGATATGGAGTCGCCGGACTCTTTTATCGGACGCAAACTGCCTGTAATATCCCATCTTAATAAAATGGTATTTGGACACAGGCAGGTTTTTCATTCACTGGTTGGATCGTTAGCCTTTTTCCTTTTATCGTTGTTGCTTGTTAAAGTCTTTCACTTGCCAATGAAGTACGGTTTAGCCGTGCTTTTTGGTTATCTGTCGCATTTAGCATTGGATTCGTTCAATCCGGAAGGTGTTCCCTGGCTGTGGCCCCTTAAGTTTCGGCTCAAGATACCGCTTACCGAACCGGGGGGATTTATAGAGCGGGTTGTAGTTTTGCCGGTGTTGACTGTTTTGGCGGTTGTTATTTTGGTAAACCAATTAACGCCTATAATATCTAATATTGGAAAGGTGGTGAATATTCTATGAAACCCAAGAACATAAAAATAGTATCGGTGCTTTTATTGACTACGGTGCTGTTGTTTTCTTTTACGTCGTTTGCCCTTGCGGTCAATGTAAACCCGACGGCAAACCCCGGTTTAATCAAAACAACAGCGACGGGAATAGCAACAAAGCTGGTTAATGTCGCGCAAGGAGTATTTGGCGTTGCTGCTGTTTGTTTTATCATCTTTGCTGGGATTATGTTCTGGGGGGCTGGCGGTGACCCCAACAAAATAATCGGAGCGAAAAAAGCTCTTGCCGGTTTTATCATCGCCATGATTTGCGTGTTCTTTGCAGATAAGATCGTCGGCGGTCTAATGGGAATTTTCGGCTTGTAGGGGAGCGAAAAAAATGTACGGACAGCAACATCCTTTGATGGAGAAACCGGGATATTCAAAAGTTGTCTGGGGACTAACTTTCCCCCAGTTAATAGCAATATTAATCGGGGGAAAGCTGTCCTACGAGTTTGCAAAAGTCGTGCCGGCGATACCGATAAATAACGTAGTAATCGCGCATGTTCACCACTTGATACCGCTGGCGCTCACTTTAATTCTGCTCTATACCAGAGAGCAGAAAACGGGACTTTTGCTATATCAGTATATTTTTTGCTGGATAAAATTTAAGTTAAAGCAAAACAGAATTTTTGTTTGGAAGAGGCCCATTTAGCGGCCTCTCTTTTTTTAGGAGGTGTTATGGATGGCTCTTACAGACTTTCTTCTTTTAGGAGCAGGCATAGGAACGGCTTATTACTTGCTGCGCCCGCGGAAAACAAAAGAAACCTCGCAGGATCTGCTTGACATTACAGATGTGACGGAAGCCGGCGTTATTGAGCTTCCTGGTTTTAAATTCCGTTCCCTAATCGAGGTATCGCCTATTAATATGGCGCTTCGCTCTTTCGAGGAACAAGCCGCGGTATGGGTAGGGTTTAGGAATATACTAAACTCTTTATCCATAGCTTGCACATTTTTAATACAGACGCGCTATTTGAATATCGGGAATTATATTGAAGGCATCAAAGCAAATTCAAAAAATCTTCCGGGTGAATTCAGCCCTTATGCGGATGAATTATCAGCGTGGTTGAACTCTAAAATTGAAGGTAAGTCGCTTCGCGACCGGAAGTATTATGTAGTTTTTAAAACGGACTCGTCCGCTATATCTGAAGAAAGCGTACGCATTGACAGCGAAATAATCGACACGATAGCAAAATCCGTTTCAGAAGCAGGAAAGTCAAAAATGCCGCCGGATGAAATACGGAAACAAGCATATGACCAGTTAAACGAAGCTCGGAATTTAATCATAGGCGGTTTCACAGGAATGGGTATTATTGCGCGGCCTCTGTTTAAGAAAGAAACTCTGGATATGCTTTACCAGACTTTCAACAGGGATTCTGCTTCGTTTTTTCCGCAGTCGTTCGACGATCCGCCTATTTTATATCCCAAATCTCAAACCCCCTCGGGGGTTTTATCACATTTGGAGGAGAGCGATTATGTTTCGTAAAAAAAAGGAAAAAGAGAATCAAGAGAAAGTGTTTAACTTCAGCAATGTTCTATACAAAGATATAATTGCTCCTTCATGCGTTAAGGAAATAGCGCCTGGAGATATATCTGCCAGCGGGCAGGCGAGTTCATATTGGGTTGAGATCGGAGACATAAGCGGCGCGACAAGGTACTGCCGCAGCTTCTATGCAAATATTACCGGCAACTCGACTTATGCAGGGATTTTAAATTCGCTATATACAATCGACTTTGGCGAGGCTGATTGCGACGTCGCCCTGCATATATCGCCTGCGGACACGTCGAAGATTGTATGGCAGCTGGAAAGGGAGATTGCCAGAATGGAAGCCGACTATGCCGAGGAAGCAAACTCTGCAAGGCGTCAAACGCTGTTAAAAAGAATACACGAGATGCAGAGAAGGCATTCCGCGCTGACATCGAATAACGAAAAGCTGTTTTTCGGGTCTATTGAAGTTACCGTAACCGCTCCGGATTTAGATGAAATGAGACAGTTTTGCAACTTGCTTACCAGGCGGTTAAAGGCGAAGAACATCATTTTAAAAGCCGCCGATATGAGGCAGCTGGATGCTTTCATCAATGCCACGCCATTAGGGGATAACATGCCGCGCGACGCATATCAAGACTTGGAATCGTCTAATATCACGGATATGTTTCCTTTTGGTTCAGGGGGATTGCGTCACCATTCCGGAGTGATTATGGGGCGTGATCCACAAGGCAATATTATTTTCTATAACTGTTGGCACCCTACGCATGAGAACTACAACATAGTTATATTTGGACGCGCCGGATCCGGCAAGAGCTATTTAGTGAAGCTTGTAACCGCTCGCTCCGCGCTGATTAATATTATGACTGTGGTCATCGATCCTGAACGTGAATATGAAAACCTGACGGTTGGCTTAGGGTGCCCTTATATAAGTTTGTCTCCAGACTCACAGGATACGCTGAATATTTTTGACGTTGATCTGGTAGACGAAGACGGGGTAATACGCGCTGACATAGAAGACGCTATCAAGGCAGTTCAGGCGGTGGTTTTTCGCATGATTCGCGTTTACGACGAATCTGTTTTAACAGGGCAGGTTAAAGTTATGATCCTTGAAAAGATAAAAGCGTTGTACAAAAATTTTGAAATAACCGAAAATCCGCAGAGTTTGTATGAAAATCCTGCCGATATGGACGCAGACGTTATCCATGTTTCAGGCGTAAAAAAGAAAATGCCTCAGTTAAGCAATCTGATTGCGCTTATGCGGCAGGAACCGGCGCTTAATAATGCTTCCAGGATTCTTGCCACTTTCACGAAAGAAGGCGGGACAAGTTCATCCGCTGTATTCGACTGCCAATCTACGGTAGAGGATATATGGAAGTATCCCATGGTTGCTTTTTCCGTGGCGGGGCTTGACGAGGAAGTAATGCGTCCAATCGGTCTCTTTATTGCTACCAGGTGGGTATGGAACAAATTATCACGGGACCGCAGAAAAAAGAAGCGAATTGTGGTTGACGAGGCCCAAACGATGATGGACACTCCTGAAACAGCGAAATGGCTGGAGGATTCATTCAGGCGGGCGCGTAAGAGGAATATTTCCATGTGCGCCTGCACACAGGGTTTTGAAGTTTTCTTACGGGTTGACGAAGGCATGGGTATTTTGAAGAACGCCACGACGAAAATGCTGTTGAAGCAAGAGGCTATCGACATTCAGTCTGTCAGAAAAAAATTCTCTCTTTCAGACGGTGAATCAGAATTTCTATTAACCGCACCCAAAGGGTGGGGCATTGTCAAAGCCAACGAGGATGCTTCAGTTTTTTACGGAGAGGCGACGGAGCATGAACACCAGATGTTCACGTCGGATCCGAACGAGCTGGCGATGATGTCTAAACGTAGGGATAAGAGCAAACAGTCTGTTTAAAAGTTTCCGGCGGCACAACCATCTAACTTTGTTTGTCAAAAATCCATGAAAGGAGGAACCATCGACTATATGAAATATAAACGCATCAAAATATTTGTTATAACCCTACTAATAATTTGTACTGTATTTCCTGCCGTAACCTGGGCTTCGAACCAAGATTATCTTTTTACAGCGCAGTATGACGAGAAAAAAGATACTGTTTTACTGCATTTCAAACACAATGTCGGTACAAAAGTCAACAAAGCCGAATGTGACTATCGAATAGACAATGGAGATTGGAAAACATATTTTAAAGATTTTTGGGGTTGGATCGGCGATTTCGACAGAAAAAGCGAGCATAAACTAAAAAACATAAAAAGCGGCCAGAAAATAGAGTACAGAATTAAATTCTTGAAAGGTAGCAAGGTAGTAGAGGAAATAACAGCTCCCGTCATAGTATGGGGGGATGCTTCATCCGGATCTCATGAGATTGCCCCGGAAACAGACAACGCCAGTATAAAACCTGATACAGGCGACGGCGCCGATTGGGCAGAAAGATTAGCCGCTACTTTAATTGCGGCTCCCGCGAAGTGGATATTGAATGCGGTTGGACTATATGATCCGATCGATTTAGTGTTCGGAGATTTCACCAAAGGTATCAGCAAGGATTATCAAAGAGTAGGATCTCTACCCTATCTTTCAACGTTTACGGAAAACGAATGGAATGCCTTGACTGAATTTTATAGCAAGGTAAACGAGATAGTGCCGATAGAATTGGTTTTAGTTGTAGTGTTTATGGGGATAGCGTACTGGTATTCTGCAACCAAGCCAGACGCGAGGGTATCGTTCCGGGGGTGCGTCGCTGGTTTGCTGGTTGCCATGCTTTTGCTCCGTATGGGCGGCATGATGTTCAGCTTTTTATTTGATCTAAATAAGCTGCTGGTGGCGCAGTTCTATGCAGCGGTAGATGGAAAGATAGCGGAAGGGGCTTCTTTTTTAACTTCTTTCATATCGCTAGAACAGGACGGTTATATCGGATCAGCAATTCTTTTCATTATCGGCGTGCTCACCGTGTCTGTAATCAACTGGCAGTATGTTATCAGGAAAGTCATGATAGCGCTGCTTATTGGGCTGTTACCCGTTGTTGCTGTTATTTCGATTATAAAGCGCGAGTCGATAGTCATATGGTTCCGCGAATTGATAGCCAATATCTTTTTACAGGCTTCACATGCCGCGATTTTAGGCTTTCTCATTGTGCTGGGGAAATCCAGCGGCGGTAGCCACGGCGGCGCTCTAACTACATCAGGGTTTTGGTTTACCCTAGTCGCTCTTGTCAGTATCCCCTCAATGACCGTACTGATCAGGAAACTCCTTGGCGCGGAAGGGGTGGGGACCGGCATTGGAGGAGCATTGTCTGCGGGATTGGGAATAGGCTCTATATTAGCCGTCGGCAAGTCTTTAGGCGGCGGCAAGAAAGCTAATATACCTGCGAAAGTGGGAGCAGCGGATGCAAGTACCGGAGGGGGTGGAGGCGGCGTTAAAGGCGGCCTCGCCTCGGGGCTTGCTAAGGTCGGCAAGGGTTTTGCCGCTACAGCCGGCGGTCTTGCAGGCGGGATGATCGCAGGCCCTGGGGGCATGGCATTAGGCGGTTCGTTGGGGGCTAAAGGAGCCGGCTTGTTCAACGATACGGCGTCCTCACTGTCGCAGTTTGCACAGAAAGCGAAATCCGACGGCGCTTTAAGCGCGATGGGCTTCAGCGATAAAAGACAGATGCTGGATCCGGAGTCGATGTACGGAGCGGGTCAGCAAATACTGGGCGACAATGTAATAGGCAAATCTGCAGGAACGTTGATGGCTGCCGGAGCGGGTGTGGCAAGTCGTTTGCCTCAGAATGAAGAAGCCAGATCAGTTATGGGCGAAGCGCACAAGCAAGCAGAAACGGCGCGGAGAGGCATTCCCGACTTGAGAACCGATTTAAATAATTTGACGATGCAAAAGGATATCGCTCAAGCCAGATATGACCATGCAAAATCTTTGTACGGCCCTAAATCTGAAAAAATGCAGTGGGCGCAGGAGCAGGTTAAGCAGTTTGAAGGAGGGGTCGAGGAAGCAAGCAACTTTGTCTCGTCGTATGACCGAAGTGTTTTCACAGAGCAAAGCGCTGTGGATAAAATGAGCCAGGTATTAAGCGAAAATCCGGATAACAAGGCGGCTGCAAATAGGCTGAATACAGCACAAGAATCGCTGATTCAGCTGCAGAAAGTGGAGCCTAAAGTAAGCAAGGTTCGCTCGGCGGTAGAGCACATAGACAAGTCGTCGGAATACGGCGAAGCAAAATCACAATATGAAGATGTCTCGGCGCGTGAAGCGGAGACCAGGATGCAGCTTCTGCAAGCGCAGCGAAAGCAAACAAGAGACGGACTTAAAGACTATTTTCAGAAAATTAATTAGAGCCGGGTAATCCCGGCTTTTTTCTTTTCAGCGGGTGTATTCCCGCTAATTTTAATTTACGGAAAGGAGGAAGGGCGGCTTCCTTTCAAGGTAAGGGGTATCCGCCGTATATTTTTGATGAACGAACAGGATATAGAACGGGTATATCAATCAGCCGCTAAGAACGCTGTAACTAAATCCTTAAAGTT
Organism: Thermacetogenium sp. UBA4966; assembly: GCA_002397275.1. Lineage (GTDB taxonomy): Bacteria > Bacillota > DSM-12270 > Thermacetogeniales > Thermacetogeniaceae > Syntrophaceticus. The sequence continues at coordinate 6,424 of DHAA01000149.1, read as the reverse complement.
CGCATCTAAAACGGCATGGAACGCAACCAAGCTAATCGGCAAAAAAATCATACCCGCGATTATAACTGCAATAGCTCCAATACTTGTGCCTATATTAGCGATATGCGGGATAGCTTTTTTCATATATTTCGCCGTATTTATGGTTCCCAGATACATTATGAATCCCACCGGCGGCTTTAACGACGGGATTATAAGCGGAGTTACAACGGGTGTGATGCATGTCGAGGCGACCGGCTATACCGCTGGCTTTGAAAGCACAGGCAAAAGACCGGGCGATCCCGGATATGGCGTTACCTCGACAGGGGCGAAAGCGCAGCCTGGAGTGATAGCTGTGGATCCAAAGGTAATACCTTATGGAACGCATATCTATATTCCGGGTTACGGTTACGGAGTTGCGCTCGACACAGGCGGCGCGATAAAGGGGCAGAGGATCGACTTGTTTTATGAAACGGAACAAGAGGCCAACAACTGGGGCAGAAGGTGGGTTACTATTCAGCTTCTAGGAAGAGACAGTAAGACCAACCTTGCGAGTATCAGTCCTGTAAGCGCCGGCGCAGAGGTAGCCATACTTAGTTTTGGCAAAACCGATTCGGGGTGGCCGCTTGCTAAGGACGCGGAATTATACAGGAAATATCTATCGCTGGATACAGATTGGTCAGATAGCTTCCAATCGAAGGGCGAGTTATCTGATTCCGGTGTGAATTCCGCTTCGGGAAACGCTGCTTCGTCCACGAACACGAGCGCGGTATGGAATTTATCAGATATTGCCGCTGAACGGGATCAAGTTGAGCCTCACCGCGTGGCATGGTCGCTGATGGCGGCTCTGGATAAGGTATTGGGCGATCCGGTGGTGCATGGTGATTCTGGCTGGGAACAAGAAGGCCACGGCAGAAAACCTGATCCGGAGAAACATTTTAAGCAGTTGCGTCCGGAACTTACATGGCAGTCTTTCACCCTTTATTATTATGAAACCTGGACGAGAGAAGAAAAAGACAAAGACGGCGAAATTAAGAAAGTGACTTATGAGAAAGAGTACAAGAAAAACATCAGGCTGCTTACAAGCGCTTTATGCTACGATGCAAATTATCAGTATTCATGGGGTGAAAGCGTTTCGGAGAAGAGAACTTCCAACGGCTATAAAAAGGTGATAACTCCTAAGCTAAACAGCGTTACCAGAACGGGTCCTTACTATGAAAAGCTGCGTTTGATACTTCAGGAAGCTGGACTGGACTCCGACATGGATTTGGAGCTTACTTTAAGGATTGCTGAAAATATCGACCCCTCGTTTCAGGTTGATTATCAAATATTCGGTACGCCGCTGGAAATAGATATTGACACGGAAATCAGCGGAGATTTTGCAGGCGGCAAGTTTCCTGTAAACCCATGCAAGGGCACGATAACCTCGCCATATGGAATGAGAAAGCATCCGCTTACCGGAACTGTAAAGATGCATACAGGCGTCGATATAGGCGCTCCGCAGGGCAGTCCTGTAGTTGCAGTTAATAACGGCTATGTTGTGTACACAGGCTGGATGAGCGGATACGGGAACGTCATTATGGTTGAACACGGAGACTGCAGGACATTTTATGCACACCTTTCAAAAATCAGCGTTAGATCCGGCGAGCAAGTGCGAGCGGGGCGAAAAATCGGTGAAGTCGGCTCAACCGGGCTTTCAACAGGTCCCCACCTGCATTTTGAAGTGCGAATAGGTAAGGACAGGACACAGTATGTAGATCCCGTCAAATATCTGCGGTTTTGAGAGGAGGCGATCTAGTGTTCGGTTGGTATCATAAGCCGGAAATTCCGGTTTGTTTTAAAATATTGGGATTCAAGCAAATACCGCAAGACAGAAGCGAAGTAAAAGCACGGTATAAAGAGCTTATCAAGGACGCTCATCCAGACAGAGGCGGTAACTTCGCTGAATTTGTAAAAATCACAAAGGCTTTAGAGACTTCACTACAATATTTTAACGGAAAGGAGGATTAAATAATGGGATCGCTTATAAATTTGCTGTTGTTTGCCACTCTTGATGTACAGCCTATAGAACCATCGAAAATCATTGATGCTGCTCAAGGCGCGGGGCAAGGCGCTGTGAGCGCCGGGCATTCTTTAGCCGGCAGCCTGGCCTATATCGCGTTGTTTGTCGGAGGGCTTGCTCTACTCGTCGGTATAGGGTTAGCCTTAGCGCGGATAACTAATAAGGTTCTTCTTATAGGAACCGGTATCTTTCTTGGTACTGTGATAATGTATATATTCCTTAGCTATCCTGATAAAGTAATCGGAGTTATAGCAGGGTTTCTCAAAGCGTTCTTCAGCTACTTAACGCCTGGAGGCTAAAATATGGAAAGTTTGTATGTTGTTTTTGGGGATTACACTAAACGAGTAGCCGATTATCTATCGAAACAGGGGCATGAAATATTAGGAACGGACAGGACGTTGGATGCCGCCGCAATCATGGCTTCCAACCTAGATAATAAACCTGACGCGTATTTGATATTAGGATCCGCTCTTGTTTCGGGGGTAGTCGATGTTGGAATTAATTATGGAGCAGCGCTGCTTGAGAATTTAAGAAATTTAAGATGCGCCGCTCCTAACAGCAGAATTGTGTTAATACTTCCGGAAGCGGCTGAGCCGGAAGTAATACAGGGAACGATATATATGGGGATATACGATATACATGAGGTGAAACAGATCTCCATATCTCAAATCCCTGAATTGTTATCGCAAAGAAAAAGCTATGCAGATTATGGGGTAAAGACCCTTCCTATGCCTACAAAAGAGACCGGCAAGTCTGAAGTCGAAATTGACGACAGCGAAGAGAAAAGTAACAAGATATCGCCTTTTAAGGCTTTGATGGATATTCTTCATAATATCATCGGCGCGTTTACTATCCGCAGAGGGAAACACCGCGAGCAAAAATGTATTCCAGGCAACGTGCAAAATGTAAAAGATTCAGGAGCGGATAAAACGAAGGAAGAAGTCATGCCTGAAAAGGATTTGGAAAAGACTCAAGGCATTGAAGTCGAGGATATTAGAAAACAGTCTATGCCTGACAGAAAAAAGGTTTTATGTTTGGGTCTGGACATATCGGCGCAATTGGCTGAACGAGGAATAGAAGTTGTTTCCGACCCGGAAAACGCGCAGGTTGTTTTATCGAACATCAACGGATTTTATTTTGCTCCCAAAGACAAAGATCTTATCGTATTAGGGACGGGAACGATAGCTGACTTTTCCGTTAAGACGGCAAGGCCGGACGCCTACATAGCTGAAAATATAGAGGATGCTTTGGCAGTGTTAAATTGCGGCAAAAAAATAGATTCCCATGAGGAAGCAGTCCAAAAGAAAACGCCCGTGCCGCCTAAAGCAGAACCTAAAGCAGAATACAAAGCAGAGCCTAAAGCAAAAGTAAAACCTGCCGAGACATATGAAGAAAAAAAAGAGGAAAGAAGCTATAGTTTTGCAAAACAAACGCTATCCAGCGAGACGAAGCCAAGCTTAACCGTTCTCCCTGGCAGAGCTAGTTCAAAGGGACATACAATATCTTTTAACAGCGCGCTTTATGTAGTATGCCCATCAAGACCCGGCAAGGCAGGCGACAGAGCCGCGGCAATCTCAAAGAAGGTGAACAAATGCGCTTTTGTCTGCGCCGCTTCAGGAAGCATGGGAGCGATATCCCTGGGGATTCCGGCGAAGGATCTTATCTGCAAGGATTGGCGTGTCCCGGGATCGAACGCTCCCGTAGAATGGGGTGGTATTCTTGTCTGGCCGGTTGATCCGTATAAGTTCCTGAAAGTAAACGAATCGCCGCATGGGCTGATTGAGGGCATCAAGCACAAGTTCCCTATTACTGTGGTAGACTGTGCCGGCGATATGGAGCTCGTCAGCGGGGTGTCAAACAACGATGGGATAATCGTCCTATACGATCAGGCAGTTGATCCGGCAACGTCCTATTGGCTTAAAAATTACGCAGGAAGAAACGTTGTCTCAGCTTCCATTTCAGAAGCTATAAATATCATTCCGGCAGAGAACGGATATTTGTTTACAAAGCAGGAGGAGAAAGGAAAAGAGGCGCGGTTTATCGAATAATAAGCTAACATTATTTTTTGGAAGGAGAGATGAACCGTGCCAATTTGTCCAAAGTGTGGTCAGGAAGTCAATCTGAATGCAAAATATTGTGACAATTGCGGAACAAAATTAGACTCTGAAGATGATGCTGAGTCGGCGATTCGGAAGACAACGGTTAAGGAAGATGTGGGAAAATTGGTGAACGTGATAAAAGACATGATTGTTGCTCCGATAAGCACGATTAAATCTAAGGAATCAGATTTTTCCCCAGTTGTATTAGCTGTTATACTGGCAATATTGCAGGGGCTAATGGTAATCTGCCTGGCAAACATAACCACAAATACTTTAATGAGTTTTTTCGGTATTAACTGGATGATGGGATATTTATCTCAATCGTATGGGAAAATCTTTGTTTATGTTTTTCTTGCTGTATTGCTTGGAATGCTTTTGTTGGCTCTTTGCATTTATCTGGTTGGGCAGTATGCTTTTCATGGTAAACGCAATGAACTGCAGCAGATAGGGAATGTAGTGATTAAAGCAGAGGTTCCTGTAACGATTGCCTTGCTAGTTTCGCTTCTTCTGATGTTCATCAATAGTACGTTAAGTATCGCATTTTTCTTGATTTTCGGGACGCTTCTTTCTGTAATGTGTGTATACGAAGGTGTTCAGAAGGTAATGGAGTTATCTGCTGATTATACTGCATATACTGTTGCGATTTCCTATTTAATCATTTTCTTTATTATAATGTTTTTTTTGAAAAGTTTGTTGGTATAATTTGAAAAGCTAAACATATTTAAGCCTCGGCAAAGAACGCCGGGGCTTATTTTTTTAGGAAGGCGGTGATCCGATGGCAGAAAACCATGTAAAAGACGAAAGAGGACAGATGTTTGTTGAGTTTGCCCTGTGCTTGCCAATATTTATTTTCTTGACCTTCGCAATCTTCACGCTCTCTTTCCGGGCGCTGGGGAACGCTTATGTGCGCGAAGCGGCTTTTGAGGCGGCGCGCTGCTACTCTGTAACGGGAAACGCCGACCGCGCAGAAAGCCTGGCGAGAAAGACGTTCGCATCGACCGGCGGGGAATTGTTTATAAGACAAGGCAGTCTGACTATTGTAGTTGATTCGAAAACGGATGACGGAGTCAAGAAAGCGTACGCTACTGCGCTGGCGGTTCCTAGATACAGTATCAACAAATTCAACAACGATTTCGACACTCTGATCCAGAAGGCCGCATGCAACATGGAGGGCAGGTACAGAAACCCGGAGGACTATCTGAAATAGGGGGTGATGACATCAAAAGGGATGAAAAAGGCTCGATAATGCTGGAAACGCTGTTCTGCACTATACTGCTTATCATCTTTGCCTTTTCCTGCATTGAAGTGGCAGGGTTGTTGCTTAACAAAACCCATCTTCAGCGCGTAGTCCGGGAAGCCGCAAGGGAGACCGTTACCGTAATGGACGCCTCAGAAGGCAGGAAAAGAGGAAACGAAATCGCTCAAATGTATTATATGGATTCCATCCAGCTTCACGTAGGTTTAAGAGAGAAGACACAGGGGACGGGGAAAGTTCATTACGCCGAGGCCAAAGCATCATACCCGTATAAAAGCAAACTCTTAGGAAGGGAGGTAAAACTCAATGCGCAAGCAACTTTCGGCTGGATTGAGTGATCAAAGTTGAATACCCCCATTTTACTGGGGGCTTGCGACGGCGGTAGCAACGTAAGATTCGACTAGACCAATACCGCACCGGCGGCACGACAGAGTTATACGAAATGCCGTGCCGTGGGAGTGCAAGAAAATATTTCATCAAACGTGGTTTGTCAAAATCGCATGAGGGAGGTGATCTGATGGCAGAAAACCACGAAAGGGGATCGATACTGATACTCACCGCCGCCGCTTGCCTTGTATTCACCATGCTTTTTATCGGGGTAGCGGAATTCGGCAGGTGGCTTTTAACCAAAGAGCAAGCGCAGACATCTGCGGATGCCGCTGCCGTTGCGGGGTCGGTATCGGGGATCCGCAGCATCGTTACGTTGAGAATTAACGATGCCATTAAAGGCACATTCACCGTAACAGGCGATGAAAGATCCCTGATAGGACAGGGAGACTGGACAAAGTATTGTTATGCGTACGGCGTCTTCCCCTGCAGCTACACAATTACGGACCGACACGTCGAATATGACGAAAACAGAGCAAAAAACGCCGCCGGCACGTTTCTGGCCATGAATCCGACCCAAGGCAGTTCCGCAGTTAAAAATGTTACGGTGCATGGGGATAAAAACGACACCTATTACCCGTCAGTCGTGGTGCGCGTCGCCACGAAACTGAAGACGATGTTTCCCGATTCGGGCATGTTCTCCGA
>DHAA01000108.1:4970-11047 GCA_002397275.1 Thermacetogenium sp. UBA4966 | reverse complement strand
ACCACTGAGCTACTCCCGCCTGTTCCGTTAATTTATTATAGCGAATGGAGAGATGTTTAGCAAGTTAAATCCGGGAATCTGTTTAGTGGTATAATTAGCGGAAGCCATATCAACACATGCAGAGGAGAATTGGATCTTGCTAGGGACTATCGTTAACGCCGGAGCAATTATCGCCGGGGCTTTGCTGGGAAATCTTTTGAAAAACGGGTTTCCGGAGAAGTACAAGTCGGTGATCATGCAGGGGGTAAGCCTGGCCGTCATTCTGATCGGCCTTTCTATGGCGCTGAAATCTCAGAATCTCCTGGTATTGACCCTGAGTATGGTGAGCGGGGGGATACTGGGGGAGTGGCTGAGGATCGAGGAGCGCCTGGACAGCTTCGGAGAGAAACTAGAGGGGCGCTTCAACGGCGGCGCCGCGCAGAAGGGCAACCGGGGCAAGGGAGGTCCGGGTAAGGACAACAGCGGCAGCCACGCTGATAGTGATGGATTATTCATCAAGGGCTTTGTGAGCGGAAGCCTCGTCTTCTGTGTGGGAGCGATGGCGATCATGGGTTCGCTGGAGAGCGGGCTGACCGGCAGGCATACAACTCTGTTCATCAAATCAATCCTCGACGGGGTTACCTCAACGGTTTTCGCCTCCAGCATGGGGATCGGGGTAGCCTTTTCAGCGTTGCCGGTGTTTCTCTATCAAGGCGCCATCACTCTAGCCGCATGCTATGTCAAGCCTTTTCTGACCGAAGCCATGATCACTGAAATGTCCGCCGCAGGCGGCCTGTTGATCTTCGCCATCGGGATCAATATGCTGACCAACAGTGACCGGCTGCGCATCAAGGTGGGAAACCTGTTGCCTGCCATTTTTCTTGCTATCCTTTTTGTGGCGCTTGTGGGTAGGCTTCCATTATAACGTATAACGCCGCCTGAGCGGCCGCTCAACTCCCAGGACCATGATCGGCAAACTGGAATCCATCCTGGAGAAATACCCTTGCGGCGATGATGATCTGATATAATGTAATACAAATATACATATACAAAAGCTTTTTAAGGGGGACGGTTTGTGAAATCGCAGTGGGTGAAGAACCTGCGGCCAGGAACGGAGGTCGCCAGTTATTTCGGCATTACTAACCTGAATATTGGCAAAACCAAAAATGGGGCTAAATTTTTAAAGGTACAGTTGGGTGACAGGACCGGTACCGTAGAGGGACGCGTATGGGACTCCGCTTTGGCCGAGGATCTGTACCGTACTCTCTCCCTGGGGGATATCGTTATTGTCCAGGGTATGGTCACCGAATTTAACGGGCTGCAGGTCAACCTGGAAACCTGCACCAAGGTGTCCAAGGAGCATGTGGAGCTGAACGACTTTCGCCCCTGCACCGACAAGGATATCCCCGCCATGCTCAAAGAGTTCCGGCTGCAGCTGGAAAAGGTGACAAGCCCCCCGCTGCGCTCTCTTTTAGACTCAATTTTCAACCCTGACTTCCTGGACGGATTCAGCCGCGCAACCGCGGCCCGCACCATACACCACGCTTACGGCGGAGGCCTTTTGGAGCATACCCTGGAAGTGATCATCTACTGCTCTCAAATCTGCGAGCTGCAAGGGGAAGCCATGGACAGCGACCTGCTGATTACAGGCGCCGCTCTGCACGATATCGGCAAGCTCTGGGAGTACGACCAGGAATGCCTTTCCTTTAATCTTACCGAAGACGGACGTCTCCTCGGCGGCCATGTTATTTTGGGGTATGATTTTCTGCGCCGGGAGATCGCTCAGGTGGATGATTTCCCTGAAAAGCTGGCCAGACAGCTGCTGCACATGATTTTGTCTCACCACGGGCTGAAAGAATGGGGAGCTGTGGAGGAACCCCATACGGTGGAGGCCGTGGCGCTCCACTATGCGGATCTCATGTCGGCCCGCGTCAACCAGGTGAGCCGTCTGGTCAATTCACACCAGGGGAGCGAGCATTGGACCAGCTTCGACCGCTACCTGGGAAGGTGTCTATATGTTCCGGAAAAGGCAAAGAAGCAAAGGTCGTCTTAAGAAAAATAATGGATAGCTTTATAATTCCAAGGGAAAATAGTATCAGTGAACATAGCGGGGGGAATATTATAGTGAGTTCGGTGGCCTTGGAACAAGGGTTTGATTTTCATCCTCTACTGGAAAAGGTAGAACAGCGCCTGCAAACCGCGGTCGTCGCCCACAACAGGATAGTGGGTGGGTTGGCTTCACGCGTCATCAAAGCCGGGGGAAAACGGCTGCGTCCTCTGCTTGTGATTCTTTTCGGCTGGAGGGGGGACGAGGACTGGGATCCGGTGATCGACGTGGCCGCGGCCACTGAACTGCTGCATACCGCTTCGTTAATTCACGACGATATCATCGATCACGCAGATACGAGACGCGGCGTTTCCACTCTCAATGCTGAGCGAGGCAACCACACTGCGGTTATGACCGGGGACTACCTTTTCGCCCGGTCGCTCAGCATCCTTTCCCAGGAGAGCACAATCAGGGCCATCCCTTTCATGGTCGAAGCGATGGAAGCTATGTGTGAAGGGATTATCGAGGAGATAAATACGCTCTACGACCACACGGTCAGTGAAGAGGACTATCTTTCCCGTATCGACAAAAAAACCGCTTCTCTGGTGGCTGCTTGCTGCGGCGCCGGGGCGACGATCAGGGGAGCCTCACAGGAAGAGGCGGATGCCTGCACCGCTTTTGGCCGCAATCTAGGGATGTGCTTTCAGATCATCGATGACCTGCTGGACTTTACTTCAGATGAAGAAACCCTGGGCAAACCGACAGGATCCGACTTTTCCCAAGGTATTTTGACACTTCCTGTTATTTATCTGCTGGAGCACTCCGGCTGGAGAGAACCCATTAAGAAAATACTGGAAAAGCGCAGCTGTACCAGCGACGATCTTTCCTTCGTTGCGGAAGCCGCCGACAAAACTAAAAGTATACAGCGCGCCTATCGCAAAGCCAGGGAGTTTCAGGAGAAAGCCGGAGAATGCCTCAGTTTTATCCCAACCACACCTGTCCACCCCATTCTGTACAGGCTGACGGAGTTGACGATGACGAGAAAAAAGTGAGCGTTAATCTCGGCTCAGGGGAAAGCGTTAAATCTTGCCCCTGAGGCGCAAACTGCGGCACACTCTGTACATACGCAGGGTGTCCTCCCCACCTGCCTGCAGCAGCCTCTCCGCGATATCTTTCAGCCCCTGCTCGCCGACCTTGGGGTCGGAAAGGTAGAGGGCGGGGAGCCCCTGAACAACAGTCGTATGAAACAGCGGGTCAGGCATCCTCGCCGCACGCTCAAGGGCTTGTTCCTGGAAAAGAAGCAACCGCTCGCAGCATTGCTCCTGATTATCATAAAAAGAAATGAAGTTGAGATCCCCTCCCTCGATGTCTTCTTGCTGGTCAATGAAATAATCCAGCAGAATATGCAGCCCGCAGATCCAGGGAAAATAACCCTCTGTGATCTTTGCGACTTTTTCCGCATCAAGGCCCGGCTGCCCGGCTGCGGCGATGAGGGCAAAGATGCCCAGCGTAGAACCCGCGGCGGCCGCGAACTCCCACCAGTAAAACTCCGGGTAAGAGCTTTTTTGTTCCGCAAACCACCCCTCTAGGTGAGTCTGCCTCAAGGGGATATGGGTGTGCTTAAAGGTCTGCAAATCGCAGTAGAGAGAGCCCAATCCCAGAGCATCATCCCGGACAAGACGGTATGAAGGAAGCCGGCCGACAATCCGGCGACACTCCCCCACCAGCTTGTTCAGGTAGCCCCCATCGTCCCGGTAGGGGTATAAACTGTAGTAATCCTCTGCAATGCCGTCGGTTCCCAGGGCGTCGCTAAAAGCCATGTGCAGCCGGCGAAAGGCAGCCATATCCAGGCAGCCCGCCCGGTCGCAGAGGTTGTCCAGGTAGTCGCTGATCGTCTGCAGGGCCACGATGAAGGAAAGAGTATCCCCTCCCGCCCCTTCCATAAGGGCGTAAAAGCCGCCGCCCAGGCAGTGAAACTTCTTTTTTTCAATACTGGCCTCCCCCTGCCGCCGCAGTTCCTCATCACCCGCAGATTTGATCATCTCCTGCCACTGCTTCAATTCCCTTTCCACTCCGGGGAAAACCCGGGTGACAAAGCGCGTCAGCATGGCCAGTCTCTTCCCGGCGCTTGAAATCCCGTGCTGTAGGCCAATTCCCAAATTAATCACCATCCAGTGCTGTGTCTATATGTATTTTACCACATTTTCCAGCATCCTGGCAGCCTACTGTAATGCTTGGAAAAAGGCGTCTACGTTTTCGTGTTTGGCCTGCAGGGGGATATGGCATCCTGAGCCGAGGATGAAGCCGCGGTCTCTGCCCAGCTCACGGAGCAGCGTTTGACAGTAATCTCTTATCTGCTGCGGGGTACCGATGGTCAGGAGGGGCGCCCCCACGTCTCCGATAATGCAGGCGTGGCCGCTCAGCAGCCGGTGGGCCTGGAAAATGTCTGTGGCGCCATCCAGTTCGATGGCCACCCTGCCCGCCGGCAACTGAAGGAAATACTCCAAGTTTTTGGTCCAATCGCTGTCCAGATGGATGACCGGGGTAATCCCCGCGGCGAGAAGCTGAAGAACGGTTTCCTTGAGAAAAGGCCATACGAAGCGCTCGAAAAGGGACTTTGATATAAGCCGGCCGGTGAGGCGGGCCGCGCCGACAAACACTCTGGGGATTCCTGTCTCTCGGGCGCAGGCGATCACTGCGGCGAGCAGCCCTGCGGTCATCTCCTCCAGAACTCTCTCCAGAAGGGAGGGGACCTGATACATATCTCTGATAAATTCCTGCAGTGAGCGCATCAGGCTCAGGACCATGGGCGCCAGAACAATAAAACCGCCGTATAAAAAGGCCTGTCCGCGGGCGCCGGCATTCTTGATCTCGCTTTTCAAAATGTCCAGCTTGAGACGTTCGGCTTTTTCGATCTGCCGATCGCTCACCTGGTGTACCCGCTTCCAGTAACGCCGGAAAAAGGCGCGGTAACCGGCATCCAAAAGGAAGTGATAGTCTCCGCGATCGACGGCCTCATACTCCACCATCTGGTACTCGCTCTCCGCAGGGAGATCGACACCGGGCATCATCGGCTTGATAAAGCCCACCGCCTTTTGCACAGGCCCGTGGAATACAAAATAGACGGAACGCATCACATCCCAAACGGGATACTCCCTGTGCAGCCGGTCGAATGCCGTTTCCGCCTTTCGGTAATCGTACATGAATTCATAATTGGTGAAGCCCGCTCTTCTCCCCGCGTAACTCTCGATCATGGGGGCGCAGGGGATGCGGTCTGTTTTGCCCAGAGAAATGGCTGTCTGCAGCCGCTCTTCAGGGGTCAAAGAGAGATCACGCCCATCATATAACCCCTGCTGCCTTTTCTGTATACGGCCTCTTCCCGGCGGCATTCAGAATCTGCCGGCAGACCTCGATACCGCCGGCGCAGTCCGCGGCACAGTAATCGGCGCCCACATACCGGAGAACGTTTTCATTGACCAGCCCCCCGATGACGACCTGTACGCTGTCGCGCAAACCGCCGCCGGCCACCGCTTTGATCGTCTGGCGCATAACGTCATAAGAAGAGGTCAGCAGCCCTGAGAGGCCGAGGACTTTCGCTCCGGTTTCCTGCAGGGCGTTGAGAAATTCCTGCGGGGATACATCAACCCCCAGATCGGCGACCCCCACCCCTTTGGCCATCAGCAGCCCCGCGGTCAGGTTCTTGCCGATATCGTGAATATCTCCCGCAACAGTACCCATCACTACCTGGGGCTTGAGGCCGGGTTTGCACCTTGCAGCGATGGGCATGATGGCGAGCACCCTCTGAAAGATGAGGGAGGCCATGATCAGATCCGCGATATAGTATCTCTCCTGCTCGTAAAGGGCGCCTACCCTCTCCATCCCCTGGCGCACGCCATCTATAATATCCAGAGGGCTGACTCCTCTTTGCAAACTCATCCTCACCAACCGGGCTACCTTCTCTTCATCCAGCTTTTGCACAGCAGTAACAAGCATCGTCTGGGTTTTTGCCAAATCAATAACCCCCTTCAAATTGCAGTGAACTACTGGGTGC
>DHAA01000108.1:0-4666 GCA_002397275.1 Thermacetogenium sp. UBA4966 | reverse complement strand
AACAGTTTCTGCTCGATGATCAGCAGAGGGCTGCCGACAGTTATCTCTAACAGAGAGGCGATTTCTTGGTCCGCGGAATCTGCAAAGATAGCGACTTCATTTTTCACGGAAAACAGATCGCCGTGCCTGGCAACCATTTTGGCAAAAGGTATGTACCGGATCTCTTTTTCGATCAAGGGCTTGCCCTTCATGTATGGCATATACTTGACGTCGTAAGCAGCCGGATCGGCCTCGGTATAGAAGAGCCGCTTTAATACGACCACCTTGTCCTTATCCGTAAGATGAAGCGCCTCCCGCACCAGAGGCTGAGGCGATATGATGGTTGCATCAAGCAATTTTACTCCCTGGGGTGAGCCGCCGACGATATCCGTCTCATCGAACTGCAAAGTAAGCAGGTCATAACGGGGGTGTTCCACAAAATTCCCCTTCCCCGGAACCGACCGCAGGTATCCGGCCCGCGAGAGCAGAGCCATCCCCTGGCGTACGGTCATCTTGCTGGTGCTGTATTCGGCGCAGAGCTGAGACTCAGAGGGGAACATATCTCCCGGCTTCAGCCGCCCGGCTTTAATGCGCTCGATCATATCCTCAGCTATACGGTAGTACAAAGGCTGCATAATTATCACATCCATTATCAACTCTGTTTTTAGGTTACACCGTTATGCCTGTTTCGTCAACTGAACGCCGTAGATCAACGGAAGGTTCCGGTGATCTAAAGCTAAATATCAGGCATTTTCATCTATCCGGTAGCACCTAAATCTTCAGGAGGTCTTGCTTGAGGAGACCTTTACTTTACATGTATATACCGGCAACTTTACAATAGCACACCCTTAGCGCCTCGTCAAACAGCGCGAGAGTGTGCAAATCTGGGTATTCCTGCCGGGTATGCGGGTATGGCCGCTGGTTATACTAACATCATTGTTATAAAGTTATAAAATTGATGCCGTGTATGCCGCCGGTTACTAATCTCATAACTGAAACCAGAAGTATGGACTTTATCTGTGCGGGGGATCTATTGACAATTATATTGCGATCCTGTATATATAGGTATAGACATATATAATAGATAAACAAAATTATAAGGAGGAATGAACATGTCGAAGATCGAAGATGTCAAATCGCTGGTGGAATCAGGAAGGACGAAGCTCGTTGCCGCAACGGTGCAGGAGGCGCTGGACGAGGGGAATACGGCGGATAATATTCTGCATGCCATGATCGACGCCATGAGAGTGGTCGGGGACAAATTCTCTACAGGGGAAATTTTTGTACCCGAGATGCTTGTCTCGGCGAAAGCGATGTCCAAGGGCGTTGAGGTTTTGAAGCCCCATCTCGCAGGGGAAGGCACATCTTCATTGGGCACATGCGTCATCGGCACTGTTCAAGGGGACTTGCACGACATCGGCAAAAACCTGGTCGCCATGATGCTGGAAAGCAACGGTTTTACAATTATTGATCTCGGCATTGATGTCTCGCCGCAGAAATTTGTAGATTCAATCAAAGAGAACAAAGATGTGCGATTAGTGGCGCTTTCGGGACTTCTGACAACGACGATGCCGACGATGAAAGAAACCGTAAAGATGCTCAAAGAAAGCGGGCTGAACGGCTTCAAGGTCATCGTAGGAGGAGCGCCTGTAACTGAAGAACTCGCCGCTGAAATCGGCGCGGACGGCTTTGCTCCCGACGCAGGAAGCGCCGCCGTAATGGCAAGAAAGTTAGTTGCCTAATCGCTTCATGAATATAACATTAGAGAAGGAGGAGCAATTATGTTAACGAAAAAAGAGAATCTAATGGAAACGATTAAGGGTGGAAATCCGGATCGATTCGTCAACCAATACGAATTTATGGATATAATTATGGAAGTCCCCATCGACCCTTTTTGCGAACCGGGCAAAGAGATGAAAACCAGCTGGGGGGTCACCTTCAGATGGCCGGAAGGGCAGCTTGGCCAGTTTCCTGTGCATGATGAAGAACATAAGGTGCTTAAGGATATCACAGAGTGGAAGAAATACGTTAAGGTACCTGTTATTAAAACCGCGGATGAAGATTGGGCCGCAGCCGTCGCGCATGCCAAGGCCATCGATCGTAAAGAGCAATTTGTCACAGTGTTCTATAACCCCGGCATCTTTGAAATGACTCATCACCTGATGGGCATAGACGACGCCTTAATCGCTTACAGTGAAGAACCAGAAGCGATGCACGAACTCATTGATTGCCTCACCGAATTTGAGCTGGCCTTCGCTAAAGAGATTGTCAACCGCGTCCACCCTGAGGCCATCTTCCACCATGACGACTGGGGTACCCAAAGATCATCCTTCATGTCTCCCGCAATGTTCGATGAATTCATCTTACCGGCTTACGAGCAAATATACGGCTATTACAAGGACCACGGCGTCGAGCTTATCGTTCACCACTGTGATTCCTACGCCGCTAATCTCGTCCCCTCTATGATCAAAATGGGGATCGATATTTGGCAGGGAGTGATGACAACCAACAACACCCCTGAACTGATCAAGAAATATGGCAAGCAGATCACCTTTATGGGCGACATCGACAGCGGGGTCGTTGATTTCCCCGGCTGGAATAAAGAAATAATCGCCAGAGAGGTGGAGAGGGCCTGCCGGAACTGCGGAAAATTATATTTTATCCCCTGCTTAACCCAGGGCTTGAATTTAAGTTCATTCCCGGGCGTATATGAGGCGGTAAGCGAAGCGATCGACAAAATAAACAAAGAGGGTCTCAGGTAGCCGCGGCCGGGAGATCCCAATAAAGCTAACAAGAAAGGAAAACCATCGCTGTCGTTGGTTTCCCTTTCTTTGTTCTTATTCAAAAGGAGCGCTCCAGGAGTTCCTTTTTTGAAACATGGTTTTTTTAGTCTGTAAAGAGGCGGGTGAGCATCCCGGCGACAGTGACCGCCAGCTTCGGTTTTCTCCAGGATGGCTTCAAAAAGACGCTCCAATAAAAAGTACCGACAAAGATAGCGCCGCCGATGATATTACCGATCGTTACGGGAATCAAGTTTTTGAATATAAAAGAGCCCCAGTTAAGGTTTGCCAGCGCGCCTGCCGCGGCGGCCGGGTCCACAGCCAGGGCTGGAGCAGCCGCGGCCAGTACGGCGGCCTGACTCTTTAACATAATTCCGGCCGGGATAAAATACATGTTGGCGATGCTGTGTTCAAATCCGCAGGCCACAAAAGCGGTAATGGGAAAAACAATACAGAGGATTTTACTGACCCCGTCTTTGCTGGCGCTGGAGAGCCACACGGCGAGGCAGACAAGCCAGTTGCAGAGGATGCCCCTTACCAGGGCTTCGCTCCAGGTCAACCCGATTTTACCGTTGGCGGTCAAAACCGCCTTGGCGCCTATCTGAGCGCCGTTCATCTCCCAAACCCCGCTGAGAACGAAGAACCAGGCGATCAAAATTGCCCCCAAAAAATTAGCCAAGAAGACAATCGTCCAGTTGCGGGCTACCTGTCTGCCGCTGATCTTTCCTTCCAGCCATCCTGTTACCATGAGGGCATTGCCCGTGAATAATTCCGCGCCGCCGATAACCACCAGGATCAGGCCGAGCGAGAAAACAAGGCCGCCTGTCAGCCTGGATAAGCCGTCCCCCACATATTTGGCCAAATCATTGGTGATCACTGTAGATAAAGCGCCGGCAAAAGCTATATAACAGCCGGCAAGAATCCCCAGTACCAGCAAGTTAAAAAATGGCGAGGTCGCCTTTCTTTCTGCAACCTGTACGGTGGCGGCCGCTACTTCTTTCGGCGGCTCGCAGGACGGGGAAACCTTCACCGGTATAGGTTGGGGTTCAAGCCGGGGCCGGGATGACGGGGTTTCGGGTTCGGGTTGGGGGGTTGCCGCGGCGCCCATAGTAAAGTCCATTACCTGTTTGCAGGCTTTGCGCTTCTCCGCGGTGCAGCCGATGGTTTCCAACTCCTGGGCCGTAAGCCTGCTCCCAAAAGCCGCTATTTCACAATAACTGATAGGACCGCTGATAGAATCATACTCTTTCCAGTGCTCGCATTTAATCAAGATAATCTCCCTCGACTTTTTGTCATGATTTAGTCATGATTTATTATGAAATAATCCGGTAGATTAGATCTTATACAAGCAAACTCCGTGCCAGCGGCAAAGGCGCATAAGAGCAGGGCATTTAGGGATTTTCTAAGCGGAAGCAACTTCATTTTAAACAAAATAACGGCAGGCCGTTCCGCAAATTCGGCAGATAACAATAAAAGCCCGCCGGATTATGGCAAAACGGCTTCCCTGCGCCGGAAGCCGTTAAATTACTGGTGAGCCATCGGGGATTCGAACCCCGGACACCCTGATTAAAAGTCAGGTGCTCTACCAACTGAGCTAATGGCTCGTTTATTGAGTTTTTTCACAGATGTTATGTTACAATAGAAAACCGTTTCTGTCAACATCTCTTAAACCTGATGTGATGTTATTCTTGATAATGTCATGTTGATGTTATTCTGATAAAATGTCACCTATGAGAAAGGAAACATTTAACATGACTCCACGGGAAATGGCAAAACTGAGAGTCCTTGACAAAGCAATTGCTAAGAACATTACAGTCAGAGAGGCCGCAGAATTACTAAATCTCAGCGAACGTCAAGTGTTAAGGCTGAAGAAAGGCACGGCCAATGAGTTGTTATTCTCTCTCCAG
>DHAA01000152.1 GCA_002397275.1 Thermacetogenium sp. UBA4966 | reverse complement strand
TCCAGGCCGGAGGCGGCGTATGAATCGTCTGTGTACTTGTCTTTCTGCGCCTGGCAGGCTTTGGCTTCGTCTATCTTGGTGAGCAGGGAACTCTTGTCCACAGATGGCTCTTCCTGCTCTTTAAGCGTCGTCCAGTCGAGCCGCATCAGCACGTCCTGTGTGCCGCTGCCCGCGGAGATCGCCTCCATGATGGGGACGAACACCTGCAGGGGCACGTAATTGTCTTCATAATCGGCTTTGTTCACCAGCGTGAACTGCAGCTGTTTAGGGTAGGGGTTAGCGGCGTCGTTATACTGGTCTACGATCACGTTCCCGTTATCGTCTTGCTGAGGGGAGAGCACTGTGGCCGGGAGCAGCGTCCCTTGCGGGTTGCCGTAATTATCGTAGCTGAAGCCTTTAGCATAATATTTCAGCCGGGACAGATACCCAAAGCTGCCGTCAATGTTCAGGCCCTTGAATTCCACGGTGATATAGTACGCGCCGCTCTTCACCGTCAGCGTCACGTTGTGGCCGATGGCGTCGTTGGCCATGGAGTTATCCTTGCGGTTGATCTTGATCATGTCCGCGTTCAGGGTATATGTGCCGTCCTTTAAATTGTCTTTATCCAGCGTCGAGGACTCGCCGCTGTTTTTAAATAGCGTGATGGCTGTTTTGAGTGTTTTTGTGGCAGCATCCACCTCTTTTTGTATGGCATCCAGAGTATCATATACCGCCTGCGCATCTGCTATCGCATCCTGTAATGCGTTCCACGCCGTATTGATATGACCGTCCTGTTTGATGACCTTTGCCTCGTCCAGCGCGGTTTTCAGCGAGGCTTTGTTGGCCAGCTTACCGGGGTCAATCGTCAAACCATCGATGGCAGTGTTCAATGCTACTTCAGCATCATCCACGGCAGACTGGGTTGGCACCGTGAGATCTGCGACCTTTTGCGCGTCCTCTACGGCTTTCGTGAAAACAGAATAGCTATTGTCTGTGTAAACATTGCGCTCATCCATGATCTTAAGAGCCTTTTGGATTGTTGCGTTCAAATCTGCTTTGTCAACGCCAACGGAAGCAGTAATATCTACAACCGACGTCAAATCAAGCTTGATATTGCATTCCGGCCAGCCACCCATTGGAACAACATAAGGGGTAATCCGAATATAATTTTCTAAATTCGACGCATAAATACGGTAAGTGCGCGTATTCGCAGCTACATTCTCTTCAATGACGTCCGCCGTTTGAAGATTTCCTTCGCTGTCGTAATAACGCATGTCAGAAATCCATTCAGGCTTTATCGTCGTGAAGCGTATTTCATATTGCTTGCCTTCTGCCGCGGTAGCATGATATCGTATTACCGCTATATGCAGGATATAATTATCGGCCATGGAATGACTTGTGTCCGAACCGATTTTCATAATACGACAATTCATATTATATACGCCCCCATCCTGCGGAAGGAACGTATCCATAACTTCTCCTTGTATTACGGTTAAATGATACTGCGTTTCCGTTGGCTGATTTGCATAGTTTGTAAACTCGTTGTATGTATTCAGAATAAAGGATTCATTAAAACTGTTGAGCGGCAGTTTAATGGTTTCTCCGCTCTGATAGGTCTTTTCATTGACCGTAACCGTCGTATCACTGTAAAGACCTTTGGGGATAATAGAAACCGCCTTTGTTCCTGCTGGAACATAAAGCGTCAAACTGGTCGTTTTGAGAGGATCTCCTAAAACAGTTCCGATATTGCTTATCAAAGAAGTTAAAGCACTATAAGAACCACCCGCAAAACTGGTAAAGCCCTGAACAGTGACAGAAACATCGGGGTTATTTGTTTTAAGTTTTTCTATAGCAGCGGCTGCCCCTGTACCTGGAGCCAATGTAACAGCGCCGTTCTCGTCGACAACCTTTAACCATGACCCAATGGAAACTGACGTGAGCTTCATGGAATTATCAAACGTATCCGCCGGAATTTCCGGATATTCATTGGAGCTGAGATTTAGCTCTTTTAAATTAACAAGCTGCTTAATCAGCTTGGACGGAAATTCTCGAAGCCCACTGTTGGCGATACGCAGGCTTTCCAGATTTTGAAGCTTTTCATAGCCTAAATCATCAAAGGAACACCAAGTTAAATCCCCGCCTTCTATATAGATGGTTTTTAATTCTGCAGGCAATGTGCTACCGGGGAAGACCAACGCTCCGCTGGCATGGAAATATAGGGTGGTCATATTATGGCTCTTGGAAAAATCTACATCATTCGCGATTTTTAACGTATTGGTATTTGTAAAATTCAGGCTGCCCAATTTGGGTGCGTTGTTAAAATTCGATGGGAAAACACTTTCATATAAAGCGTTTGTCTTTACATTTATTTTGGTCAATTCGTCAAAATCAGAAAATGACGAGGGAAAAGCGGCCAGCATTATGCTGCCATCTGAAAAATCTAACTCGCTGACACCCGGGAGAGAAAACCCTTCTTTCAGAATATACTTTCCTCTGCCGAAGCCCATATATCCTATACTTCCCGTTGATCCTTGCACAAAAATGGTTTTCTGGTCGTCCGCATGCGCAGTAGTAAGGGTAAGGCGCACTTTCCCGCTTGTCGTATTTGCTTGAATTCCACTCACATCAAGCGTGACATCATTATCCTTACAATCTGCATTTATGGTTATATTGCCAGTAGTTTTCCCATTTCCAACTTTTAACCCATCCATGGAAAAAGTACCGGATATTCCCCGTAAATTTAGGGTGCCCACGGAAGTGATGTCTTTCAGGTAGCTTACCACTTTTTGGGCATCTGGGTGGATCAGGGTCAAGCTGTTGCTGATGGTTTTTCCGCTTAAATTTGGTAAAGTGCCGTCTTTTGCAGGATTCACTTGAACCTTTTTCAACGTTTGCGCTGCAAGGATCACAGATGTTTGCATCTCTGTACTAATCAAATTAACATCGGTCAAGCTGGTCATTTTGCTGAGATCAGGCGTCTTAAAATTCCCCGCGTAAGCATAAGATCCCGCGCCTGCTGAAAATTTTATTTCGCTTCCCGTATGACCACTCAGCGTGAGGGTTGTCACTTTTTCCAGCTTTTCTATGCCCGGAACCGACGTGAACGCCCCCTTTAACGTCAGCGTAGTCAATTTAGTTAAATTACCTAAATATGGGATGGCCAGAACAGCATCTCCTTCCAATCTCAAATTCGTTAATCCAGTAGCATATTGAATGCCCTCTGCGTTTTTCAAATCGGTCACTGTAAGCTTGCCGGTCAAAGAAGCCATATCATCCTTCGACACAACGTAAGTGGCGGTATCTTTGTTCAGTTTCGTGCACACCGCATTTTGTACGGCGCTGTCCTTAATTCCTGCTGAGTCAGGAGAACCACTCTCAGGGACAGCCACCAAGGTTGCCTTCAGTGTATACTCGGCTGTCTCACCATTTGCGTGGGTAAATGTCAAATGATAGCTATTTTCACCGGGGTTCAAGTTTTGAAGCACAATTTGTGTGCTTTCCTGTTGAACGGAAGGGGATGCCGTGGAACTGTCTATCATTTTAATGATATCGCCTTCTTGGACACGAACGTTTAATGCGCCGTATTCGCCATAGTAAGCCATAGAGAAACGGACTGCGTCACTGAAAACATTTCCTAAATCAATGATGTTGTTTTCTTTGTCAATATTAGCGGTATGCTGGTGAAAATCAGTTTCGCCGTCTAATGCAAAACCATGAAGTTCCATTAAAGATTTCTGATCGGAAAAGTCCACTTTATTCAAAATATCAGATTTCAAAAGGACGCCATACCATACCCCGCTGTTGTCATCTCCTTTTGAGGATTCATCCAGCCATATCCTGTTTTGGGAAAGGTCGATTTTCTCCAGAGCGTCAAAAGTTGCGGTGGGGGCAAAACAAAATGCGCTAAAATTATTATTTGAAAAATCAACCCATTTTAAATTTGAATAAGTCGTATTTGTGGCATATAGATCAGGGTAACCCAAATAAGCCACGCCCGATAGATTATTTCCTGACAGATCCAGAGTTTCAATGGAGGACATTCCGACAAAAGAATAATTCAGTCGGTTTTTTGCACTGCTGGTTCCGCCAATGTTGCAATCGCTTAAATCAATATCCTTCAATTTGGGGAATGTTTGCTTATAAGTGTAAGAAGTGAAAAAGTATGTATTTTGAAGCAGCCATTGAAGATCGTTTCCGCTTAAATCCAATGTCTCTAAGTTTATTGCTTTTTCCAGCCCAGTTAAATTCGTAATGCCACGATTCGACGCATCAAATTCCGTCAGGTTCTCCATCATGTTTTCGGTGATCTTGGCCGCCGCTGCCTCGTCGTCATTTCCATACGATACTTTCAAGGCGTCCAGCAGCGCCTTCTTCAGGTTGATATCGGGGATTTCCATCGCAGGGCTTGTGTCCTCTTCACCTTGCAGAGGCAGTATGTCCGCGGTCTGCGTTCCCGCGCCCGGAGCAGCGGCCAACGCCATCGTAGGCGAGCCGGCCATAAAGCTGAATACAAAGATGATCGCCAGTAAAATAGAGATAACCCGCTTTCCCTCTCTTATGTATCGTCCCTTGATCACTTGGATCACTTGCATTTCTCCTCTCCCGAATAATCCGATACTGATAATTTTGCAGCGCTGCAGCGCTCCAGTTGCCGTCTCTTGCCTTTAAGCTATATCAAACGGTATTTTTCCCCGACGATACTATCAACTCTTCAACCCACCCCCAGTAAACGAAATTGCAAATCGGCTCTGTCTTGTTGCCTTGCGGCCACTCCATTGAGCGTTTTGTCTCGGTACGAGATGTTAGTTTTTACTAACAAAATGCCTTAAAATAACGCGCTTATCGCTTAGCGCACTGGAACTGGATATTTTTTAATAACATACCAGCTAGCTATTATTTAATATGTTTCTTAAATCGACGTCAAGCGGAATTTTCGTTGCTTCTCCGCAACAAGTAGCCGATTATTGTGCAATTATCGGGCACTTTTGCCGAATATAAATGGATTTGCGCCCCTGCAACAAAAATCAAAAAGTTTTTTTAATATCAAAAAAACATGGTAAAAATCGTTTTTTCAGGCATATGGAGCTGCCCCCTCCCTGTTAGTTAAAACTAACTATAGCGCCTAAAAAATCGCCTGCATCAATATAAACTCTGTTCCGCTGACCTAGGCG
>DHAA01000117.1 GCA_002397275.1 Thermacetogenium sp. UBA4966 | reverse complement strand
TGTTGCTGCGAAAGTTGAGTAAATTCAGTTCCACCTATTCCCTGTATGCGAATTAGTTCGTCTTTCCATTCTGGTCCTAACCCCCTATCTATCGCTATATCTACTGGTATAACAGTACCAGCAGAGCCGGTATCAATTAGGACATTATCCAGCGTCACCTTTTTCTGCTGATTAACAATACTATACTTACAAAGGGTACGCCATCAATAAGTTCAATCCTCACAATGACGTCTCACCCCTGTCCAGAATCGCTCCTTGATATTAAGATGTGGCCGTTTCGTATGGACAACATACAATTCTCGTTTTGGGTATACTTTATGTAATCGAGCATATTGTCTTAGTGCCTCTTCACCATTACTCCCATATATCTCTGCCACTGTAACTTGATTAATAATTCTTTTTCCTTGAGAACTAAAAGCATCAATTGCCTCAATTAAAACCCATTCAGAAGGATACCGCTTTCTAACCTCTTCCCAAATCACGAATAACACCACCTTCGCCTTTCAGCGTAAAAAACTATAGAATATTGGACTGGGGCTCAAGGGTAGCACCAATATAGTTATTATACTTTAAATTACAAAAAAGCAAGCCGCGATCAACATGCTTATTTTTCATAGCATACCATAGGGGTACTTTTACTTCGTACCAGCGTCTTCTTCCCGGGGTCAAACCCATTACATCCTCAAAAAAGCAAAGGGGAATAATGGAAACAGTATCATACTTTGATCTTCTCGTTACTTCCTGCTTATCCTCGCCAAGGCGACTATCAAAGATAGCCATGCGTTTTTCCTGAATGTTAGGGTATATATTTATTGCGTCAAGATAGCCATCTGTTTTTTCAATCTTGTATCCATAATATGCTTTTTCAACAATATCAATTAAGTCGCCCTCTTTTAACCATCCGTCAGCAGAATTATTGATTGCCTCCTCAAAAACTTCATAAGAACGAGCTAGCAACTCGGGGTCATTAATAGGATTATAAATTTTTTCTGACTTTTCACTAGGAGTATAGATATAAACCCTGCTGTCCCGGTTAGATTCACGGTAACGATTAACTCGCCCTGAGCGTTGGATAACAGCATCAGGAGGCGCACATTCTGTAAATAACCAATCATAATCGATATCAAGTGAAACTTCAATTACTTGAGTTGCAATAACAAAGTTATGATCTTGGATTTGATCTTCAATTTTCTTGCGATCCCGCATAATAAAGCGTGAATGGTAACACAAAGGATTGAATTCAGCGAAATAATTAGCCATCTGCTGACATTTCTCAACTGTATTGACAACAATCAGTACTTTATTTCCTTTAGATATAGCCTCCATAATTCGATCAAAATCCTCATCAATATATTTATCTACCACAGTATACTTGCTTCTTTTAGCTGATAAAAAAGTTTCTTCCCTGATAATATTAATGCCTTGGAGTTCGCTTTTCACCAGATTAATCAATCCTTGCGGCATAGTGGCACTCATTAATAAGAATCTGCTTCCTAATTTTGAAAAATGGCGAATACTAGACATAATTAACCCCAGAGTCCACCCATCATAAGAATGAATCTCATCTAGAACAATGACCCCATTAGCCACATTAGACTCTTTTATTGTCCAGTGCCCGGCATTGAAACCAGCAGTTAATAATTGATCAACTGTACCCACTGTAACTGGTCTCATAAATGCTCGATCAAGCAGCAGCTTTCTTCTATTTTCCCAGGTATCACCTTCATCTTCTTCTTCCTCTGTCAAAAATAGGTTAGCAGTAGAATGGGTTAGTCCGACATTCTCTTTACCGAATATTCTTGCTAGCCGCTTCCATATATTATTTGCTGTATTCATCGTAGGCAGAAGATAAATTAATTTAGCGCCGCCCATTTCCCGCATATTTTTTATCGCCCAGAGAAGTGCGCCCTCTGTTTTACCACTGCCTGTCGGGGCTACAGCTAAAAGATGCCCGGAGTACTGACTCATCTTTTGCTGGAAAGGCCGTAACCCGCTGAAAGTAATCCCTTTTTCCTCACAACGCTTCTTGAGTACTTCAATTATTTCTTCTGAAGATAAATTTACAGAATAATTAATGTGTACCCGACCCGATGCATACCAATCGGCATAATGAAGAATACTTTTGTTCAGAACATATATAACCCTTGCTCTTTCATAACTATCTTTTTTCAATAACTTACCGAAAATATTATCTTTCGCGTTTACCAACTTTGCCAAACGGTTATATGGGTTATCTTTCTCAAGACCATCCTTAAACGATGGCAACTTCCATCCATGTTCAGCAAACATATTACCAGCAATATCAATTGCCTCCTGTAAACCATCGGGAAAAAGGGATGGCTGATCAGCCATCCCTTCTCTTTCAAACGAAGTCAAATCCATGTTCAATGGTCGGTGATGTCCAACAACAGCCATAGCTTCCACCGGTATAGTTGTCAGTCGCCCTTCTTCACGGGACAAAACTGCCGCCGCCCATGCCGTATATATAAAAGAAAACAATTCATGTCTGTAATTATTCTTGCTGTTATATTTTTTGCCGCTACGCATAGCCTCCATCATTTCTTGAAATTGAGGAATCATTTTACCTAAATCATGTAAAGCCACAGTGAGCAGAGAACTTTTCAGAAACCGAACCTCTGAAAAGTTGTATAACCAGGCCAGGCGTTGAATCAGACCCCTTTTCGCCTCAACCGTTTCCAGCCATACTCGATATGCTTCCTCTATATGCTCTCGATAAGTTTGATCTGGTTTTGCATAATATGTCATAATAGTGGCACCGCTTTATTTTCCGCCATAATTCCGGCTACAGGCTTATTTAATGTTACCGGCACATCAATAAATGTAAACATTTCACGGTTTTTAACACGGCGCTCTTCTCCATTAAAAGTAAACGATGTCGGTAATAAAAAAACTTTGGGAGCATATACTGTTTTCTTTGTTACAAGAGTTTTTATATCAATATCCACTTCGTAATTTCGGCTATGATCACCGGGAAGAATAGTGTTTGCTACATGGCTTATAGGCATCGGATCGGCATTAATTAGATCGCTAACGTAATATATTTTCACAAGATCATCACTGGTTCCGGCTGTCAGCGCAAATTGAGGAGAACAAAACGACCTTCTTAGTTCCTCAAGTTTATCAGAATCATCTGACGCAAAAACAATTAACAACTCTAAATCTGTAAGTATTTCACGAGTGAGAACAGCAGGGATTGCTTCGCCGGACTTAATTTTTGTATATTTCCATAGATCCTTGGATTCGCCCATGTGTTTACCCCAAACTCCACAATTTAATCCATTTTCACGCAGACACATAGCTTCAGAAAAATTGAGACCAAGGGCAGCGCCCGCCATCCCAGTCAGCGCGGTGACAGGGGGAAGCGGTAAGGTTTGCTGAAAAGTGTGTGATTCAGGTAAACGAAACGAAGCTGTCACAGCATATAGATTTATTGAAAAATACATAACATACACCTGCTTCACTTAAAGATAATGCCGGTCCACCCACTCGCCCATCGACGCAAAAGCATCTTTCAGGTAAAGTGTTTTATCTGGGAGACCGTCAAAAAGACTCTTCCTAGCGCCAAAAACATGCTCAATTATTTCTTCTTTAAAATCATCCAATGTCTCCTGAAGAAGTTCTACGTTTATACCTCCATTTAATGGCGCAACAGATTCTAGAAATACAGGGTTTTTAACTTTTAAAATGGCTGCCGCTACAAATTTCGGCGAAATATCTGTTAAAAAGCGAGTTTGTCGTCCAGACGACCACAAGTTTTTCAAAGCAAGGAGAAACGCTTTTACCCTTTTTGCTTTTTCGATAGAACTTAGTTCGTTTTCGAACCCCTCTCCGCAACCAACCCGATCAAGTTCTATCAATACAGTACCTCTGTAAATACCAGAATGAATTTCCGTTTCAAAAATGTTAGGGTTGCCACCTGCCTTTACACTCATGTAATTGGTACCAAAATCTAAATCCCCTTCATATTTATCAAAAGATACAAGTGGGGAAACCCTCACAGGCGAAGTCCGCTTGATTGCAGACCCTTTCTTTGTTTCATCAGCTTTTTCTGTTCCCATAAAACCAAAGAGATCATCATCAATATACTTGTCCGGCATTTTTTGGGTTGTTGCTGCCCCTTTGGCGATTGTTGATTCCACTCCTTCTGATAACTCCCACCCCAGGTTTGACAACTGATCCCTCAGGGCGCGGCGTACCCATTGAGAGGAACCATAAGGATACTCTTCCGTACCTCTCGTTATTTTCTTGATGCTGGAAATATTGTCAGCTTCTTTATCGGAACCGTTCAGGCTTGCCATGCTTGTTTGAACAAGATAGGTAACAGTAAGTGATTTCGCCTCTTTCATTGACTTAACCCTCCTTATTTTTCTTGTCTTTACTTGTTGCGGCATTAAAACTATTTAACGCAGCTATCATACAAAATTGTTTAAACTCATCGAAGTTTTTATCAGTTAACCGACCCTCATAGACATCGGGTGGTATAACTAATTCACCTCCGAGCTTAAACTGCAGCCTATTGATTTGTTCAAGAAAATCAATTTTTTTACGTGATTTACGAAGTGCGAATAGATCCCCCCTTTTCCCGTCACTGCTATTTCCAACAGCCGTTCCAATACGTCTCCCCAACTTAACAGCAGCATCCTGTTCTTCTTTTGTCATAGCATCATCCCTCCTTATTTCATTTTCATAAGCAATTAAAAAATCCAACAAGGGGCTCACAAATTTCAAATCAGCATGATAAACAAATATTTCTACTAATTCAAGTATGCTTTTTTTTCGCAAAATTCGCTCACAAACTCGATTGCGCACCAGCGTCATATTTTCATTTTTTTCATCATAATCAACAAGCAATCTCATAACATCTTTAATTGTAACTTTCTTCTTTTCCAAAGCATCAAATAAACAATACAGATACACTGTTTCTTTAAATGCCCAAACACTCTTAACAGAAAAAGTCTGCCCCTCTTTCCGGGCGTGAAGTGTCAAAAACTCTAATGGTGCTTTTTCACAAGTCAGATCATATAGCTCATTCCAATCTAAGGCTACATATTGATCATCATCACCCTTTTGATGCAATAAAACTTTTTTATAGATTGAATATAAAAAGGCAAGGGTGACTTCATAATGGTGTTGAAAATAGCCCCCTAAATTGTGATTGAAATTTCTGAAATAATTTGGGTCTTTATACTCCGCTTCATGCAACGGTTCAAAAACATCTACCATTTTTTCGAGTGATGATGAATAAGGAAAATAGGCAAAAATATTGTCCCCACTTGTATAGTAAAAACCGCCTACCGGAACAAACTTTCCTAACAAAGCACACTTCCAGCAAACTTTTTCTGGACTTAAGGCATTCGAGTTAAAGGACAAAACGCCGGATGATCCTGTTATCAGTGGGTAAACAGTCTGACTTACATCTTCTAAAAAGGATGCCGGTTCACCGCAAAAATAACAATTACCCTTGATTTTCTTGTCTTTCGAGTTAGCCCTTATATTTACCTTCGGTTCAACTGCATAGGGGCCATCTACTAACAAACCAGATGTTGTAACATTAAGTTGGTTTTCATTTAAAAACTCATCTAGTCTATCCTGTAAGTGAGCATAGGAACCAGGTAATTTTACTGCTACCCTTTTGATCTTTTTGCCTTTATAATCAAATTCAACTTTTCCACCCTTTTTCGCCCATTTTACAGAAGATCCGATCGGTCTAGGGGCTTTATTATAAATAATTTCTGCTATACCGCGTGATTTTTTTCTGGGAAACATATTAAAAGAATCAGTTTTGCTATCATAATAGAAATTGTATGATGAGCGATCGTCGATCTGCTTTTGTGTGGAAATGTCATAAAAATTGTCTCTCAACTCAACATAGGCATTCTCAAGTGCTTCCTGAATATCATCTTTTTGCCCTTCTAATATAACTTTATTCTCATCAATAACAGTCTTTTCTATATTATGTTGAGTTCTGTTAAGGATTTTAATTAAGCCAACCAGCCCCGTATCAAGCCAGGGATGGCCTGTCTTTTTAAATATCACCTGATTCTCTGCATTTTCATTTTTCATGATGTTGGGCGATATAATAAGCGCCGGATTTCACCTCCACTATAATAAGCGAAAACTTGATCAACCCCTCCGTTGCTTTGCGAACTTCAATACTTTTATACCACCCCCGAAATTATGCGATTTTACAGAACATAATAAAAGATATTGCGCTCTGGTAATTCGGAAATAACTGCTGGAACTGATAGTTACATGAATATTACTGTCGATTTGGTTACGTTAGAAAGTGAAAGGAGTATGAATTGCGCTTAATATGATTATGTTGTTGTACGATTCATTTTCATATTAAAACTAAAAAATGAAAATGTCAACATTTATTTTTATTTTTTTTTATCCTATAATATCGATAGCTTCTATTCACCTAAAAGGAATTGAAACATATGATTTTGATGTTGAGGAGATTAGCTTACCTACAAGGAATTACTATCTTGGATATTCGTTCCCGTAATAATCGACAACAAAACCAAATATCCTGCTACATATTGCCGTTTTTGGCTATTACATGACGATATTTCACATAATGTAATGAAACATGGCTTATTTTAGTTATTGTCTCAAAATATATTATCCTAACCTTATGTCACATATATGTCACTTTTACCTGCCGTTTACGGTAAGGAATCAAAAAAGGCTCCCTGCCGGCACGCGAAATGCCGCGCAAAAGATGGAAAGCGGCCTCAAAACGGAGACCCTTGTCACCCCCGGATGGGTTTGATTCGGGCATCCTCTTATGAAGCCGCTTTACAACAACATAAAGTAGTACAAGACGAGACTGCGTACAGCACTGTCAGCACTGAACAAGCCCAAGATAACTTATTTCGTTTACAGTAGTCTGAAAGCAGCCTCTACTTTGTCACCATCATAAACAATGTATTAGTATAGTTTCTGCGGTCGTAATAACCTTCGCGGGCGTCGTCGTTATCCACATGCCTGACCAGTGCCAGATAGTATCCGGGCTTCTCAAAAGTAAAGGAAACCAGCCCTTCGCTGTCCGTCTCCTTAACTTCGGGCTCTTCGTTATCCTCAGCCATCCCGTAGATCATGACCACCTGCGAAGCCGCGAGCGGAGCTCCTTTAAAGCTAACCCGTAGTTTGACAGTATCCCCGGCCTTCCATGGCTTCCAGAAAAGAGGCGCCAGTTCCAGGGTGCTGCCGGCAGGCCTGATCTCCCCCTCCAGGTCGTGCCCTACCGGTATAATTGCATTTGCATACTCGGTAAAGGCGGAAGCCTCCAGGGGAAATTCACACTCTTTTTTGGGGACGTTCAGATATTTGCCGTCGACGCTGACCGTCCAAATAACGTCGGCCACAACAACGGCCTGGTAGAAACCATGATTTTCCGGTACAAAGGCAGCCTTGTAAGCCGAATCTTCCGGGCCGTCAATGGTCAGTTCGCTTTTCTTCCCGTCGGGGTCAATATAGTATGCTTTCAATATTTCTTTTTTGCACAATCCGTCGACCTTCATGTTGTGCCCCCATTTATAGAGGACTTCTACCGGCGAATCGTGGTGGCCGTGGCTCGACCTGAACTCCAGCCACCCTTCATGCCCCTGGAATATCAGATTGGTAGTATCACGGAATTTCGACATGTTCTCTCCTCCTATCGTTTTATAGAATTCTCATATAAAGTAACCTGTAAAGCAACCTGCCGAAAAGACTTACCGCTTAACATGCAGTTTTCCCCTCTGCGGAAATCATGTTTTACCGATATAATAATATTCTGCCCCCAAAAATGTCTTTATGCGGAGATTCACTTAACCCTTATAACTTATTTTTGAATCTAAAAAGTAGTATTCTGTCGGCGTAATGTCCAGACCTTCCACATCCTTGTCTACAGCTGTAATAATTTTCGGGTAAACAAGGAAAGCGAAAGCCGCGTCATCAATCAGCACCTGCTGCGCCTCTCTGGCTATGCTGTTTCTTTCTTCAGTATCAAAAGTGGACTGCAGTTTTTTGCCCAAAGCATCCAGCTTCTCACTGCTGTAAGACCCGTAGTTATTATCGCCCCCGGTCATAAAGACCGTCTCCAGCATGTATTGCGGATCACCTGTAGGGGCTGTGCTGAAGCTGTAGATACAGCCTTCGAAATCTCCGCTCTCCATCACTTCGGAGGCATTCTCCACATTTTTGATCTCAACCTTGATCCCTATTTCTTTTAATTGGCTCTGCATCGCTTCCATCAGCACCGGCAGCTCCGGCCTATTCTTATAAGTTAGGAATGTATATTCCAGTTTTTTGCCGTCTTTCTGACGTACGCCGTCGCCGCCCGGCTTCCATCCCGCCTCATCCAGCAGTTTTTTAGCGCCCTCGACATTGTAGTCATATCCCTTCAGTCCGCTTCCCCCGAAAGGAAGCACCGCGGGAAAGGGACCTGCAGCCGCAATGCCGCTTTCCGACATCACCTTTTGGGCGAGGTCCTCTCTGTTGACAGCCATATTGATCGCCTTGCGGACACTGATCTCATCCAGGCCGGGCTTCTTTAAATTAAAGATGAGCATATGCACACGCACCGAAGACTCGCTTAATACTTTCAAATCTTTATCCTTCCCCAGCGTTGCCGTCTGTTCCGCCGGGATTTTATCCGCTACCTGGATCTCCCCTGACTGCAGCGCCATCAGCCTCGTATTGGCATCAGGAATAGACTTGAATACAACATCCTTCTGCTTCGCTTTTTCACCCCAGTAATCCTCATTTCTGACCACCTCCACACGCTCGTCCTTCACATATTTCTTTAACTTGAAAGGGCCGGTGAGAACAGGATTCTCCATAAACTGATCTCCCATTTCCTCAGCGGCCGCGGCGTCGACAATAACGGCGAAGGGATCAGCCAGCGTCGTAATAAAAGACGGGTTAGGTTTGTTGTTTTTGACAATGATCTCATTCCCCTGTGCTTCTATGGAGGCGATATCCAACAGGCCCGGCGCGCGTTTATTCATCTTGATTGTGCGTTCCAAAGAGGCCTTCACAGCCGCGCCATCAACATCTTTCCCAT
Source organism: Thermacetogenium sp. UBA4966 (assembly GCA_002397275.1). Taxonomy (GTDB): domain Bacteria; phylum Bacillota; class DSM-12270; order Thermacetogeniales; family Thermacetogeniaceae; genus Syntrophaceticus. The sequence goes on along the minus strand of DHAA01000117.1, from coordinate 16,191 downwards.
TATGAAACTTAACGCTATCCCTGATCTTGATCTTCCATGTGTTATCGTCAACCCTTTCCCATGATTCGGCAAGCCAGGGCTCAATCTCCATCTTTTTTCCTGTCTTAACCAATGTTTCCCCCATGCCGAATTCCACTGCATACCACCCGTTATACCCGTCGCCGGGGTCAAGATTGGTACACCATTGCGCCCAGCCGACAGTAAGCGGTTTCTCTTCTTGCGGCGGCTTTGTTCCCTCGTTACCGCATCCGACGGCCATTATCATCAAAAAAACAGTAATAACCGCGCAAGCAACAGCTTTTTTGAGCCTCATCGAATCCCCCCTTAAGCATATTTATTATAGAAAGTTTATTAACCTTGGATCACGCCTGTCAGATGACAGGCCGCAAAATGCCCATCTTCCACCTCCCTCAGCTCCGGTTCCTGCAAGCCGCAGATCCCCTCGGCATGCGGGCAGCGGGGGTGGAAACGGCAGCCTGCCGGGGGATTCACCGCATTGGGCGGCTCTCCGTAAATAATCTCCCGCTCAGTAACATCCCTGCGCACATCGGGAACGGGAACCGCCGCCAGCAAGGCGCGGGAGTAAGGATGAAAAGAGTGCCCGGCAAAATCGCCGGCATCCAGCGCCTCCACTATCTTTCCCAGGTACATCACCGCGATGCGATCAGCCATATAGCTCACTGCGGCTAGATCATGCGATATAAACAAATAAGCGAGCCCAAAGTCATCTTTTAATTTTCTAAGCAGGTTCAAGATCTGCGCACGAATAGAGACATCCAGGCTGGAGACCGGCTCGTCGCAGATGATCAATTCCGGAGTCAGGGCCAGGGCGCGGGCGATATTGATGCGCTGGCGCTGGCCGCCGCTGAACTCATGAGGATAGCGAGAGGCATGCGCCGGCTGCAGACCTACTGTCTCCAGGAGTTTTGCCACCATCTCTTTCCTCTCCAGGCGTCTGCCCACCCTGAAATTGGCCAGGGGTTCCATAATAATCCCCCCCACCGTCTGGCGCGGATCCAGGGAGGAGTAGGAATCCTGAAAGACGATCTGGATCTTGCTCCTCAAAAGTCGCTGCTCTTCACCGCTGCAGCCGGTGATCTCTTGATCGGCATAAAATATTCTCCCGGCATCGGGGTCCTCCAGCCTGGCAAGCAGCCTCCCCAGGGTACTCTTGCCGCAGCCGCTCTCTCCGACCAGCCCCAGGGTTTCTCCTTTTTCAATGCTGAGGGCGACTCCATCCACAGCATGCCCTTTCAAGGCGCTCTTGCTGAAAAAACCACCTCCTGCCGTATAGTATTTGACCAAACCCTCTGTCCGCAGAAGTGTCATGCCAGGTAGGCCTCCTGTCGCCGCGCCCCGGCACAATAACAGGCAGCAAGGTGATTGCCGCTTAAAGTCCTCATCTGCGGTTTTCCCTCATAACAAACAGACCTTGCCTGCGGGCAGCGGGGCAGAAATGCACAGTAGTCGGGGAGATTGAGCATGCTGGGAGGCTGTCCCTTGACCGGTTCTAAATAATAGCTGTTCTGAGAAAGACGGGGCACAGACCGCAATAAGGCCTGGGTATAGGGATGCCCCGGATTTTCGAATATATCTATAATACTCCCCGTCTCCACAATAGAACCGGCATACATCACCGCCACCCTGTTCGCCAGTTCAGCCACCACACCAAGGTCATGGGTGATGAGCAGTATCGCCGTATCAAACTCTTTTTTCAGCCTCCTCATCTCCGTCAGTATCTGGGCCTGAACGGTGACGTCAAGCGCAGTCGTCGGCTCGTCGGCGATCAGGATACGCGGATGGAGTGCAAGCGCCATGGCGATCATCACCCGCTGCCTCATACCCCCGGAAAGCTGGAAGGGGTAGCGTAAAAGGAGTTTTTCCGGATCAGGAAGGCCCACTCTGCCTAATAGATCCGCAGCCCGCAGCCGGGCGCCATCCTTAGTCTCCTTCTCATGGGCGGTAATCGTTTCCGTCAACTGGGTACCGATAGAGAGCACCGGATTGAGAGAAGTTAAGGGGTCCTGAAAGACAAAGGCGATCTCCTGCCCGCGGATCTCACGCAGCTGTTTTTTGTTCAGGTCCAGCAGATTTCGCCCGTTGAGCAATACCTCGCCTGAATAGATCCTTCCCGGCGGATCGACGAGACCGACCAGAGAGAGGGCGGTCACAGTTTTCCCGCTCCCGCTCTCGCCAACCAAGCCCAGGGTTTCTCCCGCAGCGATGGAAAAACTCACCCCGTTCACTGCCTGAACCCGACCATACCTGGTGAAAAAACAAGTTGACAGATTATTTACTTCCAGAACAGTTTCCCGTTTCAACCTCAAAGCCTCCTCTGCAACCCTCAGTCTGTGCAAAAAATCGCCTTCTACCCACTCTCTGTTCCTCTGGGATCCAGAGCATCCCGCAGCCCGTCCCCCAACAGGTTAAAGGCCAGGACCACAATCATGATCGCCATACCGGGGCAGACCATCAATTGCGGAGCAACCTGCATATAAGGCCTGCCGTCATTGAGCATCGAACCCCACTCCGGGGTCGGCGGCTGAGCGCCCAATCCCAGGAAGGAGAGCCCTGATATAGAGAGAACCAGACTGCCGATATCCAGAGTAGCTAAAACAATCACCGGAGAAAGGACATTAGGCAAAATATGCCGGATCACAATCACCCACTCCGGCGTCCCGGAAGCGCGGGCAGCCATAACATATTCTTTCTCTTTCACAGACAATACCAGGCCGCGGATCATGCGCGCATATCCCACCCATCCGACCGCCGCAACCGCCAGCATGACATTGAGCAATCCCGGACCCAGCATGCCGGCGATCACCAGGGCGAGGATCAGGCTGGGAAAAGCGAGCAGGATATCAACCAGGCGCATCAACAGGTTGTCCACCCAGCCGCCGACATACCCGGCGACCGTACCCACAGGGATGCTGATCAGCAAAATCGCCAGGAGGGCCAAAGCCGCTGTGCTCAAAGATACCCGCGTTCCGAAAATAAGGCGGGAGAGAAGACAGCGTCCCAGGTGATCGGTTCCCAGGGGGTAAGCCCCTGAAGGGGGGGCAAGCCTCTGATCCAGCGACACCTTGACCGGGTCATTGGGCATCAGGTAGGGGGCAAAAACTCCCGCCAGAATAACCAGGCTCACAATCACCAAGCCGAACAGAGCCAGCTTATCTTTGGCCAGCCTTCTCACCGCGCCCCTCAGTAAGCTGTCGTCAGCAATTTTTTCCCCGCCCGCGCCCAGAACGCCGTCCAGCGGAGTTGAAGAAAACAGGCCGTTCACTTTACCGGCTATCTCAACTCCTCCTTTCCAGGCGGATCCGCGGATCGAGCAGCCCATACGAAATGTCGACAAGCAAATTGGCAAGCACGAAAATCAAAGCCATGAAAAGAACGTAACCCTGGATCACCGGATAGTCCCTGTTAAAAATGGAATCCACAGCAAACTTCCCGATACCCGGCCAGGCAAAGATAGTTTCAATAATCACCGAACCCCCCAGCAAACCCCCAAAGCTCATCCCAAACATCGTCACCGCAGGGAGAACAGCATTTTTTAGGGCATGGCGCCCGATGACCCACTTCTCTTGAAGGCCTTTCGCCCTGGCCACTTTAATAAAATCCTGCCCCAGCACATCCAACATACTGGCCCTCAGTAAGCGGGCATAAACAGCGGCCATGGCAAAGCCCAGGGTTACCGCAGGTAAAATCAGGTGACTGAACCCGCCCCTGCCCATCACCGGAAAAATGCCTAATTTTACGGCAAAAAAATAGATCAGCAGCAGCCCTAACCAGAATCCGGGGAGGGAAGCCCCTAAAAGAGCCATGATACGGCTTAAATGATCGATAAAGGCATGCCGGTAAATAGCTGCCAAAATGCCCGCGGGCACGGCGAAGAGGAGCACAAAGAGCAGAGCGGCGACGGTCAGTTCCAGGGTCGCCGGAAAGCGGCTCAGGATCTCCTCGGTAACCGGCCTGCCCGTGCGGTATGATTTCCCCATATCCAGATGCAGAACTCCTGCCAGCCACCTGCCGTACTGCACATAAACCGGATCATTCAGCCCCATCTCCTCACGCAGAGCCTCTACGGCTTCCCGGGTCGGCTCCATCCCCTCCGCCCTGAGCATCAACTCGGCAGGGTCGCCGGGGGCAAGGTTGATCAGGGCAAAGGTGATGATGGAAACCCCAATCATAACAGGAATCAGGTAGAGCAGCCTTTTTAATATATAATTTTTCAATGATATCACACCACTTCGCATAAAATAAAAGCCACGCAGTCCGACCCTGATGCATCAAGGCAAGTAGACCTCCGTGGCCTTTTAACGAATATTGTCTTTTTAAATCCAGGCGCCTCAGCAAAGCCTGGTCGCGAAGCGCCTTTAGTAATAAAAACAAGCAAGCTTTTTTAATCGCTGTTTTACAACGATCATAAACACAATTAAAATTTAATGTCGCCGCGGCTCCAACCGCGCATTAAATAATAAAATTCGACACATGTTAAGCAACTCCTGCAAACCCCTTCAATCCGACAAAAAAGTTTCCTTTATCATCCTTCAACATAGGTCATCTTCTCCTGGAAGCGCCTTAAAACCTTAATCAGCTGTGGTCCCAGGAGCAAATAAAAACAAGCATTGCCGAGAGCATGCAGGGTATCCATGGGAAAACTGGCTGCATAAGCCAGGAGGACTGCTCTCCAGGCGAGGGGTTTGATAAAAAAAACAACAAAATAAAGGTTCATCAGCCAGCCAAAAAGATACCCCCAGGCGATAGAGAAAGATAACATGGCAGTATTTCCGGCTTTAGGCAAGAGTTGACCAAGCAGCCCTGCGCTTGCGCCGGCCAGTCCCCAAAAAAGCATCTGGAAAGGGGTCCAGGGGCCCTGTCCCAAAAAGAAATTAGAAACCAGAGCAGCTACGGCGCCTACCATGAAGCCTGATCGTGATCCAAAGACATACCCGGCAATAATCACCAAAAAAGTTGTAGGCTGAACCCCGGGGAGCGGAGCAAAGGGTACTCGAAGAACCGCAGCTAAAGCAGCCATGACGGCAATCACCCCCACCTCCCGGGATGAAACCGCGCTTCTTTCAAAACCGGCGAAAAAGATAACCAGAGAGGCAAGCAGAATAACTGAAGCAAGCAGCTCCCAGTTTTTGTAAACCAAGGGCAGTTGCCAGAAAAGCAAAACAGCGATCACAGCACACCCCCTATTTGCTCAAGCCCCTCGTCGACCGTAAGCACATCCCGCCCGCTGCCCTGAAACAACCTCGCCATCTGCGGAGCGTAAAAAATCGACTCGCCCAGCTTCTTCCGGGGGCCGTCACAGGCCACCATACCGTCGAAGATCATCACGACCCTGCGTGAGTATTCCGCGGCGAATTCCACATCATGAGTCACCATAACGACTGTCCCGCCGGAGGCAGCCGTCTTTTGCAGAAGAAACCCCAACTCTGCCTTCAGCCGGTAATCGATCCCCCGTGTCGGTTCATCGAGGAGCAGCAGGCGCGGCCCCGCCACCAGCACCGAACCCAGGGCGACGCGCTGGCGCTCCCCGCTGCTCAGATCCCGCGGGTTGGCCTGACGCAATTCCCATAGTTTAAGCTTCTTTAAAACACTTTCACTGATCCCGTTATCAGGGAGATGGAAGTTATTCAAGGTGAAGAGGAGTTCATCCTCTACGCTATCCTGAAAAAGGTAATCATTAGGGTTCTGAGATAGATAGCCCACATAGCGTCCCAGTTCATTCAGCGACAGCTGGCGGGTATCCTGACCGCAGATGTGGACGCTTCCGCGATCGGGTTTAAGGATCCCCGCCAGCAGTTTCAGAAGGGTGGATTTGCCGGCGGCATTCGCCCCGAGGATCACGACGAATTCACCCTCCTTCACAGAAAGGCTCTGCCCGCGGATCACCTCTCGTCCTCCGGGGTAGGTATACCAGACATTTTTCACTTCAAGAAGCGAGGCCCGCCCATTTTCAGGAATTGTCTGAGATTCCCGAGAATTCTCAATGAAAGGGGCGGGTGAAAGGTATTTTTGCAGCTCACGCCGCCCATCCCTGACGGTTAAAGGAATAAGAGAGCTGTTCAAGGAAGCGAAAAATTTGGCGACAGGCGGAATAAAGGGCAGTTGGTGCTCCACCTCCCAGCGGGCGGTCTCACCCGGCGAGCCGTCGCATTTTATCTCCCCCTGCTCCATCACCAGCAGGCGGTCCGCCAGATGAAAGCACCTCTCCAGGCGCTGCTCGATTAAAACCACGGTGTAACCCATTTCTTTGTTTAAATACTCTGCCAGATCAAGGAACTCCCCGGCAGCAACCGGGTCCAGCTGTGAGGTGGGTTCATCCAGCACAAGCACCCGCGGATGCATAGCGATTACGGCAGCCAGGGCAACCTTCTGCTTTTCACCGCCGGAAAGCTGAGCGGTAAACTCTTTTTTAAGGTGGGCGAGGTTCAAAAATGTCATCACCTCAGACACCCGTCTGAACATCTCTTCCCGCGGAAGCCCCATGTTTTCCAACCCGAAGGCGATCTCCGCCTCCACCGAGGTCATCACCAGCTGCTTTTCCGGGTCCTGAAAAACAATACCCACATGGGTGTTGAGGGTATGCCGCTGCTCACCCCTCAGTTCATTACCCTGAAACAGCAGCTTACCCTGCAGCCTGCCGCCGTAAAACTCCGGGATTAACCCTGCCAGCAAGCGGGCCAACGACGATTTCCCCGAACCGGACCCCCCGGCAACCAGGAGGAACTCTCCTTCTCTGATCTGCAGATTAATGTTGTTCAGCGCCGGTTTGGCGCCCCCCGGGTAATGATAAATTAAATCCTGGATCTCAAGTAAGGCCAATGCCGACACCCCCAGCCCAATATCAACGGAAAGAGCAAACACAACATAATCACGCCGAGCCAGACAAGACCGCTCCCCCCGGCAAGAGCGCCGAGCTCAGGGTAAAAGGTAAAATCAGCATATCCTTTCACTCTGGCGTAAATGGCCAGGACTAGTGCAAGAACACTGCCGGCACAGCAAAGATAATCCCGGGGACGCGCCAGTTCCCTGTTGTAACAACTGCGGCGCCCGGAACCAAAACCGCGGGCCTGCATCGCCTCCGCGGTGGCCGTCGATCCCTCCAGTGAAGATAACAGGAGCACCTCCAAAAGCCATGAGTATTTCTTCAAGCGCTCCCGGAAGCTGCCGGAACTGAAATCCACACCCCGCATCTGCTGGACCTCTTTAGCGCTGGAAAGGTCCCGGGCGGTCGCGGGGATCATCCTTGTCGCCAGAGAAACCACCAGCGACGACTTCCAGGCAAAACGGGAAAAAAGACCTGTCATTTTATCGGGATGCACAACCGCATTATAAAGGGCAAAAGCAATGATGATGCAGAGCAGGCGCATCCCCATAGCCGCCCCGTAGCAAATAGCCTCCAGTGTAATACGAAGCCTTCCCACCAGCGGCAGATCAGGACCATAGAGAAGAACGGTACTGCCGTTTTGAACAAGCAGCGGATTGACAACCATCACAGCGAGCGCCAGCCAAATCCCCATCACCAAAAAGGGCATTGACTCTTCAACGGCGCCTGAAACATAAATAGCCAGGATGCCGGCGAAGAGAATACCCATAAGGTAGAGAGGATGAGCGATGATCAGGGGGAGCAGCAAAAGAACTCCCAGATAGGTCAAAACCGCCGCTGTATGCAGATGCTGCAGAAATGCGTCTTTCTCTTTATAGGATAGCTGTTCCAGCATGGGATCACCTTTGTCTCCGGCTTGAATTTCAAAATCTGTTCGGCTTGCTCTGCGTTTGCTCTGTTTCCTTCCATCTTATGTAAACTAATTTATGGTACAGCGCCGCTCGATACCAGTCTGCCAAGAGCATATCACATGCTCATTCTTAGAATGGTTACAGCTGCGGCGGTTTGTCGCCAAGTTTACCGTAAAACCAAATGACGCGCTCCCCTCCGGTTAATTCGTATTTATATGCCGCGACCGAGGGCGGGTCTCCGCCGTTGACCGCGTACATCCAACCCCCTCCGGTTTTAAGGTTCTCGGCAATTCCATCGATTTCCGCCACATAGCTACCACCTTTCACCGTAATAGGTACCCCAGTGGCGTAAAGGGCGTCCAGCACACTGCATCCTTGTTTTATATCCACATCCTGCGGGCCATAGATGATGCTCTTCTCCACAATAGTAACGCTAACACGCTCATATCCGGGGGCAGGCCCGTATTCCCTTGAGAGGGAGGGCTTGCCTGCATTTCCTGAAGAAGAGCCGCCGGCATTGCTTCGCTCTTTGGTCTGGCTGGAGCTGTTTGCCTTTCCTCCAGAATTTTGGCCTGCGGCGCTCTCCTTGCTCCCGTCATTTTTGGGGGTAGTTGTTGTGGAACCGGATCCCTTCTCAGGTTCTTGCCGGTTGCTCTCAAGGCTGCCCTCCCCCTTATTTTCTTTATCGGACACCTGCAGAGACGCATTCCGCGGGTTCTCTTGCTTCTGATCATTTTGTACCGCTGCATAGAGCATCGGTACGAGCAGGCCCAGTATAACCAGCGCCAACGGAATTAAAAAGATCCTTTTCTTCAAGAAGCAACCCCCCTTCTCACTTGTATGTCTATTGATGTTATTGGAGTTCATGTGCATCGTCGCTCTGCGCTGCTTGTTATGCCTGTTTCCTCTCAGCGTTGCCGCGCCTTTTTCTGCAAACAATCAGAACCCCTGAAAAAAAGAGGGCGGCTCCAAAAATATAGGAGAGTGAATTATCGTCCCCTGTTTTCGGTATGTCGGCTTTAGCCCCTTCCCCCGTTTCCTCTTCAACGGCAGCCTGAACATTAATATCTCCTTTGTAGGTTACCACATCAGGATACCCCGCTTCATTGCCGTTTGTGATGACGAAGGAAAGCGTTCCGGCCTGTACGGCTTTGATGTCAACATGACCATTATCGGTAACATATGTCTTCCCCCCGGCCAGCACTGTGTACTCACCGACAGCCTCTAATTCTTGAGGCGTCAGGTCTATCAGATCATCAGCTGTCCAGTCGTATTTCATGGGTTTGATGGTCAGGGTGATGGATTGACCCGCGCGCGGCGACTGCGGGCTGACGCTTACTACCGGGAAGAAGGTCTTCGGCGCCCAATTATTGTCCATTGCTCCCATATAGAAGATGACCTCATCCCCATCCCGTACATTAAAACCCCCCGCTCCTTGGGAAAAAGCACTCTTTTCGATAGCGCCGTTCCTGATAACATAGTACATCCAGCTTGTGCTGATCTCGTCGGAGATCTTTTTGCCGCTCTCACCCAAAATAGAGGTGACAAACCCGCCCGCTTCCACTACGTTTTTCTCTCCGGCCGCGGCTTTCAAGGCATCAAGGGCAGTTCCTGTGACCTGCACTTTAGCGTCTTTCAAACTGTCCCCGGCGCCCTCTACTCTCACCCTTACCGTCGCTCTGGTTTCATTAACGGTGTGCTTTTTACCGGTTCTAACGGTATAAACTGCCCCTGCGCCGACCAAATCCGCAGCCGCCAGCAGAGCTTGTTCGGTTGCCATAGCGTCGTATTTAGTATCCGATATCTGATGAACAAAGGACCCGTCCTCTAACTGGAAGGAAAAGAGGGCGTCAATCATGTTTCCATTTTCCTTTTTCCAGTCTCCCGAAGTTAAATCTTCACCGCAGGCGAGCAGCCCCCGGATCACAGCCGCCACGGACTCCGGGTTTTCAGTACCCCAACTGGCAAAACCGCCGTTGGACAGCTGTAGGCTTTTCAGGCAATTCTTAGCTCTGTTTATAGAATCGGACACTCCGGCTATATCCTGGTGCACAGCGAGAAACAACAGAGCATCCCCGGTGGTATCAGGATCTCCAACATCACCGGAAAGGGCAAAACCGCCATCGCTTTTTTGTTGTGATATAAGATACTCTACGGCTTTAGCGGTGTTGTAATTCCCCCCCGCTTGATCCAGAGCGATAACAGCCCAAGTCGTCTGATTAAGCCAGGCGGTAAAACCGCCGTCGCTATCTTGTAGCGCAGCCAGTTCATCGACCAGATTCCTTCCCCCAACATCTTTTGGGTTCTCCCCGGCGGCCAGCATGCCTAATATTGCCCCGGCATAATCGCTCGGCTGCGACCCACTATTGAGTTGATCTGTTTTCCAATCGGGAAGCGTCCAGGGAGCGTTGGCAACATTCTGGCCGGCTTCCTTGAGAGCGGCAACCTCTCGCCATCTGTTCAAAGTCGTTTTGTTTTTCAAGTAATAACCGACAATACCATCCCTGGCCTCCTGGAGCGAATTACCAGTATTCTCCGCTCCCTGTGCCAACCCGGGCGCCACCACTGTCACCAAGAAACAGACGGTCAGCAATAAAGCGATAATCTTCTTCCTATAAAAACGAAACATCTTCAAACCTCCCTTGTATACTACGAGCAGCGACCGATTCCGAGGATAATCTCCAGTTGACTTCTTGACATCACACCGCTGCTCTAATTTGGCGCATAGTGAATTGCACAAAATAATGTTTTCCCCACTCCTCTCGTCGAACTTAAAAGCCCGGTCCTATCGGAAATCGGGGTATATCTCGGACATAATTCATCCAAACAAAAAACCACACCCCTATCTCGCGTAGAGCAGTGTGACCGACGGACGACAGACGAGTTTCCTGGCTTGGGTTCTAAAGCCCCTGCTCCCTCCTGTCCGGCCGCGTATCTTTAAGCTGAACAGCAGCTTGCGCAGAGGATATCCCCCCTACAGTGGCGGGACCGCGCCGGACTTTGCACCGGCTTCCTCAACCTGGTCCGAAAGAATTATTCTTTTATAATTACGTATATTCACCAACAGTATCTAAATGTCCTGCTCACTTGATAGATATTTCATCAAATCCCATAAAGAAATAGCAATACCCTCTACATAACACTCACAGGTTACTTTCTGTTCCATAAATTAGCTGAATACTTGAGATTATTTAAGATAAGCGGTGGCCTGCAATTCTTTATAACTTATTGTTATGTCTTAAATAGCAGGAATTAAGACGGAATTAGCTAATTTATAACATTAAATTTTGTCTTTATTAATTGAGGGAGGGATTTTCACTTGGATCGAAAGGATTGGCTGGTGGTTTGTACAGGACTTGTGATTGGTGTTCTAGCCGCGTTGCTTGTCAAGTGGGGAAACCCAGGGAATATGGGGCTTTGTATAGCCTGTTTTTTGAGAGATACGGCAGGCGCCCTGGGACTGCACCGGGCGGCTATTGTCCAGTATTTGAGGCCGGAGATACCGGGACTGATTTTAGGGGCTGCTTTTGCGGCGCTGATCGGGCGTGAATTCAGGAGTAAAGGCGGTTCAGGCACTATTGTCAGATTTTTATTGGGAATATTTATGATGATCGGAGCGCTGGTTTTCTTAGGCTGCCCGTTGCGCATGCTGCTGAGACTGGGTGGCGGAGATCTCAACGCTATCCTGGGGCTGGTTGGTTTCGTTGTCGGTATCATGGCAGGAGTAGAGTTTTTAAAGCGCGGCTTCAACCTGGGTCGAGCCCAGAACGGGTCGCTGGCAGGGGCGTTGATTATGCCCTTCATAGCCGTGGTCATCGTGTTTTTAGCAATTTATCAGCCGGTCTTTAATGCTGAAGCCGGCGGTCCCATCTTTGTAAGCGCTAAGGGGCCTGGTTCCCTCTTTGCACCGCTGGCCATCAGCCTTGCCGCAGGACTCGTTGTGGGTTTTCTTGCCCAGCGCGCCCGCCTCTGCCTGAGCGGCGGAGTCCGTGATTATGCTCTTACCAGAGATACCTATTTGCTCAAAGGCTACGGTGCGATTTTTGTCGGTGTTTTGGTTGCTAATCTGATCTTAGGTAGTTTTAATCTTGGTTTTGCGAACCAGCCGATAGCTCATACGGACGGCGTTTGGAATTTCATGGGCATGGCTCTCGTTGGACTGGCAGGGATACTGGCCGGGGGGTGCCCGCTGCGCCAGCTGATTTTAAGCGGGCAGGGTGACACCGACGGTGGCATTACGGTGCTGGGAATGGTAGCAGGCGCCGCTATAGCGCATAACTTCATGCTGGCCAGCAGCCCCGACGGGCCGACTTTTTATGGAAAAATCATTGTGATCATCGGCATCCTAATCTGTGCCGGCATAGGTTGGGTCTGCCGGGAGGCTTAGCGACAAGCAAAATATGAGGAGGCGCTTATCTTGAGTAATGTCGTCGATGCTAGAGGCTTGAGCTGCCCTCTGCCCGTCATCAAAACGAAGGCAGCCGTTGAGAAGTATGACGAGGAGATAGAAGTACTGGTCGATAACAACACAGCGCTGGAAAACGTAACTCGTCTGGCTAAGAACAAGGGGTTTGAGGTAGAAACCAAAAAAAATATAGGCGGAGAATGGCAGATCTTTATTCATAAGTAATATTCATAGCAGAACCTTTGTTTATACAACGGATGCGCCCGCAGGCATAGAGTCTGGCCTATCTCAAAGGAAGTCGGATGCAAGCCGTTTATAGTTCCGCCCTAAGAGGTGACAGAGATCCATCCCCTGTCGCCTCTTAAAAAAGTGGGGGAAACGTCTTCATGAGTTTCCCCCTTTAACAATGGGAATAACGGTAGCTTTACAGCTTATTCTTGCCCCTCCAGATCTTTAAGCCGCTTATTGATCTCGTCCAGCCGCTGCTGCACAAAACTGGCCTGCTCTTTGAGAACATCTGCTTCATTCCAGGCTTCTCCCTGTATTGGCTCAGCAGCCCAAGACCCGGACGCCCTTTCCGGCGCCACGCCCCAAGGACCGGGAACACATCCTGAAGCAGCCCACCAACGGCGTGGGAGCCAGGGGAAAAACCGGCAAAAAGGCGCTGAATTACCTCTACCTCCGCCGGCGCCTTCACCGACACGTCCAGGACCACCTTTCCAAAAACCAGGACCGAAATAATTACGACCGCGCATCATTTTACACCTCCTTTCTCACATGTTTTTCGATTTCAACTTGCCTGTCATCATAGTTACTGCCCGCTCTACACTGTTCACAATAACCATAGAACTGACAACAGTAATCGGTAATCAAGAAACCGGTTTCTTCGTTTACCTGATCCAGCAGTTTCTTTGGAAAAATTCCATTAATCTCCTGCAGATGTCCACAACACTTGCAAACTAGATGATGATGCCGGCTACCCTTTGCATCTTTAAGCTCATACTGGGTTATCCCCTTATCAAACTGAACATCTCGGAGCAAACCTGTTCCTAAAAACAGCTCGAGTGTTCTATAAACCGTGGCCAACCCCAGTTCAGGATAGATTTTTTTTGCCTTTTTAAATAGCTCATAAGGAGTTAAATGCCCATCCCTATCACGATACAGTGCCAGCAGTACAGCTTCTCTCTGAGGAGTAAGACGAATATGGCGTCTTTCTAGTTCCTGATAACAGGAGTCCAGCATATCACCCAACAGCGTCACCCCCTCGCATTCAGTTCAGTTTAAGGCTCAAAGCCTTATCAAGCGTACTTTAATCTGCTTTCTAAATGGGCATATGCTCATTACACTAATAATATAACATGAATCTTTTCGTCATGCAAGTACAGATAAAAAATATTTTGGACAGAAACGCGCCGCTGATGAATCTAAGCGGCGCGTTTCTAAAAATTTTATTTATGATTTTCCTTTAATGGTCGCATGCATTGGGACCTGTTTGCAGATTACCTTTGATAAACGCCGCCAGGGCTTGATCAATAGAACCGCCGGCGCCTGTGATCACCTGAATATCCTGCTGTGCAAAAAGATCCTGAGCGCGGGCGCCCATTCCCCCTGTAATTACCACATTAACGCCTTCACCGGCCAACAGACGCGGCAACAGACCAGGTTCATGCGGGGGTGCTTTTAATGTTTGCTTACTGATCACCTTACCCTCTTCTACTTCTGCAATGGTAAAACTCTCGCAGTGTCCAAAATGCGCGCATATATCGGCGCCCTGGGACGGAACAGCAACCTTCATGTTAATCATCCTCTCGTATAATAGTTTTAATGCCTTATTTTTTATTATTAAAAAGGTGTCCCCTGACTTTTTCCCATATCTTTTCAATAGCTTCCCCTGCCTTGGTCTTTAATAATCGCTCAACAGGCAGGCTCTCTTTATAGACATCTATAACCCCGGAGTCAAAAGGAATTTTGCCAACCAGGTCAACACCTTTATCCTCACAGTATTTCTCAATATCCCTGCTCATTTTAGGGCTTAAATCCCACTTGTTGATGCAGACAAGGGCATCTACGCCAAAATGCCGCGTTACTTGATGGATCCTTTCCAAATCATGCATCCCGGAAACAGAGGGTTCGGTTACAATCAGAGCAAAATCTGTCCCGGTGAGAGAGGCAATGACCGGGCACCCGATTCCCGGCGAACCATCGATAAGCAGCAGCGGCTCATCTTGCACTATTTTTTCAGCGTTTTTGCGCACCTCTGTTACCAGTTTCCCAGAGCCTTCGGCGCCGATTTCTAAGAGAGCGTGTGAAAAAGAGCCATAATCGGTTTTGGAAACCATAGTAACTCCTGTGGTAACCTCTTCAATCCGCAGGGCTCCCGTTGGACAAACGAAAACACAGACGCCGCAGCCCTCGCAGCCGGTGGGTTCTACTTCCATATCCTTAATGGCGTTAAAGCGGCAGTACTCCTCGCATTTTCCACACTGTTCACATTTTTCGGCATTCTTGACCGCCATCTTTGCTCCTTTATAATCCCTTCTCTCTATAATCCGGGGGTTAAGCAAGAGATGTTGGTTGGGGGCTTCCACATCGGCATCTGCAACGATCTTTTCACCGGCAAGAGCAACAAAGCACGCGGTTACCGTCGTTTTACCTGTTCCTCCTTTTCCACTGGTAATAACTAATTGGCGCATAAGCATTTCTCCTTGATCGATTGATACACCTCATAGAATCTTTCCCGCCAGTAAAGCAACGCCTCGCAAAACGGTATGCCCACAGACCCTAGTGAAGCCAAGCGGGAACTGAACTCGATCTCCAGCAAGATGGGAACATTTTTCTCCCGACAGAGTTCGCTGATAATACTGTTGTCGTCCCCGGCACGGTTGATCACCACGCCGCGCGGTATTCCTAAATAATCTACCATCTCTAAAGCGAGTCTCAGGTCATGGCGCCCAAAAGGCGTGGGTTCTGTAACCAAGAGGGCGAAGTCGCTGCCCCTCACCGCCTCGATCACAGGACAGGATACGCCGGCAGGAGAATCAATGATCACTATACTGTCTTCTATATCCGTCAATCCTCTTTTTAGGGCTCGTGTCACCGGCACTGCGAAAGGCTCTCCGATATGCAGCCTTCCCTGCCGGAAACCAATAGATTCCGCCCGGCCCTTTTCAATCGTGCCGATCTCTCTGTCAACCTCCTTGATCGCTTGCCTTGGACAAACGAGGGTACACCCGCCGCAAGCATGGCAGAGTTCAGGAAAAGTAATCACAACCCCTTCAGTGACAGCCAGCGCATTAAACCGGCAAAAATCAGCGCACTCCCCGCAATAGTCGCATCGCTCCTCATCGATCTCAGGAACAGGAATGGTAACCGGCATAGATTCGTCCACTACCGGCTTGAGATAGAGTCCGGCATTGGGCTCCTCCACATCCGCATCCAGCAAAAGTATTTTTTCCTTTTTTACCGCCAGGGAAACAGCCAGATTAACCGCTACAGTAGTTTTGCCTGTGCCTCCTTTGCCGCTTAACACAGAGATAATCATCGAGAACCCTTGCCTCGGTTGGCTCTGCCTGGGGTGCTGATTTCGGTCAGTTCTCCTTTTTTATAAAGATCCAGCACTTCCCTGACAGTCATTTCCGATGCCTGGTAAATTTTTATCTTTCCCGCGGCCAGCACATCAAAAGCATTCGGGCCGCAATGCCCGGTAATCACCGCTTCTGCTCCCTGCTTCACTAACGCTTGCGCCGCCTGGATTCCGGCGCCGCCTCCTGCAGAAATTCCTGGATTCGCGATGGCTTCAAATTCCTCCGTATCCGGATCCACCACAATAAAGTAAGCGCTTCTCCCCAATCTGGGATCCATCTGAGAATCAAGATCCTTTCCGGTTGCAGTCACCCCTATTTTCATTTAGGAACCTCCTTGGTGTGGATGTTTTTGATTTATATAGGCATATGCCCTTATCAATTTTAATTTACCATAAAGATCAGAGAAAAGCAAGAAGATAAGAGTAATATCAGAGATCGCGTTTCCATTTA
>DHAA01000121.1 GCA_002397275.1 Thermacetogenium sp. UBA4966 | reverse complement strand
TTAAATGGAAACGCGATCTCTGCGAAACCTTTTTATCGCTAACTAACTGCACAGTAATTTGGTATAATAAAATATCAACATACTGGACTCCAACTTGATCAAAGAGAACGAAGATTACCACAGCATCCTTGGCATACGGGAACGCCGGCTGGGTTTTGAGAGACTATGCTGATGCCGCAGGACTGACTACTTTTAAAAAACGGCTCATCTTCATCGAGGAAGCGGGGGGTTGTTTCCGCATAAACGAAGCACCATCCGGCCCGGAAATCATCAGCCGGAAAAAATTCGCTGAGAGGAGGAAGAAACTCATGAAAAAGCGGGTCAAAAACAATGTGTATTGGATCGGCAAAACGGATTGGGAATTGGAGTCCTTTCACGGCGCAGACTATTCCATCAATCATGGATCCAGTTAAAACGCCTATTTGATCGAGGAAGAAAAGACCGTCTTGATCGATACCGTATGGAAACCGCACTCCGCGGAATTTGTGGACAAGCTGGCCAGGGAGATTGATCTGAAAAGCATTGATTTCATCGTCGCCAACCATGGCGAGTCCGACCACAGCGGTGCTCTGCCCGCATTGATGGAGAAAATACCCACCGCGCCGATTTACTGTACAGCCAACGGCGTTAAATCCCTGAGCGGACAGTATCGCCATCCGGAATGGAATTTCAGGGTCGTCAAAACCGGGGATTCGGTTGATGTTGGGAACGGGAAGAAACTCGTCTTTGTAGAGATGAAAATGCTCCATTGGCCGGACAGCATGGCCTCCTACATGACCGGGGACAATATCCTGTTTTCCAACGACGCCTTCGGACAGCATTATGCCATTGAAGAACTGTTCAACGACAAAGCGGACCAATGCCTGCTCTGGGCGGAGGCCATCAAGTACTATGCCAACATCCTCAATCCTTTCTCTCCGCTGGTCAAAAAGAAGGTTGAAGAGGTTCAAAGCCTGGGGCTGCCTATCGATATCATCGCGCCGAGCCACGGCGCAATCTGGAGGGACAATCCTCTGCAGATTGTTGAAAAATATTATGAATGGGCACAGGGTTATCAGGAGGATCAGGTTACTATAGTTTACGATACCATGTGGGACGGCACAAAACAGCTGGCGCACAAAATAGGAGCGGAAATCAGGCGCCTGTCCCCCGACACCAAGGTGAAGATCTTCAATATCTCTAAAACCAACAAAAACGATATCATGACCGAGGTCTTTAAGTCCAGGGCCATTGCGGTGGGATCGCCCACAGTCAGCCGGAATATCCTTTCCTCTGTAGGGGGTTGGCTGGAGTTCCTGAAGGAACTGAAGTTTAAAAAGAAAAAGGCGGCGGTGTTCGGCTGCTACGGCTGGAGCGGCGAGTCCCCGCAAGTCCTGCGCCAAAAATTGACCGACGCCGGTTTTGAAGTCGTGGAACCGGAAATCAAATGCAATTGGATTCCTGACGAAGATGTTACCGGGAAGACCGCGGACGCGGCAAAGGCTCTCTTGCAGGTTCCGTCGCTGTCGTAGAGAACCGCGGGAATTGGGTATTTTAGAAATGCGTCCGGAAATCTTACAATAATTCAGGCGAATTATAAAAATTCGCTTTTTTTTATTTCTTTAAGGCCGGGCCTCCCCCCGCCCTTCCTCTCTTCTCCTTGCCTTTAACATCACTCCTTCCCGCTCTTTTTCGCTTTTCTGAAATGCGACCCTGATTTCTGTTCGCTTTTCGCTGATGCGGCCTTTGCTATAGAACACCTGTTCTCTTTAAAATGTAGTCAATCGGGGGGAACACCCCTGAAAGTAAGAGGAGAGGAGGTGATCACATGCCTGTTACCGCGCTCCTCAAACAGAGCAGCCTGCAGATCAGGGTCCACACCGGAACTGATGAGAAAGGGAACGCCATTGTCCGCACCAGGACTTTCCGCAGCGTCAAGACTGCCGCTCTCGATGAGGACCTCTATGCCGTGGGGCTGGCCCTGGCCGGGCTGCAGATGCATCCGGTGGAATCCGTCAGCCGGATGAACGAGGTGCAGCTGGAAGCTGAGTAATCCGCAGCAGAAAATTTACCGGAAAGGGGGTGAGACCAGTGTCCAGCACTCTGGAGATGAACTTTATCACTGAGCTGGGGGGCAGGCTCAAGCTTTCTCTGTCCGACCCGCGCGCAGAGCTCACCGCAGGGGATGTGGAGACCGCCATGAACACCATTATCGAGAAGAACACCTTCTCGTCCAAAACAGGGGACGCCGCGGCCATCTATAACGCCCGTGTGGTGACGAAGGATATCGAAGAGATCATCGCGGTCTAAAGGGCCGTAATCTGAAGCTCCCTGCCTGCCGTCGCGGCAGGCAGGGTATTTTTAAAAAATTCTGAGGAGGGAACGCCATGGAGGACATTTGGTTGCAGATCGGAAATTATGGATTCCCCATTGTCGTGGCTCTTTACCTGCTGGTAAGGGTGGAACAGAAGCTGGACGCCTCACCCTGGCCATCACCCGTTTGGAACAGGCGCTGTCGGTTCAGTTGCGCCCTGCGGAGGTAAGCGCCAAGGCGGTGGAGCGGGAAACGGGGATTTCTCATTGAGCCTCCCCTTGACAGGGGAACATCTGTTCGTGTAAAATAGTGGGCATAAGGGGGTGGAAACCATTGGCAAAAGTACAATTTGCCGAATTATGGCCGCAGCTGATGGGTCTCGTCCCAGTTTACACCAGGGACGGGGTTAACGGTACCAATATCCTCCTGGAAAGGGATTCTGCTCTGTTCTGTGATCTGAAGACAAAAACACTGCCGGCCAGGCTGTCCCATACATTTTTGATCGATCTGCGGCTGGCGCAGCATGCCTTTTCCCAGGTCTGCGGGCGGAGATACGCCATTCCGGTGGCTCTCCGCCCCGGCCTGGTCATGATACCTGTGCGCGCCCGCATGGCGCGGGTCAAGGATGACGGCACCCGGGCTTATCTGGTAAAGGACAAGATCCGGGAGTATCTGCCGCAGGGGGCAGGGAGGCGGCCGGGGAAGGGGCTGGAGGAAGGGCGCGGGCCGCAGGAGAAGCCGAACGGAACCCGCATCGTTTTTGTGGACGATACCGCTCTGGTGGTACCGCACCGCTGGCCGAACGTAAGGGATGTGATGCTGGCCGCGGAGCTGGTGGAACGGGAAGCGGCCAGGCTGAGCGGACACCCGGCCGGCAAATCCATCCGCGGTGTGAAGGAGGAGCAGGAGAACTACTGCTGCCGTAAGTGCCGGCAATGCCCCCGCAAGGATTCCTGCTTTCCGGAGCAGGACGAGTAGAACGGTTGATCAGGAGGACGGGTTGTCTATATCCGGATTAAAAAAATAAACGGTCGTGCTGTTTAAGCCGGTACAGAGGAGCGCCTGATCAGTTTCGCCGGGTGCTTCTGCATCAGATAACGGTTGATGAAGATAAAAACTCCTTCATATACCTTTTCAATTCATCATAAAAGTTTTCTCGTGTACCAGCAAGAATCACAACCACCATCTGACTGTCTTCTTCATATATTCTATATGCAAGCTCGTAATTGGTTTTGCTATAGTAAACATCATAGCAATAGACCCCGGCCAAGGATCCTGTTTTTAACTCGCCAATGTACGGATCAGCGCCTATTTTTTTAAGGGCGTCTCGAAATGCTTCCCTGAGGCCCCTTTCCTTAATTTTCTTCAAGTATCTCTCTGCTGCTCTCGTGAACCGGATTTCGAACATTTACTTATCATCCGGTCCGAAGATATCCGCCATGGTTGCATACTTTTCTTCTCCCTTTGCAATACTGTCCGCCTCACGGATCACGTTATTCATAGCCGGGGCGATTTTCTTGTTCATTTCTTTGAACTTTACAAGGAGTTCCTGCCCGGAAACACCCTGAGCAATCAAATCGGCAAGAATTTGTTCGGAAAACTCACTCCCTGAGTCTTCCCGGATAGGCCTGACGACAATCCCATTGTTCTGCAGAACACATTCGGCTTGATCGCCGAAACCCAACGCTTCGAAATACTTCTGTGGTATAGTGATCTGCCTTTTTCTCGAAACACTGATAATTTTACGTTCCATAGGAATGCTCCTAACTGAATTTATCGCCATTTTTTCTCCTCCCAGTATATGCTCAAAGTATCCCTTTTATACTTATTTCCTAGATATTATTATAACCAAGAAAACGAGAAATATCAAATCTTAATAAACGCCGATGAACCGGAGCCCTTTTTGGCCGGGTCGCTGTTAACGGCGACGACCGGGTACATCTTTATTCCCTGTTTATTCTCTACCTCAAGGGTATAGGTATTTGAGAAATGTTCACAGATATCACTGTATATCCACCAATACACGGTTAATATTACGGATTACTATGGGAGCCAGGTTTTTATATTTCTGGAGGATGGCATCATACAAGACGCCTCTATATTTGTTACTGTTCACACCCTAACCGA